>JACQVH010000064.1 GCA_016209895.1 Candidatus Hydrogenedentota bacterium | reverse complement strand
GCGCGTGCTCGGCGTGGCGCAGGTCGAGGTCACCCTCCAGCAGGAGCGAACCAGTGTAGACGGTAATGCCGCCGATGATAACCCCGGTCAGACGCCTCCTCTAAAGACCGTGCCCACCTTGGCCGAAATGACGCGCGCCGCGCTGAACGTGCTCGATAATGACCCGGACGGACTGTTCCTCATGGTCGAAGGCGGCGCCATTGACTGGGCCAGCCACGATCACCAATTGGGCCGGCTGATCGAGGAAACGATGGATTTCGTTTCCGCAATCGAGGCCGTGGCCGCGTGGGTCGAAGCCAATAGCAACTGGAACGAAACCTTGGTCGTCATCACCGCCGACCACGAGACCGGGTACCTAACCGGTCCGGGTTCAAATCCGGATTGGAAGCCAGTCCAGAACAACGGCAAAGGCAAACTGCCCGGAGTGGAGTGGTTCACCGACGAACACACGAATAGCCTGGTGCCTCTCTACGTCCGTGGCGCCGGTGCCGATGCCTTCAAAAAAGCCGCCACGCACACCGACCCCAAGCGCGGCAAATACCTGGACAACACGGACATCGGAAAAATCATAGGCACGCTTTTGTCCAAGTAGGCTGGGCGATCCGCACTATTTGGATTCGAGCAGTTCCGGTGCGGCGAATTCGGCGTCTATCTGAAACGGTAGTCGCCATACCCGGTCGCCGGTTTGGTTGCAGAAGTAGAGCCGCGATTCGGAGCGCTGCCGCGCGTGCCCGTCCGCCCAGACGGCGTAGAATTCGGGGTGTGCGTTCAAGGGTCGGCGCACGAACGTGTGATTGTAGGCGCTTCCCCGCGTAAGTTGCCGAACCTTCGTCCAGGTGTTCCCGCGGTCCTGGCTCGTCCACATGGCGATCTCGCCACCCGGGTTGAACGGTTGCGGGCCGGTTTCGGTGGGACCGATGATCCGCCAAGCACCGTCCGGCTCGGCGTGCAGACACCCTGTGTCGTAATTGTTATCCGAAGTGGTCACGTCATGAAACGCCCACGCCGTGTCGGTCCAATGCGCCACCCGCCACGTGTGCGGCCCGTTCTGCGGTCCCGGTTGCCACCCCTTACTCGTGAGATAGAGGATGATCGGCCGCCCTTTGACGTCGTAATTCACGTCTTGGATATACACCTTGAGACCTTCCGCCTGATAATCATGAACCAACGCGGCATTGGCCACTGCGGTCACCGGCGTCTCAACCGATTCACCCCGCGCATTGAGCCACGCAGCCTTGTCGCCGTCGCGCACGTTCGTCTCCACGTAGTAGAGATTCGTGCGGAAGTTGAGACCCTGGCCTTTGGGATGGTAGTTGAAAGCCGTACCAAGTTTTGCGCCGTATGGCCAACTGACCTGGTAATGGCCTTCCTCGATATGGGAGAGCAGTTTCCCCTGCGACCAAGCCGCGCCGTCAACACTGGTCATCCAATAGAGCGCCCGACCGTTCTCGTAGCGCGTGTGCAGGAAGAAGAATCCGTGTTCGGGGACGTACCACGGTTGCGGATAGGAGAAATTGGTCTTGACGACGAGCGCAAAATCATCCACGTTGTACGGCGCCTTGCTCTTGAAAATGTACGAGGGCCGCGCCGTTCCATGTGAACTGGCGAAGACCCACACGTAGCCTTGCGCATCCAGCGAGATGACCGGATTATCGTGAGCGTCCGCGGTCTTCTTATCGAGCAGAATCGTGGGACGAGGCACAGTGCCCGTGGCGTGATCGTAGAAGCTAACCATTTCCAGCAGAGAGACGCTCTCCGGATTCACGCCGCCGTATACGAAGAATGTCTTGCGGACGGCAGGCGCATAAACAGCGATCGGGATGTGATCGGCGCAGTACGTGCCCAAGCCACCGGAGTATTTGTAGACATACTCGTCATGGGTGGCTTCGTTGCTGTACCAAATGCCCTGGTATCCCTGCGCCTTCGGTAACTCCGCGCAAGCGTGCATAGAAATAATGAACATGGCAACACCGACCGAAAATGATATGCGCTTACGGCGAAATGGATTCACGACAGTCTCTCCCCAGTGCTGAGCCGTCAAAGCCCTCGGACTTTCCAGCCTTTGCGGTAGCGTCTCCGGAGGTATTCATTCGCTTCGGGGCAGTTGGTAAAGCGCAGTCGTTTGGCGTTCCATTCGAGGGTTTTACCGGGGAATCGATTGGCGACGTTGGCAAGCAGCACGGCTTCAGTCAGCGGACCGGAGAAATCGAAGTTCGCGCCGGCCACGCCGTTGCCGAGCGCCGCCTCGACGAATTCGTGGTAGTGGTTCTTTGGTTCCAGCGTGGGCTGCGGATAGTTCTTGAACTTCTCTTCCGGGAAAAGCAGCGGCGTGCCGACGTGAGGCAGAATCAGCGTACCTTCTTCGCCAATGATCATCGAGCCGCTCGCGGGGAGTTCGTATCCGTTGCGTAAATGCGGCGACAGGTTTGCCGCCGGCTTCTTGCCGCCATCGGTCCAGGTGGCGAAGATCGTCTTTCCAGCAGTCAACGCGGTGCCTGGGAAGACGTATTGCGCCTTGATCCATTCGGGCCAGACTTCGTCGCTGATGCATTCGGCCTCGCAGGCCACGGTGAGCGAGGCGCCGATGTCGAGGGCAGTGAAGACGGGGTCAAAGATGTGGCAACCGAAATCACCCATCGCACCGCCGCCGAAATCCCGCCAGCGTCGCCACCAGAACGGATGGTAGACGTCCTTCTTGTACGGGCGTTCGGGCGCGACGCCGAGCCACAAATCCCAGTGGATATGCGGGGGAATCGGGTCAGACCCTTCGGGACGCTTCTTATCTTCGGTGGTATAGACGGCGCCGCTCCAGGAGTGCCATTCCTTGACTTTGCCGATTGCCCCTTCTTTGAGCCAATGTACGGCGGTGCGATAGGCATCATGGGAATGGATTTGAATACCCATCTGCGTGGCCACGCGTCTTCTCCGAGCGGCCAGCGCAAGCTTGCGCGCTTCGTACACCTCGTGGGTCAGCGGCTTCTCACAAAAAACATGCTTTCCTTTTCGAATCGCGGTCATCGCCGCGGGCGCGTGGGTGTGGTCCGGCGTGGACACGTTGACCGAATCTATGTTTTTCTCTTCCTTCTCGAGCATCTCGCGCCAATCGCGATACAGCCGAGCGGACGGATAAGTCTGGGCCGCCTTCTGTAAGTTTATCTCATCAACATCGCAGAGCGCGATGACATCCACTTTGCCGCTGTTCTCGATGTGGCCCAAGTCGTAGGCGCCCTGGCCCCCCACGCCGATCGCGGCATGTTGCAGTCGGCTCGAAGGCGGCGGCGCGAAGCTCAGTCGAGGCAGAATGAGTGGCACAGCTATGCCGGCGACCGAAACCTGTTTGATAAATGTCCGTCGGGTGATTCGCTTGTGCATTTTGAAGACTCCCAATCTTCCCACAATGGTTGAATCTACCGCATTGATTGGCCACGGCTCAATCCCAAATCTTGGCCCGAGTGGGCCAAACGGGTATATTATCGTCTGGGGTTTGTGTATCACATCGCCCAGGGGAGGAATGTATCATGATGATTCTGCACACTATCGTCACGTGGTTGCCGATTCTGCTCCTGTTGCCGTTCGCGGCGAGCGCCTCCGTGCAGAAGGGTGTTCTGATTGACCACGTAGAAGCCTCAAGTACACCGTTCTTCTCGGGATCCGCTGCGGACATGCGACAAGCCGTGCGCGTCAATGTGCACAACAACGGCCTCGAAGGTGACGCCGAGATATCGGTTGGGGAGACGACGAAGGAAATTCGCGTCGGTCAGGGTATAACCAGCTTCTACTTGCTCGTGCCGCCTTTCATTCAGGTAGCTCAGCAAAAGGTTACGGTCCGCACAGCGCACAAAACCTCCGAGGCGGTATTCGAAGGACGCCCGGAACGGTTGTGGAAGATTTACGTGGCCCCCTCCACGCACACCGACATCGGCTACACCGATCTTCAGGAGAAAATCTTCGTTCGTCACCACGAAAACACGACGGCTGCGCTGAAGGCCTGCGAGAGTAATCCGGATTTCAAATGGAATTTGGAAGTCTTCGCCCAAGCCGACTGGTATCGCGAGCGGGACCCCGATGCCTTCGCGGAACTCGAACGCCGCATCACGGAAGGTCGGGTCGGGCTCACGAGCCTCTATCTCAACATGCTTACCGGCCTTTGCACCGGTGAGGAATTAGCCAAGGTGTTGGCGCCCGCGCAGGAATTTGCCACTTCGCACCATGTCCCAGTAGTGGTGGGAACGGTCACGGACGTGCCTAGCATGGTTGGCACGCTGCCAATGTTTCTGAAGCAGGCCGGGGTGAAGTACTTCGTGGACGGAATCAACAATGATCGTGGTCCGGTATGGAATCACGCGGACCCGCGGATGGTACAGTCGCCGTTTTGGTGGGAAGGGTTGGATGGCTCGCGCGTGCTGGCCATATTTACGAGGTCTTACGGTCAGGCGCAGGTGATCGGGCTCCGCGATAGCGTCCCCGTTCTGCAGGAAAAGTTGCCGGGCTGGATTCACGCCATCGATCGCCCGGATTATCCCGGCGACGCCATATACGGGAACGGAGCATTCTGGGATAACGAGTCCGTGACGCCGCATTTCATCGAGGTCGCGGAGGAATGGAACAAGACATGGAGCTATCCTCGGATCATCGTGTGCCGCGCCGCCGAGTTCTTCGAGTATGTAGAACAGAACTTTGGCCAAAGTTTGCCTACGCTGCGCGGCGACATGGGGGCCTACTGGGAGGACGGGGCGGCCTCGTCGGCCCTGGAAACCGGCGTCGCGCGGCTCGCCAAGGCGCGTCTGAATGCCGCGTCTCGCTGGCATGCCTTGGCCGCGGCGCACAAATCGCACTGGGAGTATCCGAAAGAGGCCTTCGCCGAAGCCTGGAAGGATGCTATCTATTATGACGAACACACTTGGGGCGCCGCCGGCAGCATCAGCCATCCCCAGGACGAGCAGACCCAAAAACAGTGGGCGTATAAGGCGGCTTACGCGCAGCGTGCGGATAAAGAAGCGGAAGAGCTCGCCTTGCGCTCCGGTCAGGCGGCTTTCGAGGAACTATCTGGCGCCGGGCGTCAACGCAAGCGTGTGGGGCATTCGATTGCGGTCGCCAATGAGTTCTCATGGCCGCGAGATATAGTAACGGCCGTACCGGATGCGAGAGGCAATGTCAGTATTCGGGACTTCGTCACTGGGCGGAATATGCCCTCGTTCCAATACGCTGGCTGTACGTATTTTGTTGCGGCGAACGTTCCAGCCATGGGTTATCGCTGTTACGCCGTGGCGTCGCGAAAAGCGGCTCAAGACCCGGTGGGCGTATTGCGTCCTGGTGCGGATTCTTACACTTTTGAGTCGGCGAATTTCCGGTACCAGATTGATCCGAAGACCGGCGCGCTAATCAGCATCGAGGATTTGAAAACTCATCGGGAATGGGTGGATACGTCCGCCGGATATGGGATCAATCAATTCCTGTACGTAACGGGCGGCGAGAATACCTCGCTGGTTCATCCGGGGGCTACTCCCGCGCCCGCGTTGCAACCGGTAACGCACACCGAGGCCCACGTAAAGCTGGTGGCCAACGGCCCGTTCTGCGCCGTCCTGCAAATTAGCCGTCGAGGCGAGTGCGTAGCGCCCGTGGAAACCTACTGCACTATCCACGAAGATGGCCACCTGGATTTCTCAAACGTGTTGGATAAGGCGGAGACCACGCAGAAGGAAGCGGGTTACTTCGCGTTTCCATTTTGGCTCGACAAGCCGGAAGCGGTGAAGACCTTTCTCGACCTGCCGTACGGTATCGTCGAGGCCGACCGTGAGCAGTTACCCGGAGCCTGCCGCGAGTGGTATTCCGTTAACAGCTTCATGGCCGTTACCGATGACCTCAACTCCGCCTACGTCGCCACACGCGAGGCGCCATTGTTTACCGTCGGCGTGCTGAATCGCGGGGTGTGGCCCGGAAAACTGGATAATAACCGGGGCTTGGTCTTCGCGTATGTCTTCAATAACTACTGGCATACGAACTACAAAGCGTCCCAGGGTGGACGGATACCCTTTACGTTCTCAGTAAAGTTACGCGAGGGTGCGTTTGATCCTGTGGCTGCGACCCGATTCGGAAACGAATGCCTCGCCTCGGACAGCGTTCAGGAGATCCTTTGCAATGCGGTCGAGCCCGGGAAACGGGCGCGTCGCGCGCAGGATGCGTTCGTACACTTGGACGATGGGCCGATCGTGCTTGCCGAACTATCGCGGGATGACCAGGAGCGTTTGCTGATCCGCTTGTACAATCCGTCCATTACCGCCGCCTCGCAACGCCTGGAGTTCCGCGGTCTGCGCGTCAGGAGCGCGTGGGAGTCCGACTTGTTTGAGCGAAATGAGGAACCGATCAAATTGGCGCGTTCGGAACGCCGCATACCCGTATCCGTGCCGGCGCGTAGTATTGCGACGGTCATCATCGAGACAACAAGCCATTAACGCGGTACGAAAATCCTGAGAGAGCCGTTATGATGTCTGTCCGATTGAGCGCCGTTGACGTGGCCGTTGTTTTGATCTACCTGGCGGTGGTCGTAATCCTGGGGACGGTGATGAAGCGCCGTGCCGCGAGAAACATCGGCAGCTACTTCCTCGGCGAACGGCAACTGCCGTGGTGGGCGTTGGCGATGTCCGGTAGTTCCTCGTATTTCGATATCACCGGCACCATGTGGATCGTCAGCCTCTTCGTCGTAATTGGGCTCAAGGGATTCTGGGTGCAATGGATTTGGGGATTCATCATCCCCGTGTTTTACAAGGCCTACATGGGCAAGTGGATTCGCCGATCGGGCGTGATGACCGGTGCGGAGTGGATGGAGACGCGATTCGGCTCCGGCAAGCCCGGCGAATTGGCGCGGGACGCGGGCCTGCCGGTTCCATCGAGCGCAGCCTGGGACCTGGCAACCGTGGCCGCCGGAATTCCGTGGTTGATGGCCATGTACTTCTTGCCGGTATATTTGGTCCTGCATCGGTTTTCAGAAGCGGCCATGGCCGGTGTGGTCATCACAATACTGTCGGCCGTACTGTACTTTGTCTGGTTCAGGAAACTTGAAAACGAATGACGGCAAAAGCTTCGCCAACAGGAAGGTTGCGCATATGACTTCTAGGGAACGGGTGCTTTCAGCGTTGAATCACCGTGAATCGGACCGCGTCCCGGTGGACTTCTCCGGGCATCGTTCGAGTGGCGTTGCGGCGATTGCTTATGCGCGACTGCGCGACCACCTCGGCCTGCCGCGCAAGACCATCCGCGTCTACGATCCGCTCCAGCAATTGGCCATCGTAGACGAGGACGTGCTCGAGCGGTTCGGAGTGGATACCATCGAGCTGGGCCGCGGGTTTGCGCTTGACGATCAGTATTGGAACGACTGGGTGCTGCCCGACGGTACGCCGTGTCAGATGCCGGCTTGGGTCGCGCCCGAGCGCGATGGTAGCCGCTGGGTGCTACGATCGCGCACCGGACGAGTCATCGCGCAGATGCCGACGGGCGCCCTGTACTTCGAGCAAACGTACTATCCCTACTACGAACAAGAGAACCTCGACGACATTCCGGCGGCGATGCGGGAGAGCATGTGGTGCGCCGTCGCCTCGCCGCCGGGACCGCTGGCCGACGGGCCGGAAGGTTTGGAACGTTTGGAGGCTGGGGCCAAGAAACTACGCGCTTCGACGAGCAAGGCGATCATTGGTTTGTTCGGCGGTAACACCTTGGAAATGGGCCAATTCTTTTGGCGAAACGACCGGTTCTTAACATTGCTCGCCGAGGACCCGGACAAGGTCCATGCGTTCATGGATCGGTTGGTCGAAGTGCATCTGGCGAACCTCGAGCGATATCTTGGCGCGGTGGGCGGCTCGATAGACGTGATTTTATTCGGCGACGATCTCGGCATGCAGGAAGGGCCGCAGATTTCGCCGGCCATGTACCGCGAATATTTCAAACCGTGCCACCAGCGGATGTGGGCGCGCGCCAAGCAACTGGCCGACGTGAAAGTCATGCTGCATTGCTGCGGGGGCGTGCGCGAGTTGCTGCCCGACCTGATTGACGCGGGTCTCGACGCGATTAACCCGGTACAGGTCTCGTGCCGCGGCATGAGCGCGGCGGGGCTGAAGCAAGATTTCGGCCGCGACATCACCTTCTGGGGAGGCGGCTGCGACACGCAGCACGTGTTGCCCAACGGCACGCCGGACGCGGTACGACGGCACGTTCGCGAGCAGGTGCACACGCTGCGGCCCGGCGGTGGCTTCGTCTTCCAGCAAGTCCACAACGTTCTCGCCAACGTGCCGCCCGAAAACGTCGTGGCGATGTTCGAGGTCGTCCGGGAGACATGCTAATCACCGGCCGCCTCCCGATCGTCATCGCGTAGAGTGTCCCTGGCGTCGGTTATCCGTACCACACTTTGGTGTCGCCGATGGTTGCTGAAGCGCCGTTTCTCCTGTTTGGCGTCTGCCTCTGGTCAACGGAGGACTCGACCGGTGGTCGAGAATCGCCCTCCTGGGAGTTCTTCGTTTTCACTGTAATAGATCCAAGTGACGACCAAGGTTGCTTCGTTGCCCACGCCTTCCTGCAGGAGAGCGACCAGCGCTGCTCGCTCAAACTTAACCACTAATTCAAGATCCCCGTCCCCGTCCTTGTCGGCATAGGTCGGGACAAATCGTGTCGAAGGCTCAAGGGTAGCGTACTCACCCACTCCCAGCCTGACGCTCCCTGGAACGACGTCCTGCACACTGTTATCCATCCCTTCGATCACGACTGTGACATATTTGCCGGAGGCCCTGAGGTTATAAGCGTCTGGGCCGATGTCTACCGAAGTGACTCTGTCGAGAACGAACACCTGCGGATTCAGCAGCTCACCGGTTTCCGGGTTATAACCCGGCAGGAAAACAATGCGCCCATCTTCTGACACGCCCCACAGTGACCCCGTCGCCAGTTGAACGATCGGCATGAACAGGGGGACTTCAATTTCCTCGAAATCCTCCATGGATAAGTCGCCGGTGGCATCGGAAGGGATGAGGCGCACGGAAACGGTGTCACTGCCGCCATCGGTGACCACCAGCGGTTCCACGGAAAGTGCGCTTCCTCCTCCGTTATCGGCGGTAGCAAACGCCAGACGCTGTCCCGTGATGCTCGTAAGCGGAGCGGCGAATAGATCGTTCGACACAACCTTGAAGGTGACGAGGCGCGGAGGATAGCCCGAGCCCGCTGGGCCGAAGCGCGTACCCGGATCGATCCCGACGAGGTTCGATCCTATGCCTCCCGTCAGCGCGACAAAGCCAAAATAATCTTCCTGCCGGAGCGTGGTCAGGGCCTTAACGGGATTGCCCAAGAATAGCGGGACTTCTATGAAAAGCGGAACTTCAATTCCTTCGGCCTCAAAGAAAAGCGGAACTTCAATTCCCTGAAAGATGCCAGGGGCTTTCCATTCACTCGCACTTCCGATTCCCACGAAGCCGACGTAGCCACCTGCGGTGCCGATGCCGACGATCGGGTCGTCGAACCCAACGATTGGGTCGTCGAAGCCAACGATCGGGTCGTCGAAGCCAACGATCGGATCATCAAAGCCGACGATCGGATCATCGAAGCCGACAATCGGGTCATCGAAGCCCCGCAGACCTTCGGCCATGGCCGTGGGATCGCCGATGATCGAGTGATCGTAGAATGGGCCCCAGATCAAGACCTGTCTGGGCGGATGACTAGTCCCGTTCGTGCCCCAGATTCCTCGCAACCCGATGAGCTTGCCGGTTTCAGTCAGGAGGAAGACGCTGCCCGGGTCCAGCTTGGATGCTACAAAACCGTCAACGATGGATTCGCCTCCGGCCCCGTCGAAGGCCGCCAGATCAGTGACCACCTCGTTGCCCACGCGCAACCCCGAGGAATCCACGTATTTCGTTGTCAAGAGTTGTGAGCCAGGTTGAAGGGGGGCCGGCGCCAGCACGGCTACGCCATGAATACCCGCGGCCTCTTCTTCCAGGCTTTGCACCTTGGGCATCACCTTGACCTTCGTCTGGGGAATCACTGGCTCCGCCGTCGCCTGTTCGACCACGTTGCCGTTCGCATCGGCCAACGTTACGCGTCCTGTTACGGCGAAGGACGCGGAGTTAGTCTTCACGAAGAAGAAAAGCGACTCCTCATCGGTTGCCAGACCATTGGCGAAATGGAACGTGATCACGCTCCCGTCGGCCGAGCGCGCGGCGCTGGTAGGTCCGACGTCCCCGAGACCATCGGTGCGGAAATCCACGTCTGCGGTCACGCCCTCGAAGCTGCTCACTTGCAGGGTCTGAACGGTTCCGGTTAGCAGGTTGTTGGTCGAGCAGATTCGATAATAGAAATCCAACGTTGCGTCTAGGTTCGAGCGCACTACCCGCTTCTGGAGCGTACCCTGGAAAAGTACTGTGCTTGAGGGGCTGATGATTTCGAAGGGCGATACCTCATCCTGAATCACTTCGCCCGCCAGCTCCGGCCGGTCGGCCGAAGTGGTTCCTGAGAGAGGAACCGCGGTACTGGGTGGCAACATTACGGCCCATGCCTGCCCGGTAATGCACACCGCGGCGATCAGCGTGGTAAGTGAAACAAGATTCCAGGTTTTCATTTCATCCTCCTTGCCTCGTCGCTGGTATCAAAGTCCCAGCGCGGCGTTGATCACCAGTTGCACATCCACAGCGTTGGTACTGCTGTCCCTGTTGATATCCGTGTTTGCGCCGTTTGTGTTCAGTCCCAAGGCGCCGTTGATGACGAGCTGAACGTCCACGGCGTTTACGACCGTATCGCGGTTGACGTCTTCGGGACCGCCCAAAGGCTCCGACCCATCCCGCTCCGGATCGACCGCCGCGCCGGCGAAGTCATCGGTTCCGCCACCGTTATTAAGAATATTGGTGTATTCGACTAGATTGGATGCGCCGTCCCCGTCGGGATCGCCGGCGCCGGAGTACGGTTCGTCCAGACTCTTGGGGCTTTCGGCGATGAATTCGTGTCCTTTCGGGAGACAGGAGCCGGCTGCGTCGCAGGTAACGACCGTGTATTGTCCCGTCAACGTAATACCACCGCCTTCGAGCACAGTCAGGACGGTATCCTGCATCTGTTGACTGATTAGCATCAGAACCGCCAGCCCGTCCTCATAGCCCGTGAGCGCGGAACCATTCACTTCCGTGCTCAAGGAAAGCAGATTCGCTTCGTAGGCGTTTCGGGACGCCAACTCCAGGCTACTTCCTTCTGCGTGGCAGCTAACCCATTGGATCAGAGCCAACACGAACGATTCCGGGAGGCCATCCGCATCCGCATCGTCCCCCGAGATACCGTAATCCGTAGCAAATGCGTCTATTTGGCCGCGGACCTGGCTCATTTCCGTGCAAAGGTTCAGAGGCTCGAAGACAATGTTCTGAATGTAAGTGCCGACCGTAGAGGCAGTCTGGTCCGGCAGGATGTTCACTTGCTGGACGGCAGGGACCGACCATCCCGCGATCTCGTGGAATTCGACGGTGTGTGCTCCAACGCCCAACTCGCTGACCGTTGCACCGGACGCAAGCCAGCCATTGCCATCCACACGCCACATGGCACCGGCAGTCCGGGCTTCCAAAGGATCAATGGTCACCTGGAGAGATCCCGTCTGCTGCGCGTAGGCGCCCGTGGCCGTGGTGGTTTGGCTCTCATTGATAGTCACGGTCTGGTTGCTGGGTGTATTCCAGCCAGGGACGGTTTTGAACTCGACGGCATGTTGACCGACGGGAACACCGCTCTCCGTAGCGCCGCTGGCGTACCAAGTCGTGGTTCCCAAGCGCCGCCATTGCGCCCCGGCGTCAATCGCGCCCTGCGGACTCAGGGTCACCTGCAGCGAACCGGTCTGGAGCACCTGCGTATACGTCGCGGTGGCCGTCGTGGTCTGGCCGTCATTGATGGTCACGGTCTGGTTGTTGGGTGCATTCCAGCCGGCGACCGTCTTGAACTCGATCGTATGCTGGCCGACGGGAATGCTGCCCTCCGTGGCACCGCTGGCGTACCAAGTGGTGGTTCCCAAGCGCCGCCATTGCGCCCCGGCGTCAATCGCGCCCTGCGGACTCAGAGTTACCTGCAGCGAACCGTTCTGAAGCACTTGGGTGTAAGTCGCTCTGGCGGTGGTGGTCTGTCCATCGTTGACGGTCACGGCTTGGTTACTGGGCGTGTTCCAGCCGGC
>JACQVH010000048.1 GCA_016209895.1 Candidatus Hydrogenedentota bacterium | reverse complement strand
GCCTTACGGCGGTCAAGCCCGCCAGAGGCGGATAAACCCGCGTTGCAAATATCCCTCTATATATATAGCCCCGGGCGTTGCACTCTGCGTGCTATAAAGGCTAAAACAACGAAATAAGGCAAGAGCGTAGAGCAGGCGGTAGGCTGTAGGCCGTAGACTGTAGGATGTACACTATTCGGCGATATAAAAAAATGCGCTATGGGAAGTTGGGATACTACACAAGGCATGGCGGACGCAGCTATCGGCGCGGACCTGGAAGACGGCCAAGCCGGTCAGAGCTACGTCGAACAACGCCGCCGGGGCTTTGTTGGAATTCGGGGTTGCTTGTTGCGCCGTCGGTGTAGGGCTCGTGGGACTATAGTCCAGAATTTGCCGCTTCTGCCGGGGCGTGATAACCTGGGAGCATGAAGCCGGATGATTCCGAATTGGCCCGATGGGGGTCCGTTATTTATTCAGAGGAGGGCATCGTGGGCGAATTGCTGATGATCATGGGGAGCGTGTTGATGGGCGGGGTGGAACTTCCACAGGGTGCTGCGCCGGAGCCGGTGGCGATTCCGTGGTTTCCCGATCGGCTGCATGCATTCGTGTGGCGGAACTGGCAATTGGCGCCCATCGAGCGCGTGGGCGAGGTAGTGGGCGCGAAGCCGGAGGACGTGCTGCGAATGGGCCAGGCGATGGGGTTGCCGGCGCCGCCGCGCATCTCGCAAGACCAGCGGCGGAGATCGTTCATTACTATCATTCGCCGGAACTGGCACCTCCTGCCGTATGAACAGTTGCTGACCCTGCTGGATTGGACGCCGGAACAACTCGCGTTCACCTTGCGCGAAGACGATTTTCTGTATGCGAAACTCGGCGGATTGAAGCCGCACTGCGAACCGCTACGGTATGCGCTTCCGGACGAAGCCGCCCGGCGTCGCGAGCAGGAAATCGCGCGCGTGATTCGAGAAGAATTCCCGGAAGGTTTCGGCGAACTCGAGGAACCTCTCTTCCAATTTGTGGCGGATTTGTCCAAAGCTTCGCGAGCGCGCCGCGAGGCCGTGTGGTCCGATAATGCGTTCTCGCCGCGCTATTGCTATTCGTACTTCGCACTCTACGGCGACCCGTTGCTGGATGAAGGCGCGGACCCGTTTCCGGACGGGTATCTCGCGCGGCTGGCGGACTCCGGCGTGACGGGTGTCTGGCTGCAAGGCGTGTTGTACAAGTTGTCGCCGTTTCCGTGGGACGCCGGCCTCAGCGCCGGCTACGAGCAGCGCCGGGAAAATCTCCGCAAGCTCGTAGCGCGGGCGCGCAAGCACGGGATGGGCATCTACCTCTACCTGAATGAGCCGCGCGCGATGCCGCTGCCGTTTTTCGAGACACACGCTGACTTGAAAGGCGTGGTGGAAGGCGACCACGCAACCCTGTGTACGTCGCAACCGTCAGTGCGCGACTATCTTCGGGATGCGGTGCAGGGCGTGTGCGAAGCGGCACCCGACCTAGCCGGGTTCTTCACCATTTCGGCTTCGGAAAACCTGACTCATTGCTGGTCGCATGGCGGCGGGGCGAACTGCCGACGCTGTGGTCAGCGCACGCCGGCGGAGGTAATCGCGGAATTGCACGAGAGCCTGCTCGCCGGCATACACGACACCGAAGCGAAGACCCGTCTCATTGCTTGGGACTGGGGTTGGGGCGATGACTGGGCCCCGGTGGCCGTCGAGCGGCTGCCGCGGGACGTGAGCTTCATGAGTGTGAGCGAGTGGAGCACTCCCATTAGCCGCGGCGGGATCGACAGTGTCGTCGGCGAGTACTCGATCTCGGTCGTCGGCCCCGGCCCGCGCGCGACGCGACATTGGGAATTGGCGCGAGCGCGCGGCCTGAAGACGTTGGCGAAAATCCAGGCCAACTGTACCTGGGAACTGTCGGCGGTACCGTATCTGCCGGTGCTCGAAAACGTAGCGCAGCATATCGCGAATCTAAGGGAAGCGCGTGTGGACGGGCTGATGTTGAGCTGGACGCTCGGGGGATATCCGTCGCCGAACCTCGAGGCCGTCACCGAGATGGGGCGATCCCCAGGCGTTTCCGTGTCGGGGGCCTTAGAGACGGTCGCGATCCGAAGATTCGGACCGCAGGCCGGACCGGCGGTCGTGGAGGCCTGGCGCCAGTTCAGCGCGGCGTTTTGCGAATTTCCTTTCCACGGTGGACTGGTGTATACGGCGCCCATGCAGTACGGTCCATCGAATCCACTCTGGAGCGATGCCACGGGCTACCGCGCCACCATGGTCGGATTTCCCTACGACGATCTCGAGGCATGGCGGCAAGTGTATACGGCGGAAGTGTTCATCGGTCAATTCGAGAAGGTGGCCAACGGGTTTGAACAGGCGCTTGCCGCCTTACGCAAGCACACGGAACGACTGACGTTGCCGAAGGCAGAGCGCACCGCCCTCGCACAGGAATTGATAGTCGCCGAAGCGGCGGCAATCCATTTCCGCAGCACGGAGAACCAGGCGCGGTTCGTGCTGGCGCGAAACAAGATGAAAGAGGCACAAGGCGCGGATACACGGTCTTGCTTGGATGAAATGGAGCGCTGCGTTGTTTCGGAATTGGGCTTGGCGAAGCGACTATATGAAATCCAGATACGAGATTCGCGCATCGGGTTCGAGGCCTCGAACCAATACTACTACGTGCCGTACGACCTCGGCGAAAAGGTGATCAATTGCCGCTACCTTCTGGACAAATGGCGGCCGACGCAGAAGGCGAAGCCGGAAATCGGCACACGCTGAAGCGTGCACTACCAACCGGCACAATGAAAAGGTGGCATACTGGAAAGTCTGCCCCACCGGCTACTGTAGTCTTGGTTAATGTTTCGATGCGTGCAGGTGCGCTTCCAAGAACGCTAGCAAGCCGGGCAAGTCAATTTCGTGTGCGCCGGGATGGATATCGAGAACGGCGTTGTCGGCGGCGTGGAAATCGCGATAGATGGTCTGAATTTCCGCCATAGCTACCTGGGCCAGCGGCACGATGAAGTCCGGCGGCGGCTCGTTCAAGCCATTTTGACACTGCAAGGGCCGGGGGGCAATCAGCGAATAGATGTCGGCCCAGTCCGCCAAATTTCGCAGACCGTCGAGTTTCCAGCACATACAATGATTCTTTTCCATGTGGTCCATGTTGGTGAGGAAACCGGCGCTGCCGACGGCGGCCACGCGCGTGTCCATCGCGCCGAGCCACATGGCCATCTCACCGCCCAGCGATAGCCCGGCGCAGCCGATGCGCGAGCGATGAATCTTCGGAGCGTCCAATGACTCGAGGTAATCCACGCAACGGGTCACGTCCCAGAGTCGTTCGCCCATGAGCGTGCGACCTGCTTCATAGACCTCGTGTTGTCCGACCTCGGTCGAGATGCAAACGAAACCGCGCTCGGCGAGCGCGGCACCGAACGCCTTGTAGATGTGGGCGTTCTCCTGAGCCTGCGGGTCAAAAGGACTGAACCGGCTTCCGCCGTGACCATGAATGCAGACGACCGCCGGGAACGGGCCGTCACCACTCTTCGGAATCGCAAGCGCGACCGGAATGCGACGGCCCGGCGTGGACTGAATCGTCAAGTCATGAAGGAGGTACTTTCCCTTTTCGGAGACCGAGGCTTCTCGCGGGTCGAGGAAGATTGCACGACGTTGCGCGACAAGGTCGTCGATTTTCAGAAGCGCACTCAGCTTGTCGCGCAGGTCAGACTGCCATTGCCGAGCCGCCGTTCCTGATCGCTGGGTGTATCGCATCGTACGGTTCGGCAACGATTCCTTTGGTTTACTTTCCTGCGCGAGGAAAATGACGCCCTCGGTGCTGTTTACCACGGTATTCCCCTCAATCTGAGTCAGAATCCCGCAAATTGCTGCGATTGTGCACTGACAAAACACGTAGGCAATCCCCTCTAGATGACTTGGCCCAATCAGGCCAGCAATCTGTCTACGACCTTGCCGGCGACGTCGGTCAGGCGAAAGTCGCGGCCCTTGAAGCGGTACGTGAGCTGGAGGTGGTCCATTCCGAAGAGATGCAGGATGGTCGCGTGGAAGTCATTGATATGGATCGGGTCTTTGACGATGTTCCAGCCGATCTCGTCGGTTTCGCCGATGACTTGTCCGCCTTTGATACCGCCACCGGCCATCCAAATGCTGTACGCAATGGGATGATGGTCGCGGCCCGTATTGGCCACGGTACCGATGCGGTTTTCGCCGAGGGGGGTGCGGCCAAACTCCGAACCCCAGACGACCAGCGTGGAATCCAACAGGCCGCGCTGCTTCAAGTCCTTGAGCATTGCGGCGACCGGCTGGTCCGCCATCTTGCAGTTGAAGGTGAGACCGGCATCGAGACTGCTGTGGTGGTCCCATGAGGCATGGTATAAGTTGACGAAACGCACGCCACGCTCGACGAGGCGTCGCGCCAGCAGGCAGTTGGTCGCGAATCCCCGAAACTCGCCCTTGCCGCCGCCGTGTTCGTTCTTCATGTCGCCTTCTTCGCGATTGATGCCGTAGGCCTCGAGCGTGGCGGGACTCTCGCTGGAGAGATCAAGCAATTCCGGCGCAGCGGACTGCATGCGGAACGCGAGTTCGTAGGCGGCGATGCGGGCGTTGATCTCCGGATCGGAAGTGTAGTCGTGGCGCTGCTGGTTCAGTTCGCGCAGGGTATCGAGGCTTTGGCGTTGGACGGCCGGGGAGATACCCGCAGGATTGGCTAGGTTCAGTACCGGTTCCCCCTGATTGCGGAACAACACGCCCTGGAACGTGGACGGAAGAAAGCCGCTGGTCCAGTTCGACGCGCCGCCGCTGGTGCCGCGCCCGGCAGTCAGCACGACGTAGCCGGGCAGGTCTTGCGATTCGCAGCCGAGGCCGTAATTGAGCCACGCGCCGACACTGGGCCGCCCAAAGACCGGGACGCCGGTGTTCATCATCAACTGGCCGGGGTGATGGTTGAAGGCTTCGGTGTGCAGCGAACGGACCAAGGCGATGTCGTCCGCACAGGTAGACAGGTGCGGCAGCAGGTCCGAGAGTTCCATGCCGCACTGGCCGCAGGGCTTGAACTTGCGCGGGCTGCCCATCAGCACCGCCGAATCCTTCTGAATAAAGGCGAAACGGATTTCTTTGGTCAGCGACTCGGGGAGCTTCTTGCCGTGCAGTTCGTTCAGTTTCGGCTTCGGGTCGAAGAGATCGATCTGACTCGGCGCGCCTTCGAGGAAAATGAAGATGCAACTCTTTGCCTTCGGGGCATAATGAGGCGGCCTGGGCGTCAGGGGATTGACGGCCTCCGAAGCCGCCGCTGCTGCGAGTTGTCCGTCGCCCAGCAGCAACGTCGCCAGCGCCAACCCGCCAATTCCGCTGGCGGAGGTCGCCAAAAACTGACGGCGGGACTGCAAAACGTGCTCACAAATCGGGTCCATGATCCTCTCCCGTCCAATTTCAACGAACTTTGACGCTCTGCCCTACGACGCTCATTCCTCAGCGCGGAAGTATCACACGCCCATGATCGGCGCGCAATTCAGGAACTCTGACCTCAGTTCGGAAGAATTCGCCCATTGAGCACGTCTTTACCGTTCGGGCGCCACGCGCTTGCGCGCAGTCGCTCTAATCTCTTCAATATCGAGTGGCGCAACCTCGCCTCGATCCGCCAGTTCAACACCAATTGCGATCTCTCTCCGCAGTTCTTCCAAGCGCATCTTATCTGCGCGATCATGTTCCTTTAACAAGTGCAGGGCTTGGCGCACGACCTCGTTTGCGGAATGATATTGTCCCGACTTGACCTTTTTGTGAACGAAAGCCTCGAGTTGGGGAGTCAATGACACGTTCATTGCGAATATCCTCTCTCAACGGTAGGTGACTCTAGGATATCCGCAATAGCAGATTCTGTCAAAGTTTGCTACTCTCGTGTCACGAATTCATCCAGGTTCATTACGGCCCGCGCCAGAACAATGGACGCAGCGACCTCCGGCACGGGCGTGCCTTCCGGTTGATAGGTGGTCGCCACTTGTTTCGCGGCGTCGAGATCGGTGCCGAAGGTCTCGAGTTGTTGCGCCCAAAGGCGGTTCAGACTCTCCAATTCGTTCGCGCTGGGTTCACGTCCGAGGCAGAGGCGGAATACGTAACGCGCTCGCTCGGCGTTGTCGGTAGGGACTTCGGCGATGGCGCGGCGGCCGAGCGCTTGGGCGCATTCGAAGAATACGGGATCGTTGAGTAGCGTCAGGGCTTGGAGCGGCGTGTTTGAACGCGCCCGGCGCGCGCAAGAGACATTCGAGTCCGGGCAATCAAAGGTCATCAACATGGGATAGGGTACCGTGCGCTGGAAGAAGATGTAGATGCCTCGGCGGTGGCGATCCTCGCCCTTACTTTCGGGCCATTTGATCTGACCGGCGTAGCCGAGTTCGGCGATGCCAGCGGGCAATTGCGGACGCACACTCGGTCCGCCGACGGCCGGATTGAGCAGGCCGCTGGCAGCAAGACAGAGGTCGCGCGTGACCTCCGCTTCGACCCGAATGCGGCTCTGTCGCGCGACCAGGACGTTGTTCGGGTCGCGGTCTTGCAGTTCGGGCCGCACAAACGAGGATTGGCAGTACGTGGCGGACTCGACCATGAGCCGGATCATCTCCTTCATGCTCCAGCCGCGCGCGGGAAACTCGGTGGCGAGCCAATCGAGCAGTTCCGGGTGTGAGGGCGGCTCGCCGCGCGTGCCGAAATCTTCGCTGCTCAAGACGATGCCGCGCCCGAAGAGATGGTCCCACATCCGATTTACCGCGACGCGCGCTGCCAGCGGGTTGGACGGGTCCACGAGCCACCGCGCTAGGTCGAGCCGGTCGGGAATGGGTCCGCGCGGTTTTACGGGAGGAAGGACGGCCGGGGTATGCGGCTGAACTTCTTCGCCTTTGCGCAGGAAATCCCCGCGAATGTGTACGTGGGTCTTGGGCGGGTCGGGATTCATGGCCAGCGTTTGAGCCAGAGTGGCAGGCGGTTGCGGTTGACCTTTGCGGTGGCCTTCGACCGCTGCCCGGAGTTCGCGCATTTTCGGATCAAAGGCGCCGAAGTAGTCCAGGAGAGCGGCTTTGTCGGTGTCGGTGCGCCGCTCCTCGGCCACGAGTAATATGCGGCGCATTTCATCCGGAAGGCTTGCCGCGCTCTCTTTGGCGGTAGTGGCCGACAGGCGGAACCGGCCCAGGGTGTGCTGTTTGCCGGATTGCTGCTCGAGGTTAAGAGTCAGGATTGTACCCGCCGGGTATCCGACCTCGCGCTCGACGATGAACACGGCCATGTGCGGCTTGCCGGCCGTATCAACTTCTGCGATTGACCAGCCCGTATCGTTCTTCCCATCGGTGGCGTTTGCCACTGGAAACCCCTCCTGCGCAAAGTCCGCCCAGGTAGTCTTGATTTTCACGGGCTGGGTGGTGTTCTGGTCCGTGAGCTGAGCCGCCTGCACCTTGAATTCGGAGAGCACGAAGTTGCCGGCTTCCGAGCGTCCAGGGCCGGACTTGGGCAGGCTTTGATCGGGCAGTGCATCCAGACGAAACGCGGTGATACCATTGATGTCCGTGGTAACGACGATGGTGTAGCGGTCCTTGGGCGTGCTGTTCCCGGAGATGAGGAGCGAGCCGTCCGGTTGTTTCGCGAACGTTGCGCCTCCCTCGGAGAGAAAGCCGGCGGGTTCGAGCGTCTTCCACGCGACGTCGGACAAGTCCTGCTGCTTCTCCCAATCCGGCTGTTTGGCGGCCAATTCGGGCTTGTAGGCGTCTACGGTCTTCGTCAGCGCCTCGTGTTCCTTCTCGTACCGGGCGAGCGACTGCTTATAGGCCTCGACTTCCGGCGCGAGCGGCGCGGGGATATCTTTTTCGATGCTGGTGTTGAAGAACGCGAACAGGCCGTAGTACTCGCGCTGGGTCAGCGGATCGTATTTGTGGTTGTGACATTGCGCGCAGGCCATCGTGAGGCCGAGGAAGGTCGAGCACGTGGTGTTCACGCGGTCCACGACCTGCTCGACGCGATACTGTTCAGCGTCCACGCCCCCTTCCCGGTTAGTCAACGTATTGCGATGAAAGCCCGTGGCCGCCAATTGTTCAATCGTCGCGCCGGGCAACAGGTCGCCGGCAAGTTGTTCGATCACGAACTGGTCGTAGGGAAGGTCGCGATTTAAGGCTTCAATCACCCACTGCCGGTATCGCCAGGCATGCGGACGAACGCCGTCCTTC
>JACQVH010000047.1 GCA_016209895.1 Candidatus Hydrogenedentota bacterium | reverse complement strand
CTGCAGCTCGCCGCGGTCCAGGCCCGCGGGCGCAACTGCGACAGGCGCCACCGGCGCTGCAACGTTCTCGATCGCCGGCGAAGCGGCCTCGGGAACCGGTATCGCCGCCGCGGGCGCCTGACCGTTCTCGTAGGACGCCGCCGGAGCTTCCGGTGCCGGTGCGACCGGCATCGGTCGAGTGGACATGGTCGAGAATCGCTTCGTGGGGATGAAGTCCCGAGGCGTGTACGAGACGCCGGGCGGAACCATACTGTACAAGGCGCACCGCGCGGTGGAGTCCATTACCATGGACCGTGAAGTGATGCTGGCGCGGGACCAAATGTCTCCGAAAATTGCCCAGTTGATCTACAGTGGGTTCTGGTATTCTCCAGAAATGGAGTTGATGATGGATTTCGTCCGAAAGACCCAGGAGAATGTCACGGGCACGGCGCGTATCCGGCTGTATAGAGGGAATTGTGACGTGGTCGGCCGCCGTGCGCCCAAGTCCCTGTACGACGAAAAAATCAGTACGTTCGAAGCGGACCGGGGCGTGTATCAGCAGTCCGACGCGGGCGCGTTTATCAAGCTGAATGCGTTGCGTTTGCGCGTTCGGAAGAATGCGGGTTTCTTTGATTTGTAGGCGCAATTAACCAGGGATCAAAGGCGTTTATGAGCAAACTTTGGGGCGGCCGATTCGAGGGCGAAACGGACGATCTCGTCGAAGCCTTCAGCGAATCGGTGTCGTTTGACGCTCGTCTCGCCCCGTGGGATATTCGGGGAAGTATCGCCCATGCGCGCATGCTCGGCGCGCGGAAGATTATTTCCAAATCCGACGCGGACAAAATCATTCGCGGTCTGAAAGAGATCGCGAAAGAAATCGCGGACGGCTCCTTCCGATTCGACACGCGGCTGGAAGACGTACACACCAATATCGAAGCGGCCTTGGTCCAACGCATCGGCGAACCCGGGAAACGGCTCCACACGGGACGGAGCCGCAACGACCAGATCGCGCTGGACATGCGGCTCTGGGCCCGTGATCAAGTAGACGCAACCCTGGGGCAAATCCGCGGTTTGCAAGCGGCGCTAGTCGCGTTGGCCGAGGAATATTTCGAGGTCATCCTGCCGGGATTCACGCATCTGCAACACGCCCAACCCGTATTACTCGCACATCATCTTCTCGCGTATTTCGATATGTTTGCACGGGACCGCGAGCGCTTCCGCGAGCTGCGGCACCGTATTAACGTGATGCCTTTGGGTTCGGCCGCCTTGGCCGGCACGCCGCATTCCATTGACCGCGCTCAGGTCGCGCGGGAGTTGGAATTCGAGGCGGTCTCGACGAACAGCATGGATGCGGTGTCTGACCGCGATTTTCTGATCGAGTTCTGTGCCGCCGCGGCCTTGGCGATGACGCACTTGTCCCGGCTCAGCGAAGAATTGGTGCTGTGGTCCACTCCCGAATTCGGGTTCATCGAGATCGGCGACGCATTTACCACGGGCTCGAGCATCATGCCGCAGAAGAAGAACCCGGACATCGCGGAACTGGTTCGGGGCAAGACGGGCCGCGTGACCGGCGCACTGGTGGCGCTGCTGACGACGATGAAAGGTCTTCCGCTTACGTACAATCGCGATCTACAGGAGGATAAGGAGCCGGTGTTCGATGCTTCGGATACGTTGCAGGCTTGTCTCACCATCATGGCGCGCATGCTCCCGACGATTGGGATCAATGCGGCGCGGATGAGCGCGGCAACACAACAGGGATTCATGGAAGCCACGGACTTGGCGGACTACTTGGTCGAGAGGGGCGTGTCTTTCCGTGAAGCACATGAGACCGTCGGGAAGGCCGTGCTCTACTGCGTGAGGCTCGAGAAGCGCCTATCCGACTTATCCCTTCCAGAAATGCAATCATTTTCTCCCTACTTTGGGCCAGAGGTGATAAAGCTATTAAGTCCAAATACTACAGTACGTCGTCGGAACCATCCCGGCGGCACGGCTCCGGCGCGGGTGAGGTCGGCTTTGCGCCGGGCAAAGCGCTCTCTTTAGGATTCTTGCCTGACTGGGAATATCCCGTTGTTAATTTAGGAAAATGTGGTAAACTGTCTGAGGAGTCAGCGTGGAAGGATAGGGAATGGTCAGCGCTGGTAAGATTTTGGTCGTGGATGACGAAGCCGTCATCCGTGACCTAATGACCGATATTCTTGCTGGGGAAGGTTTCGCGGTGGAGACGTGTGCCAGCGGGCCGGCCGCGCTTCACTTGCTTAATGACGAAGGCGGGTTCATCCTCTTATTCACGGATATCATGATGCCGGAGATGGACGGCATCGAGTTAATCCGGGAAGCGCGCAAGGTCGCACCGTCGGTGATTCCGATCGTGATGACGGGGTACGCGACGCTGGAAACCGCGCGGGCCGCCGTCAAAGAAGGGGCCTACGACTACGTACTCAAGCCCTTCAGTCTGAGCGAGATCAAACTGGCGGTCTCAAATGCATTCGAACGGCACCGCCTGAGTAACGAGGTCGCTCGGCTGCGCGAGATCACCCAACTGTTCAATATCAGTGAAGCCATTGCGCGTATCCACGACGAGGAGCGCTTGGTAAACTTCGTGCTACGAGCCGCGTTGGAGCGGGTGGGCGCCGAGCGTGGTTCCCTGATGCTTACGACGCCGGACGGCCAAGGGCTCGAGATCGCGGCCAGCGTTGGAGTTCCTGAAGACGCGGCCAAGACCGTGGTTAAAGTGGGTACGGGCATCTCGGGCTGGGTGGCGCAGAACATCAAGCCGTTGCTCGTCGAGGATATCCAGAAGATACCGGAGGTAGCCGAGATCAGCCGCCGGCTCGAAAGGGACCCATCCTTTATTTCGGTGCCGCTCGAACGCAAGCCTTCATCGCAGGAACATGAGCTCCGGGCCGTCGGGGAGCAGCCACGCGTACTGGCCGTGCTGAATGTCAGCCGCAAGAAAGAGGGCGGCCAGTTCACCGAAGGCGACCTGAAAACGCTGAGCATCGTCGCCAACCATGCGGCCGTGGCTATCGAGAACGTACGATTGATCAACGATCTGGAACAGGCGCACTTGGCCACACTCCAATCCATGGCGCTACTTTTGGAAGCAAAAGACCCATACACGCACGGGCACAGCCAGCGGGTGCGTGATTACAGTGTGATCGCGGCCCGCCGGTTGGGGATGTCGGACCGCGACATCGAGACGCTACGTTTGGGCGCCGCGCTTCATGATATCGGCAAGATCGGCGTCAAAGACGCCGTGCTGAACAAGGAGGGCCCGCTGACTCCGGAGGAGTGGGAGATGATTAAGCGCCACCCCGTGATCGGATATGACGTGCTGGTACCGGTGCAATTCCTCACGCCCGAGCATTTGGCCTTGGTGCGGTCCCATCACGAGCGGGTTGACGGCAAAGGCTACCCGGACGGCCTCCAGGGCGACCAGTTGTCCCCGTTGGTGCGTGTAATCGCGGTGGCGGACGCGTACGATGCCATGTCCAGCGGACGCGCCTATCGCAAGGTCATGCCCAACGAACGCATCGTGGGTGAGCTCAAACGTTGTTCGGGTTCGCAATTCGATCCTAAGGTGGCCCAGACCTTCGTGGCGCTGGTCGAGGCCGGCCAACTCCGCCGCAGCCTTCCCGCGGCCGCCGCCGTATGAACCGCGGCGACGTGTGGATATGACCAACCCACTCAACTTCTGAATCGGACCGGCGCAAATGCGTAGCGCCCACTACGGACAATCGTGTTGCTTACCGAATTATTCGGCGCGCTGCAAGCATTTATGAGAACGCTTCAACGTGCAGGTGGCTTTGATTGGTCGGAAAGAGCTATTGCGCCGCGCAGCCGGTCAAGGCCTTCGCGGGCGAGCGCGTGGTCGGGCCGGATTCGCAGCGCGTTCATATAGTTCGCCATGGCTTCGTCTTGGCCCTGCGATAACATTTCTTGTGCAGCACCGAGGTAGTAATAGGCATCGGCATCGTAAGGTCTGAGCCGGACTACGTCGGTGAAATGTCTGGCCGCTTCCGCATAGCGGCCCAATTTCAGCATCACGATCCCGAGATTGTATCGCGGCGGGATATATGTCGGGTTCAGAATGATAGCCGCTTCGAGTTCCGGAATGGCCTCGTCGAATCGGCCCTGGCGGGCAAGATAGGCTCCGAGATTACCGTGTGCAAGATGGTTGCGCGAAGTTACGCTCAAGGCGTGCCGCCATAAGGTCTCGCTGTTACGCCAATGACTGACCTGGATCGCCGATAGGAACGCCAGTGCGCCGAGGAGGCAGACGGCGGCGGATAGGGCAACTAGCCGGAAGCGGGGCCTCGATAAGACTGGAAGAAATTTCCAAGCGAACAGAATGAACAGACCGACCAGGGGCACATAGGCGTAACGGTCAGCGATCCAGTGTCGTCCGATCTGGATGAATCCCGCCACCGGCAGCAAGGTGACAACGAACCAGCTCCAGCCCACCAAAAGGGATGGCGCGGCGCGCCTCAGTCTAAAGACCAGCCCCGTAACCGTCGCCAGCAATAAGAATGACAACATGGGCGCCCACCAAGGGAGCGTAGTACCCGGATGGACGTAGTAGGCGGTTAGCCCCACTGGCCAGACGGTCTTTAGCAGGTAGGCCGAGTAGCCGGTCAAAGCCACGCTGATGCATGTCGTTAAGGGATAAGTAAGCGAGGTTTCACCTACGGCGCCCCAGGAACGCGCCGCCCAATACGTCAACCCCGAGGAGACCGCGGCCAGCCCGAAAAGCGGCAGCTTTTCCCAAACGAGTCCCGAAAGCCGGCGAGATGCCGAAGTATCTCCGGTGACGGTGAGCCGCATCAAAGGCCAGTAATCCAGGAGCAAGAGCAAAACCGGCAGTGTGATTAGCATCGGCTTGGCCATGAGCCCGAGTCCGAACAAAAGGGCCACAAGCAGGTAGTTCTTGCGACTTGGCTGCCGAACGTACCGGATGTACGCGCCCAGCGTGGCAAAGAGAAAGAACGTGCTCAGCACGTCTTTCCGGCTGGAAATCCACGCGACCGGCTCGACATGAAGCGGGTGCCAGGCAAAAAGGGCTGCAACGATGGCGCTTGGCCAGAGCTGACCCGTAGCGCGGTTGAGGATAAAGAACAGAAGTGCGACATTGGCGAGATGAAGCAGCAGGTTGGTGAAATGGAACCCGGCGGCGCGAGCGCCGAAGACGCTCGCGTCCAACATATAAGAGAGCCACGTCAGCGGATGCCAGTGACCGATGTGCGGGGCGAATGCATCCAGTAGATTGGCCGGTGACAGACCCTGCTTCACTTGCGCATTCTCAGTAACGTAGAGGCCGTCGTCAATGTTTACAAAGTCGAAGCCGAGCGTGGGGGCAAATATCGCAAACGTAGCCAGCACGAGGAGTGCACACACTGCGACATCCTTTCGTATTCCCAAGGATTGCGTTGGTGGGGCGGTAGTCTGGTTCATGTGTGCGCTAATCGGCCTTTCAAATTCGTCGAGCTATCACGACGCCCTGCGCGGAAGTTTAGCGCTACGTTATTGATGAATCGCGCCGGAAAATCAACCTCGTCATTGGACGAAAGCACAATTCCCGACTCTGCGATGGGAATTGATATAGCTTGAGTCCCCAGGAGCGATTCCCCATAATCCAGCGACGGTGCCGAAGAAACAACCTCCAAATGCAGACACGCGCAGTCCACTGATGAGGTGTTGGGTCCAGGGTGTAGCAATCTTGGCGTTAGTCGCGTCCGGGTCGGTTTTCTCGTTGCAGGCCGGGGCAGGGAGAAGGGAGCTCATGGAATCGCAGACGTATCGGATCGGTCATGAGTTGGTGGAGCGTGTCTTTCACTTCGATCCGGCCGCCGGGTCCTTTGGCACTGTGGAATTGCGCGGCAATCCCAAGAATGTTTGGATTCGGCCGTCGCGACCTTCCCCGGAGTTCGAATTCCAAATCCGCGAGCCTGCGTCGAATGACCTTCAAATAATATCGTCGTGGGACCGGCACACCGCTTTCTCCGGCGAGCGCGACGAGCGGGCCGACGAGACACATCTGATCGCAACTCTTCGGAGGAGAAACCCGGAACTTGAGATTAAGCTGCACTATCAATGCTTCCGCGGTCGTCCATTCATACGTCAATGGGCGGAGTTCAAGAACATCGGGGACCGACCTCTTGTTCTGGAAAAGGTTAGCCTCCTGTCGCTCGAGTTGGGGGCCGCTTTCGGGGACTTGGCGGGTAGCCACGGATTGAAGCGCATCAAGAAAGAAGGCGTGGCCAAGTGGTTTGAGACGTATTCCTTCGATGGCGCGAGCGACAATGAACTGACCTTCGAAACGGGCCGTTGGCGAGAGGCGACGTGGCTGGCACTATGGCGGAAGAGCAGTCCGCAGGGCCTCATAGTCGGCTGGGAAACCAGCGCGATTACACGATGCCGACTCGATCCCCCTGAAACAGAGGGCCGTATGCACCTGCGCGTTACGATGCACCCGGCGTATCGGCTCGAACCCGGCGCCACATTCGAGATTCCTAAGGCGTTCGTCGGCATCTACGAAGGCGATCTTGATGAGGGCTGCTACCTAGCGCACCGGTTCACTGAATCACATCTGAACTGGCCGAATCCCGGCGATGATTTCCCTTACGTGATGTTCAACAGTTGGGGATACGGGACCGCGATCGATGAGAAACTGGCGCGGCAGGCCATAGACCTGTGCGCCCAGCTTGGTGTCGAAGTTTTCGTCACTGATTTTGGATGGGAAGGCCCGGACTGGCGGCCCCAGCCGGAAATTTTCCCCAGCGGTCTCGCACCGCTCTCCGAAGAATGCCATCGCCGCGGCATGAAATTCGGTATTCATCTCAGCTTCGGTAACGTATCCGAAGAATCAAGGCTATACCAAGAACATCCAGACTGGGTCTTCGGCGAAGGCTGCTGGGCTTACGGCCAGGGCCGGCTGCCAGTCTATGCCCTGAGCCTCGGGTTGCCCGATGCTCAGCAGTGGGCGGTGGAGAAAGTGGTCGAAGTTCTCGACCGAGAAAAAGTGGACTGGTTTCTGACGGACACGCACTTGTGGGGCCACGCCAATCCGAAAAAACATACCCTGACCGCGGACCAGGACTATCTCGCAGCTACGGGATTTGAATCGGTTATGGCGGAAATCCATTCGCGGCGGCCGCAAGTGCTCATGGAACACTGCGACGGCGGACTTTCGTTGCCCAACTACAAGATGCTCCAACAACACGTGACCACCATCACCTGCGACAACGCCGGCGCTCTCGAGACGCGGCTCAGTGTGTACGACCTGTCGCGAGTTCTTCCACCGCGCTATTTGGACAAATATCAGCAGGAATGGCGCTCGCATTATGCGAACCGGTCCTGCATGTTCGGCGGACCATGGATTCTCATGACGCCCATACATACGCTTGAGCCGGGCTCGAGCGACTGGAATGAACTGGTCGAGGATATTCGCCTCTATAAGCAATATCGCTCCCGGATTCGCGACGGCAAGGTCTTGCATCTCGTGGAGCCGAACGAGCCGGCCGATCCCACGTGGGACGGCTGGGACGCCATCGGCACGTATCATCCCGGCGAGGACGCGGCCATCGTGTTCGCCTTCCGGACGCAGGGGAAAGTGCCCACTCACACAATACCGATGAAATGTCTTCACCCGAGGCAAAAGTATGTAGTACATCTCGTGGACACAGATCAGCGTTACACCGCAACCGGCCGCGAGATCATGCGGAAAGGTCTAACGCTGGAACTGGACGCCTATGCCGAGAATCCGCATGCCCATTGCTCAGAGATCATTCTAATCGAGCCAGCGGCTTGATGCCAAGGTCGAGGTGCGCTATGTTGCTTCCGAGCACAGGAACTCGAGCGAGCGGACATGCTAACGAAATACGCAATAGATACGGGGCACCTAGTCGAAACCCAGGGCGAAGAGGGCAACGTCCTGGTTTTCGTAAACCCCGACGAGGAAGAGCGGCGACGCCTCGAAATCGAGTTGAAAGTGGATGAACATACGCTTACTTCGGCGCTCGATCCGGACGAGCTTTCCCGGCTCGAATTCGAGCCGGAGCATCTGGCCCTGATCTTCAAGCGGCCCAAGAATTACCAAGGGGCGGAGCATTTTCTCTTTCGCGTCACCTCGATGGGCCTGTTCTTGTTCAAGAACCGGCTGATCGTCGTTGCGTCGGAAAATGATCCGCTCTTCGACGGGAAATTGTTCGCCCGCGTACGGTCCTTGCCCGACGTGATGCTGAAGTTAATGGCCCGTTCCATCGTACACTTCCTTCAACACTTGAAAGTGATCAACCTGATTTCCGATGAACTCGAGACCAAGCTCAGCCGGTCCATGGAGAACCGGTATTTGCTCAACCTATTCTCCCTGGAAAAGAGCCTCGTATTCTATCTGAACGCGATCCATACCAACGGCGTAGTGGTCGGCAAACTCAAGTATAACGTTTCGAAACTCGCGCTGGGTCAAGAGGAATCGGAGTTCCTGGACGATATCGGGATCGAGAATGACCAGTGCTACAAGCTGGCCGAGATTTACTCGAACGTGCTCTCCAACCTGATGGACGCGCGCGCATCCATCGTGAACAACAACCTCAACGTGCTTATGAAAACGCTGAATTTGATCGTGATTGCGATTATGGTGCCGACGTTCGTCGTGAGCACGTTCTCAATGAATGTACCGATGCCGTTCAATATCGGACACTCGCTCTGGTCGTTCTGGGGCATCATGGGACTGGCCACACTGTCCATGGTGGGACTGCTCTATATCTGGCGCCGGAAGCGCTTGTGAGAAGGAGGGGAAATGACATCGAAAGAGCGCGTCCTGTGCGCCATCGAACATCGGGAACCGGATCGCGTTCCCATCCAGATGTACTTGACGCCGGAAATTCATCAGCAACTCAAGGAACATTTAGATTCGGACAACATCGTCCATATCCTCGGTGTAGATTTCCGAGGCGTCGGCCCGAAACACGTCGCCCCGAAGCGGCCGGTTCCGGAGGGCTGCGACGCGGTGGACGATTGGGGCGTCGGATACAAGAATTTTGAATATCCCGGCGGGAAGTACTCGGAGGCACATTACTTGGCCCTGGCAAAGCCAACGACCTTGGCGGAAGTCGAGTCCTATCCCTGGCCCAGTCCCGACGACTACGACTACTCTGTCATTGAAGAACAGTGCAACCAGCTCGCCGAGTACGCCATTTGTTTGGGGGGCGCGGGGATCCCGGACATCGTGAACGGGGTCAGTCGCGGCCGCGGCATGGAGCAGGTCCTGACGGACATCATGACCGAAGACCCGGTTGGCGTCGCGATCATTGACCACCGCTGCGACTTCTACTACGAATGGTGCCGCCGCTCGCTCGAAGCCGGCAACGGCAAGATTGACATCCTCTGCCTCGGCGAAGACTGCGGGAACCAATACGGACCGATGTTCGATCCCGCCGTGTTCGACGCCTTCTTCCGTCCCCGGCTCAAGCGCTTCTACGACCTCGGCCACGAGTTCGGCGTCAAGGTCATGATGCATTCCTGCGGCAGCACGCGGAAACTCATGTCGCGATTCATCGCGATGGGCCTCGATGTCCTCGACGCCGTCCAGCCGGAGCCAGTAGGCATGGACCCGACCGAGGTGAAGCAGGAATTCGGCGACCGGCTCACATTTTGCGGCATGATCAGCACCCAACACACGCTGCCTCATCTCAGCGAGGCCGAATGCCGCGCCGAAGCCCGCCACCGCCTCGACGTGATCGCCAAAGGCGGCGGCTACATCTTTTCCCCAGCCCACTGCATCCAACCCGACACCCCGCTCCGTAACGTCCTCGCCATCTACGAAGAAGCCCAAGGTCTGCCCCCCGGCGGCCTGAGTTGATTGCGGATTGCGGAATTCGAAATGAGTCGCAGCCGGCGGACGGATAGGGAGCAAACTCCGTGCACTCCAGAGGAGAGTGCCCTCGTCACCTCAATGATCGCAGGTTCTCCGCTGCTTCCGACATCCCGGGGGCGAGGCGGAGGGCGCGCTCGAAGCATTCCTTCGCGCGTGTCGCGTCGCCGAGGGAGCTGAGCAGCACGCCAAGGTTATTGTGAATGAGGGGATCTTCGGAATCGAGACGAAGCGCGGTCACGAAGGTTTCGAGCGCCTCGCGGGTGCGGCCTTGCCGAAAATGCTCGACACTGGCCTTGCGTAATTGGTGCGCTTCCAAGCGCTGCTGAAACTCGATCAATGTTGGCGCCGCCCTGGACGCCAGCGTCAACTGTTCTCTAGCCTCCGCCTCCAAACCCAAAAGATCAAGTGCGCGCGCCAGGTAAAGTCGCGCGACGAGGTAGTCCGGGGTCGCGGCCAGCGCGCCCTCAAGGCGCCGGCGCGCTTCTTCGATTCGTCCCCGTTTACATGCAATCGCGCCGAGCGCGGCGAGCACGTGCGGCGGACCGATGCCCGCTTCGTCGAGTCGGGACAAAAGCTCATGTGCCGCGTCGAGTTCACCGCGATTCAGGAGCAGATTGGCAAGCGTGGTCGCGGCATTGAGGTCCATAGGCTCCAGCACCAGCGCCTTTCGACATGCCTGCTCGGCCCCCGGGGCGTCGCCGCACGCGAGCAACTGCTCCGCGAGATCATGCCACGCCTTCGGATCGTTCGGGTACGCTTCGACCTTTCGCCGAAGGATGGCCAGATATACCCGCGACTTACTAGACCGCTCGCGGCCCCCACTCCGGTACCCGTAATGATGAATGATGACGGGCTCTTTGCGAACCACGCCCCCCCGTTCAATCACGCTCTGAGTAATGTTTTCATGCACGGGCTCGCGATACTCGAATCCGCGCCGGTTCCGAAACAGGCGCAGCAATTCGGTCTTAATATAGCCGGACCTACCGCGCGCCCACGGATCGCCCGGCGTCACGGGCGTCCACCGCCAGGCATACGGGTCATCGCAGTAATTCGCGAGCGTCACTTCAATCGCGTCCGCGCCACGACCGTCCGCATCCACTAACTCCCGAACGCGGGTGGCGCCTTTAGGATCGAGGACTTCGTCCGCATCCAGATGTAGCAGCCAATCCCCGCTAGCCGCCGCCAGGACGTGGTTGCGGGCCGCCGCAAAATCCTCCTGCCACAGCGTATCAAGCACCCGCGCGCCGTACCGCGCGGCAATATCGCGGGTGCCGTCCACGCTGCCGGTATCGCCGATGACTAGCTCATTCGCAATGGCCGCGACGTTCTCCAGGCATTCGCCGAGACAGTGTTCCTCGTTTCTTACGATCATGATGACACTGAGGAACGGCATTGGGGGAGTGGTTTCTGACAAAAATGCCCCTTTTGGTCTACGGATACTGCGTCAAAAGAACTTTGAAAGGAGCCAACGCTTTTTGTGCGGTTCTTCTCGGCCCCACTTCAGCACCTCGATGCGGACCGGCACAATCCCGTCGCGGACCATGCTCAGTTCTCCGGCCGCGCCTCGCGACAAATCAATAACGCGGCCGCGAACGAACGGCCCGCGGTCATTAATCCGCACCGTGACGGACTGGCCATTGTTCAAATTCCTCACCAGGACGACGGAATCGAAGGGCAATTCCTTGTGGGCGGCGGTCATAGCCCATTGATCGAAAACTTCTCCCGAAGCCGTACGTTTGCCATGGTGCTCCGGCCCATACCAGGAGGCGATGCCCTTCTCCGTATTGCCGGGCGATCCCCACGGGAACAGGCTGCAACCGGGGAGCGCGCCGAAAAGAAAAAGGAACACAACCGCTGTTGTGCTCCTTCTGCCATGCATATTTCGGCTCTCGTCAATTGTGATTACGGCAAAAATCTACTGACGCGCCGCGCTACTTCCGCGACGACCTCAGGTCGCTTGTAGTCTCCTCGTTCGATTCCTTCCTTCGCAGCGGCTACCCGCTCCGGACGAACGTCCGGCGCGGCTTTCGCGGCCAGCATAAGCCGGGCGATACTCGCCGCCGCCTGCGCTTCGGAACTGATGAGCAGGTCGTCGCTTACGGGTGCGGTAGACGGCTCGTCGCGCCGCTTAGCGCGCACGTCGGCGGGACGTTCCGGCGTAGGTTCCGGAATGCCGCCGATACCTCGAATACCGTCCATGACCTTCTCCTTGGCATACGCGACTGAACGCGCAGCCCACATTCAGTGCCGTCCCGATTATCGGCAGGCCAAGCCCGAATCTTTAGGAGGAGCTTTCTAACTTTTATTGGTTTCATACATATTATTAGCATAAATTCGAGAAGGAGTCAAGAGATAACTCGAGCGACTGAGAGAACACGCACTTTGACACCTGAAGGACGACCAGACTCACAGGGTGGAGAGCTCAGTGCCTCACTTTCGCTTCCGCCGAGGCACTGGTGTCACCAGTTTAGCGCCGTGTCGCTCCTGTGACTTTATGGGCCATTCTCCAAAAGCACGCAGGTCTCCCCCAGCTTCTCGCCAAACCGGTGTGTTCAGTCAATCAGAATGACAAGAGAAGCGTCGTGTTGCTATTCTCCGGGTATGACTCCGAAGCGGTTTTACGATTGGCAGACCTCTGGCGGAACGGATGACGTCATGAAGCTCGTTGATTCCCTGGAACGGGCGGACGTGGTGTGGTGCGCCATCGGCGGGGTGGCGGTCAATCATTGGGCGGCACAACCGATGGTGACTCAAGACTTGGACTTCGTGGTTGCGGCCGAGGACGTGGAAAGAACCATCACGTTACTCGAGCAAGCCGGGTTTCAATCGGAGCGGTTCGAATGGTCCGTCAACTTCCAGGGACGATCGGCGGTCAGCATCCAACTCAGTACCGAAGAATTCTATCAGGAGTTCCCTTCCCGCGCCGTACCGGCAGACGTTCATGGCATTCTCCTGCGGGTGGCGTCGCTGGAAGACACTCTCGCAGGCAAGGTGAAGGCCTGGTCCGAACCAGCGCGACGACAGAGCAAGCGAATCAAAGACCTCGCCGATATCGCTCGACTGATCGAGTCGCACCCCCACCTCTGGGACCCGCTCACTGAAGCTCTTAAATCACAGATTCAACGTCCCGAAGGGACGTAGACCAATCTGTGCAGAAACCCCACTCATCAAGCGAGACTCGCACGCTCGCCACATTCTGTCTCCTGACTCCGGACTCCCGACTACTCCGCCCCCACCCCCTCGTACGATTCGAGGAAGAAGCGATGGATGTCTTCCACCGTGATATTGCCGACTTGGTTGCGGTAACGGTACGGGTCGGCGTGAATCTGCTTGGACCATCCTGCAAATGCTTCAGCGCTGACGCAGGCATCCTTCGCCGCTGGAGGCACGCCGAGTTCCTTCAACAACGCATGAATCGCCGCCGAAATCTGCGCCCCGGCGTGAGCTGTAATCGGATCCGCGGGAAAACCGAGCGCGCCGGCCAGCGCCGCGACTTTCGCCGGTTCGAACTGCGCGTTGTATCGAAACAACGGAGTCAGAAGCAATGCGTTGGCGAGTCCATGGGCGACGCCGTATTCCAACGTGAAGTAGTAACCCATGCCGTGGACTAGTGTAGTGCCGCTTTGCGCGATCACGCACCCGGCGAGCATCGCGGCGTGTAGCAAGGAGGTGCGACCCTCAATATCTGCTCCATTGTACGCGACGCGCGGTAGCCACGCCGCTATCAGTCGGCAGGCTTCCAGAGCGAGCGCATCCCCCACTTCCGTTGACTTCCGCGAAACCATGCCTTCCATGGCTTGGCTCAAAGCGTCGAGTCCGGTCTGTATCGTGACGGCGCGAGGAAGCGGCACGGTCAGTTCGGGATCGAGGATCGCTACGGCGGGAAACAGTTGTCGGCCGGAAATCGTGCGTTTGGCATGAAGCGCCGAGTCAACGATCACGGCATACGGGGTGACTTCGCTGCCGGTACCGGCCGTGGTCGGCACGGCGAGGATCGGAAGTACGCCGTGCTTGAAAAGGTCAGCACCGAAGTAGGCGCGACAGGGTTCCGGATTCAGCGCCAAGCCTGCGACGGCTTTGGCCACGTCCATTGGACTGCCCCCGCCGATGGCGACCACGACATCGCAACCGCGTTCCCGGCAGAGTGTTGCGCCGCGCTCGCAAGTTTCCGTGACTGGATTCTCTTCCACTTGGTCGAAGATGACCGCGCCCGGCAACTGCGCCAAGGCGCGTTCCAGGAATCCATGGGTTCTTGCGGAATTCCGCCCGGTGATGATCAGTGGTCTTTGACCATAGACCCGGCAGCTTTTCCCCAATTCCTCAAAACGGCCGGCGCCGAATAAAACTTCGGTCGGCATCAGGTAACGGTAGGGCTTCACGGACTACTTGCCGAGTCGGTCTTCCACCTGGTGCTTGAAGCGTTCCTCAGCATGTTCCAGGTGCTGCAGTTTGCGGCGCGCCTTCGCGGCGGCGTCGGAATCGGGTTCGAGCACAATTGCGCGTCTCCACATCGTGGCGGCGTCGCGAAACTTGCCCTTCTTGTAGAGCGTGTGGCCCAGATAGGTGTAAGCCAAAGCGTACTTTTCATCTACCCGGATGGCCTGTCGAAAAAACTCCTCCGCTGAAACGTAATCCTTAACATTATAAGAGCAACGCCCCTCTTCGGTCAGGTGGGCCGCGCTCTTGCGGTCTCCCTTTCCCGCCACATCACGGACGCTGGTCCGCATTTTCTGCGCGTCGCGGCGGACTTCCTCGATAGCGTCCCCGGTGGTTTCGCGGCGCAATATGACTCGACCGACGTGTTTACCGACGTTCTTCGCAAACGTCTTCGCATTGGAGAACACGCTCTTTACCATGGTTTCAAGACCCCCTTCTTTCGATTCATTTTACCATCGGCATACCGCCGTCGCAAAAAGACGGCGGCATCGCGCGGGACACTTCCTCGGTCAGTTCGCAATCGCGTCCGGTTTACTTCCGCTCGTGTGATACGGTACCATCGGTTCCTTCTCGTGGGCGAGACTTACCTTTCCGTCTTGAATTGAGGGCGCGCCGTGTAGCTCCGGGGGGCAACGCCAAGTGGAGGGCGAACGTTGCGGGAACACCTGTACTACCGTGACGGCCTCCGTGTTTCCGCGAAACGTCCTGCCTCGAAGTATTTGATACTCTTCCCACTGATTGCTCTTGCGTTCACGAGCTCCATGGGGTGGGCAGACAATGGCGACCGGCTGGCGACTGTGGGTGCGGTGCGGACCGAGACTCCGCCCGTGATTGATGGACGGTTGGATGAACCTTGCTGGGCCCAGGCGGAGGTGACGAGCGGGTTCATAGACCGCAAGACGGACCGGCCGGCGAAAGAACAGACCTTGGTCCGCGTACTGTATGACAACGAAAACCTCTACATCGGTTTTGAATGCGAAGAACTGGAGCCGGAGAACATCTTAGCCACGGAACGCAAAGACGATCGGTTTCTCGACGCGGACGACACCGTGGAAATCCTGATAGATTCATTTCATGATCACCGAAATCTATACGTATTCATCACGAATACCTTGGGAACTCGCCTCGACGCGCGCGACGGCATTTACGGTTTCTCTTCGGCGTGGGACTGCAACTGGAAAGTAGCCTGCACCATCGGCGAGGACCGATGGTTTGCAGAATTAGCCATTCCCGTCGGCGAACTCCTGTTCGAACGCAGTCCGCTGGCGGTCTGGGGCATCAACTTTCGTCGCGTCGAGAAGGGGGCCCAAGAGGTAAGTAGTTGGAGCTACCGTCGCGAATCGCGGGCACGCTATTCCGCGCGCGACGCCGGGGAACTGACGGGTCTCGATTTGTCTAAGGCCAAAGTCGAGCGACGGCCCCGCTTTGAGACCTACGTCAGCGCAACTGGCCAACGCGGACGCGACGGCGAAGTCTCCACCGGCGCGGACATTTCGCTGCGGCTCACCCCGAACATGGTCAGCACCTTTACGATCAACCCGGACTTCGGCCAGATCGAAGCGGATGCCGACACCATCGAACTGCGCGACACCGAGCGGTTTCTGCCGGAACACCGCCCCTTCTTTCGCGAGGGCACGGAAGTCTTTGAGACGCCTATTGACGTCTACTATAGTCGCCGCTTTGTGGACATTGATTCGGGAGCGAAGGTCACGGGGGGCACGCGGAATTGGAGTTTCGGTCTTCTGGGGATTGACGGCGTGGTGAGCCAAAGCGGGCAGCACCGTCCGGGAAAGTTTACCGTGGGCCGATACGTACGCAACGTTGCGGATGAATCACAAGTCGGCGTCATCGCAATGCACTCGGACCGTGACGACGGCACCGTGAATCGGGTGACCGGAGTGGACACGCAATTCTATCTGACGGACCGCCTCGCTTGGACTGCACAAGCCCTGAATCTGTCCAATCAGGAATGGGTCACGAAAGTGGACCGCTACGGCTACGAGTACGAAGACTTGGAGAAGTACAAGGGTCACGCATTGAGTACCAATATACGGTACGGCGCTAAACATCTCCGGCTCGAACTTGGCTACCTCGATATCTCCGAAGAGTTCCGCCCTGACTTAGGGTTCATCCGGCGGCGCGACGTCCGCGGACCCGAACTCGAATACGAATACAACCGTGAACTCGTGGACGGCCCGGTGAAAGAGTATGCCGTGGAAGGTGAATTCACGCAGTACGAGAACCACGACGGAGAAACTACGTTGCGCGACTTTGAGGAGTGGGTGGGAGTCACGTTTCGCAACGAATGGGGATTCTGGCTGGGGCGCACCGATGATTTCCATCGTCCGTATCACAATCGTTCCACCTCGTTAAGCGTGATCTACAACGAGATTGACGAATGGCATTCCGTGTCGGGCATGTTTACCCATGGCGTCTTCGAGGAAGTGCCCTACGACGAATTGACCCTGGAGAAACCACTCAAGCTTTCCGAGCGTTTGACCGCTTCCTTTTCCGGCGCGTTCCGACGTGAAGAACAGCCCGCCGAACTCGCCGATATCTGGCTCTGGCGGCTCGTGACCGAGTATACCTTCCCGTGGGATGGACGGGTTAAGCTCACCGCCGAGGAATCCTCGGAAAACCGGCATAATGTGACCTTGCTCTTTTCCTGGCCGGTCCGCGAAGATTTGGACTTTCACCTGGTCCTCACTCACGTGCAAGCCGAAGGCGAAACCGAAGAAGAACGCGGGGCGTTTACGAAAGTTGTGTACCGTTTCTAGCGGTATGCCCCACAGCCACGACCCGGAACGTTCAACCCGCGAACCGCCATCGAAATGTCACACTTCGCCCTCTCTGGGCACTATAATAACGCGGCGGGGAGTGGGAACATGTTCGTCTTCAAGAGATTGCAGGACAAGCACCTGGTCCAACAGGTGCTGGCGGGTCGGCCCGAATCGTTCGAACCGCTAGTGCACAAGTATCTGCCGCTGGCCTTCGCCGGCGCCTACGCCCGCATCCGTCATCACGCGGACGCCGAAGACGTTGCTCAAGAGGCGCTCCTCAAGGCGTACCAATCACTGTCCGTGTTGCGAGATCCCGCCAAATTCGGCCCTTGGTTGATGGGCATCGTGAAAAACCTCTGCTCACATCGGTTACGTGACGCGCGCCGTGAATCCGAAGCATTGGCCAAGAACCCTATCTCCGACGCTTCCGCGCCGGGTCTCGTGGAGAAACGAGAAATGGAAGATTTGCTCTGGAAGCATCTCGAGAAGCTCGACGATAGCTATCGCGAAGTCTTGATGATGCACTACTTCGCAGGCAAGAGTGCAAAGGAAATCGCCGAATACCTCGATATCTCGCACGACGCCGTCCGGAAACGTCTCGAACGCGGGCGCGATGCTTTGGGTGAAAGCCTGATCAAGGCGCTGGGCGAGTCCTCCCATCCCGAACAACTGATCACGCGCCGTGCCCCGGTCATCATGGCCGCGGTACTCGCCACACCCCTCGCAAAGAAGGCGGCGGCCGCCTCTTCCTTTGAACGTATTCGCAGACTGAATTCGATCTTTCGGACCAAGAGTTTTTCCACGGTATCTTTCGCTACATTGGGGGTCCTCGGCATACTCGGCGGCGTGGCAGTTTATATGAATACTCGACCGACACCCACGCCGCCGACGGTCTCAACAAATGAAAAACCCACTACGCCCCCTACCGCGGCGTCCGCACCCCCGGCGTCCGTCAATTCAGAACTCGAGCCTGCGCCAAAGATTCTCGAGGCCGCCGCTGCGCTCCCCGAAACATCCCAAGAGGTTGCCGAAGAAGAACCCGTACCGGGCCAACGGAAGCGACAAGTCCTGGAACGTCGGGAAGACCGCGGCTTCGGCTCCATCTATGGAATCGTGGTCTATCCCGATGGCACACCGGCGCCCGGCGCTTGGGTAGGGCTAATTCGCGGGAAAAAGGGCGGCAGTTACCATCCGCGGCAGCACTCGGCCTACGAACAATTACCCCCGCGTTCGGTTTGGAAACAAGCGCACGCCGACGTCCAAGGCCGGTTTTCATTCACCAACTTGCCGTTGGTGGATTATCTCTTTTTGGCTCGCGCGGAAGGAGGCGTCGTAGGACGTTCGATGGACTCCAAGAATCTGAGTCACGGGGTTCGGATGGACAAGCCCGTTGTCCTCGAACTCGAGCCTGGCGCGCCGCTGGCCGGAACCGTACTCGATATGGAAGGAAAACCCGTCCCCCGAGCGGTGGTCTATCCCATTTACGACTATCTTCGTACCGGCCGGACAATATCCACGGTCTGGAGCCGAGGTCTCGCCGTGATTTCCGACCGCGAAGGCCGATTCCGATTCGAGAGTGTCGCGATTCCCCGCTGGCGATTCCTGGTCACCGCGCCCGGCTATGCCGCGAACTTGACGGACTACCACGATGCCGGCGACGAATCCGTGCGCGTGGTGCTCAGCCGGGGAGGATCGGTGAAAGGCCGGGCGCTGCTCGAAGGAAAGCCGGTGTCCGGTCTCAGACTCGAACTGGTGCCTCCGAACGAAGCGAACGGGCGCATAATGCCCGTCGCGCTCACCGACGATAGCGGCGAGTTCACGTTCACCGGCCTCCGTTCGGGACCATGGTCCGTCCACGTGGACGACGCGGAATTGGTAATGAAGGAAAAGGACCGGGTCCTACAAGTTGGTGAGAACGATAACCAAACGAACATTGCCATAGACGTTGCCATTGGCGGCCAAATTACCGGCAAAGTTCTCAATGCGAATTCTCGTCAGCCGCTCAGCGGCGCGCAGGTCGCGGCGAAGGGGGACGAGGATTGGATTCTGTACGGCGAGCCGACCGACGAATACGGCGTATTCACGATAGCGGGTGTCCCGGAAGGTGCCTACACGTTGGAACCGACCAAGCAAGGTTACGTTTTGGCCGACGAATTGCGAGTCAATGCCGGACCGGGCAAACCGACGCCGGAAGCCGTGCTCGCAATGAAGCCGCTCACGACCGCCGCCCCGATCACTGGATTCGTGCGCGACTCGAACGGGCAACCCGTCTCCGGCGCCGGCGTAAGCTGCGACGATCGAGACCAGACCGTGGCCGTGACCTTCTCCGGCGACGGGGGACAGTTTGAGTTCTCCGCACTACCGGACGACACCGAGTTGTTCTTCGGGGCACGGGTCGGCGACGTTCTTACGACGCGGCGCGCCGGCCCATACCGCGTCAAAGACCTGCAAGGTCAGAGTATCGTTTTGACCGTGGAAACGGCCGCCTCCGTCGAAGGACGACTCACGGATGCGTCGGGCGCGCCGTTGTTGACGAACAAGAAGAAGGCCCTTATCACGGCCCTTCCCGTGTCGTCCCGGGACCTCGCGAAGGGTGCCGCCCTCACCGGCAACGAAGGTTGGTATAGACTCACCGGCCTGTCGGCCGGCGTCTACGACCTCTACGCCCAAGCCCAGTTCGATTCCGACGGATTTCCACCGCGAACGCGCATGGCGCAAATCGAGCTCGCCCCCGGCCAAAAACTTACCGGTCTGGACCTGCACTACGGTTCCACTCCCGAAGGACTGACCATTTCCGGGTACGTCCTTACCACGGAATTCCAACCGGTCGCCGACGCACACGTCTTCGCCGATGGGTATTCCACGCGTCGCGAAGCAATGTCGGCACCCGACGGGTCGTACACCGTACACGGACTCTGCGAAGGGACCTGGCACGTCTGGGTAACCAGTCCGGAACACGGCGCCGGCGGCGTACAAGCCGAGGCCGGAAGCGATCGAGTGGACCTCGTCCTCGCGGGCCTGGGTGAAGTCGAGGGCCAAGTGATAGACGGCGCGACCGGACGGCCAATAACGCAGTTCGAGATCGTGGCCGCAGGCACATATTACTCGATGCAGAATGTCAACGATCCGGAAGGCCGATTCCTTATCAAACACGTGCCGTGCGACCCGGCCCAGATTCTTGCCCGCGCCAAGGGCTATGCGTTCACGACGGCGACGGTTCCCGGATTGAAACCCGGCGGGCGCGTCTCCAACGTTGCCATCCGGCTCTATCGCGGCGGCGAGATTGCCGGAACGGTCACACTGGATGGCAAGCCGCTCGAAAACACCTTGGTCTACGTTCAGGGAGTAGACGGCGCACTGCTCGGGCGCGACGCGCTGACGGACCGGAACGGCGGATTTCACCTGGAAAATGTGACTGTCGGCGAAGCCAGAGTGGCCGCCCGCTATGCCGACACTGAAAATGGCCTCACTCGCACCGTCACCCAACCGATTGTCGTCCAACCGGACAAAACCACAGCCGTCAATCTCGATTTCACCATCGACTATGATGCAGGACTCGAAGGCACGGTACGGATGGACGGCCGACCGGTAAAGGCCCATATCGAAGTCGCCTCCGACGCCGGCGAAACCTTCACCCTCACCTCCGACGAAGCCGGAAACTACCGCTTCACCCAACTCCCGACCGGCCCATTAACCCTTAACGTCCAAATCATACAACCTCCCCAAGCCATCCCCCCACGCCAATTCGACATCACAACAACCTCCAACGAAGTCACCAACCTCGACCTCGAACTCACTGGCAGCGGGTGATCCTAAGATGGGGACGCTACCCATTTACCGATGGCCCGGACCGGATACCGGGGTAGCATCTACCCGAATCGAATTTCGGGGTTACACACCGCTTTCCTTGCTTGCTCTGGAGCAGTAGCCCCGATCTCTGAATTGGGCTATATTCGGACGGGCCGAGTACGCACCAGGGTAGTAATTCGAGTCAGTGAGGGTTAAGCGTCTTGACCAAGTTCCTCTAATGCCGAACGGGGCCGGGAAAATACCTTCTGGGCGCGCGCTGTTCGGAGAGAAAGTAGCGATGCAACGTGATGCCGGCGATCCCGCCGCCGATGTGCGCCCACCACGCGATACCACCGGCTTGCTCCGGGTCGGCCAGCGAGAGAACGCCGCTCAATGACTGCATCCAAAACCATATGATTCCGTAGATGAACGCATATACTTCAAAGAAGACCGGATAGAAAAGGATCGGAAACACACAAAGAATCCTCGACAAAGGAAATAGGAAGAAATAGGCGGCCAACACGCCCGCGATGGCGCCCGAAGCGCCCAGCGCCGGAATGGTCGAGGTAGAGTTCGTGATCAGGTGCGCTATCCCCGAAGCCACGCCGCACAGGAAGTAGAAAACGGTGAAACGGAAGCTCCCCATTCGGTCTTCGACGTTGTCGCCGAAAATCCACAGCGTCCACATATTGCTAAGGATGTGAATCCATCCCCCATGCAGGAACATGCTGGTCAGAAAGGGCCAATAGTTATCCGGAAACCCGATAAATCCCGCCCAACTCGGGTGCGTGAATCGCGCCGGGACAATCCCGTACGCGTAGAAGACTCTCTCCAGTTGTCGTTCCGGCATCTGAAGTTGGTATACAAAAACGCCAACGTTGGCGAGTATCAGCATGATGGTGGCGAGGGGCGGATGACGACTCGGTATGGTATCGCGGATCGGAAACATCGCGAGTACGACCAGGAAATCCGGACAGTCGTTTCAATTGCATTCTACTGGCCCGGTTCGTCGCGGCGCAAAAACAGTAGCGTCCGGTTGGAAATCGGTCCGTTTGATCGTTAGAATGTCGGCAGGAGAGGGATGTTATGCGTCATATTCAAATCATTTCGTGCGGGGGCCGGAGACCCGCGCCGGCTGTGGAGTTTCAAGAGTTGGCGAAATTTGTCCGGGAGGCGATTGGCATTGTGGACGCCATCATAGACGCCCTGGTGGGCTTTCAGGATTTTCAACGGGGCAAATCAGACACGGCCCAGAGCTGACCGCAAGGTTCCCTTGGACCATGTCTCCAAGCGACACGTAGAGTTTCTGGAAGGGGTCCTCTGGACATGAAGCCGCAAGTTCGGGTCGTAATCCTGTTGCTGCTGGCTGGGCTCGGCGTTCCGGTGTTCCTGCTCGGAGGCCTGCTGCAAATCAATCTATTCGGACACGGCGGTGTGACGCCCGAGCAGCGATTCGGCGTACTCCTGATGTTTTTGGGCCCCGGATTCACACTGTCGTGCAGCCTCGCGGCTTTGGGACTGGCTCGCAGCGTTGCTGCGAAAGTAATCGCGGGCATGGGCACGTTCCTGGGCGGAGGTCTGCTGATTCTGGTTGGGGCCTCATTGTTCCTCGCCCATCAGGCCGAACAGCAGCGTCAAAAGCTCCGGCAGATACGGTCCGAGGAGACGCGGTACTTTGCCAAGACCTACCAAGACGTACTGCCGTTGGCGGGCGACGGTGTACCCGAAATCATAGTGGTGGGACGATACGACGCCGGGAAAGATAGTATCATTGATGGCTTCTTTCTGGGGCCGCGTGAAATGCTAAACCCGGAGACCTTAGCCGTCCCCAAAGGTACGTTAACCCGATTCACGTGGGTCAATCCTATGGCCGATCCCCTGCCCGAAGATTTGGGTCTGGCGCCGCCGGCAGGGTCCCCAATCACTCCATTTCCGATTCCAAGCTATGGACCCGGCGGAAAAGTTACGTATGAATTACTGCCGAAGGACGACCCAGGACCGCCGGTCAATCGTTTCCTGGTTCTGCTTTCGCGGGTGGGCGGACGCTTACAACTCGTCTCTCCGTTCGGTACGGCGCCCTTACCTCCGGTCTCGAAACAACCGCTCCGGATCGGGACCCATCCCAGGTTTCGGGATTTGCAGACGTCCGAAAACGCGGCGTTGCTCGGAAACTGATAGTGGAAGGGCCGCGCGCACTCAACGCTTCTGAATTGCCTTCGCTCAGCCGTCTTCTGGATGCAGTGTTCCGCAGCGGGCAAGAAGGCCTAATGCTGCGGCAATATCCGCAACTGTTCAATCTCCAGAATCTTGACAACAGTCTGGTGATGTCCGACGACCGTCGAATCGTTTGCCACGTCGGCATGACGGAGCGATGGGCGAGCTTCGGGGGCTGCAAGGTAGAGGTGGCCTGTATCGGGGCCGTCGCGACCTATGAAGAGTATCGGAGCCGGGGCTTGGCTACGCGCACGTTTCAGGCCGCGTGTGACAAAGCGCGCGCGGACGGGATTGATCTCATGATGATCTCCGGCGACCGCGGGTTGTATCGGCGCGCCGGCGCCACGAAGGTAGGTCGGGACTGGAACGCCACACTCGACCTCGAGGCGGTTCAGCGGCTGGCGGACCCAGGCGTACATGTCGCCGCTTTCCTCGAGGCCGATTTGCTGCTTTGTGTGACTGCGTATTCCGGAAAGTTGGCGCATTTCATTCGGCCGCCGGAGGATTGGCGCGGTTTCCTGAAGAGCGGCTATTGCATGAATCGGCGCGCTCGGTTTCTGTTGGTGCACCGCGGAAGTGTATTCTGCGGATACCTGATCGTCTCCGAGCCGAACGCGGAAGGTCTTTGCGCCGTGTTGGAATTCGCGGGCGAGCAGAGCGCGTTGGCGGCGGCGTTGCGGTCGCTTACCGAATACATGGAATGCACGTCCGTGCGTGTCCATCTTCAGCCTTTTGATTTTACCTTGCACACGCTCTTGAGTCAGGCCGGAGCCTATATCGAACCGGCGCCTACGTCCGGAACGTTGCTATTGATCAACGTCGAGCAGTTCATGCAGCGGTTGACGCCGTGGTTTATTCACCGACTGGGGCCGAACCATGCGGAGCGGTTCCGATACGGACCGGACAGGGACGGGTATGTGCTCAAGGTGGACGATCAGGCCCTATCGGTAAAGGATAAGGCAGCGCTGGCCGAGGCCCTATTCGGTCAGCCTGCCGTCGAGCTACCTTCGCCGTTCAATGAAGTGTTCCCATTGCCCGCGCTCTGGTATGGAATCAACTATGTATAGCATTCGACGGGTGATCTTGCCGAGCGTGTTCCCGCTCGCGATAGCGGCGGGCGGCCTCTTCTGCATTCCCGCCACTTGGGCGCAGCAACACGGCTCGACGGGGCCCTCCGCGACACGGCAAGCGGCCGTGGCCGAGTTGCAAACCCGGATACAACAGGTCTCCGAACAGATCAATTCGGCGGCGGTGGCCGCATCGGCGCAGCCGCCCGAAGCCGGCGCGGCAGATTTCCAGGCGAAGACGGCGCGTTTGCGGGAACTTAAGACGCTTTATGAGCGTCGCCTGAGCGCACGGAGTCAAATGGACCAACTCGAAGACCAAGGCGTGCGACTTGAGGAGGAAACTCAGTCCTTCGCAAGTCTTCCGGAGCGTCCGCCGTACACGATCACCTATCTCGACGGCCTGCGGGACATGCTCGATGCACAACTGCTTGAACATGAGGCCGACCTGTCCGTGCTCGACCAGGCCGTGGAAGAATTGCGGAACGCCGAAAAGCGCCTCGGGGAAGCCAACAAAGCCTTGCGCGAACGACAAGGCTCACTCGATGCGAACCAGCAACTTGATCAAGTGGTCGCGGAAGCAGCGGTCGCCTTGCAGCAAGACCTATCGGCGCTTGCGAAATTGGACGCGGACCTCTCGGAAAAAAGCGTGGACTTCGCGAAACGCAAGGTGGGCCTCGGTCTGGCCGGGTTGGCCTTTACTGCGGAGGAATTGGCCGAGAAGAAACAGGCGGTCGAGAAGGTTCGCAGCGAGATTGAGACGAAACTCTTGCCCAAAGCCCGGGCCGCGAATGAAGAGGACCGAGCGCGCCTGACCCGAGCGAAGAAGGCGTTGGATGCCGCGGCCGATGATGACACGTTGGCCCGCGGCCGGAACACCCTGGAAGTGCGCGAGACCGAGGCCGCGATCTCGACGCGCTCGGTGTCGTTACTCGAGGAACTGAGTGCCTACCTGGACGACGAAATCAAACTATGGGACATCCGCTACCAGGTTCTAAGTCGCAATCCAAACGCGATCCTCGGCGAAATCGCGACCGAAGTACACGACTTGATGGTGCGCGTTGGCCAAAAGCGGCAAGCGTTGGAGTCCCGCCTCAACGTGCTCCGTAGCGGGATGAACGAATTGCGTCAACGGTTGGACGAGGTTGGCCTTGTCGAAGGTGGCCGCACGGACATGGAAAAGCAGAAGTCGGCATACGTGGCCGGCGGAGAAGAAGTCAACCGGAACTTAGCGTATTTGGAGCGCCTGGAGAAACTGGGTAGACGTGTGCAGGAGGAAATTGCAAGCGCCCAGAGTCAATTGACCTGGTCGCAGCGTTGGACGGCCACGGCGTCCAAAGTTCGCAAGCTGTGGGACTACGAACTTTACGCAAACTCCGAGTACACGTTAACCGTCGGAAAAATCGGGATTGCCCTTCTCATTCTGCTTCTTGGAATAATCTTTAGTCGGCAATCCACGCGCAGCTTGCGCCGGCGAGTGTTCACGCGGCTCAAGCTCGACGAGGGTGTCGCCGCAGCCCTCGAAAAAGGCGTGTACTACATACTGCTGGTTTTCGTGGTTTTGTTCGCCTTGCAGGCCGTAAACATTCCACTCACCATTTTTACCGTGTTCGGCGGTGGGCTGGCCATCGGCGTCGGTTTCGGTGCGCGAAATATCATCAACAATTTCATCAGCGGCCTGCTACTGATGGTGGAACGACCCATACGGATCGGCGATATCGTCGAAGTGGACGGCCAGCGTGGGCGGATCGTGAACATCGGGGCGCGCTGCTCGCAACTGCATCTGTTTTCGGGAGTCGATATCCTGGTACCGAACAGCACCATACTCGAGAAGAATCTGGTCAATTGGACATTGACGGACCGTTCCGTCCGCTTTTCGATCCGCATCGGCGTGCCCTACGGCTCATCCACGCGGGACGTAGAACGACGGTTGATGAACGCGGTTCAGGGGCACGCAAAGGTCCATAAGTACCCACAACCGACGGTGGTCTTCGCTGAGTTCGGAGACGCCGCTCTATTCTTTGAAGTCTTCTTCTGGTTGGAACTTGGGGACTGGATGGAGGCGCAAATAGTTTGTAGCGACATCCGTTTCGCCATGGATAAACTGTTGCGCGAGGCCGGGATCATTGCGACGCGGAACTTTCATCCCGAAATCACAATTCTTCCGGCCGCGAGCGAAACTCCCGAAGAAGATACTCTGCCGGAACATCTCGAAGATCGAAAATAAACCACGCCGTAGGGGCGAATACTCTCATGCCTTCTCGTAACCTGGAATTGCTTATCCACAGTGTCCGGAGCAACCTGGAACGGATCGTCGCACAGCTTGACGCGTTCGCCGTGGCGCACTTGAAGAAAAACACTGAGCAGATTACGGACGAAGAGTACGTCCACTTGATGGAATTGCCCGAAGTCGTGGACCTGGTGGCCCAATACGAACGGGAAGAGAAGCATCTCGAAATCCTCGAAGAGGAGGCCACGCGCGAAGCGCGCGATACAACTTCGTTGCTGGCCCAGTCCGAACTTGACGAGGACATCCCGGGCGCGGACTAGCCGCGCCAATTGTAGCGCATCAACGTTGCGCGGTGACCGAAATAGATGCCGCGTTCGTCCATCGCGAATCCACAGCGAATGTCGCCGTCGAACGTGGCCAGAACCCTGACCTCATAGGTTTCGGGATCGATCCGAAAGACCTTATTCGAAGACAGACCATAGAGATATCTGTCCTCCCAAAGCCCCAATGAGCAGTCCAGAACTTCACCGACGCCCAGTGCCGCCTTGTGAACGTACGTCTTGCTTTCTACGTCGTAGACAAAGAGCTGGTCTTCCGCGGCCACGCCGAAAATCCGACGACTGACCCGTGCCAAACTGCGAATACTTTGCGCGCCCGGACACGGGACTTCCTCAAAAGCCAAACCCTTCTTCGCGGGGTCAAATGCGAAAAACTTCGCTTCGGGCTCGACCGGTGTGGAGCCGCCGCCGCCGGCCGTGCTGGAGCCGCCGAAGACCAGGCCGGATTTCGGGTCGTAGACCAGACCTACGATGGATTGGTTCTTAATCAGGTGGTGGTAGTTCTCAACCAGCTTGTCTTGAACCGGGTCCCATACACCGAGTGAACCGCCGACGAGACCGTACTCGGGATAGCTACCGATATAGATTCGTTCGTCGGGGCCATGAATCATCGCGCGCGGGCGCAAATGGCCCGGTCCGAGCGGACCAAATCCCCGTGGGTTATTCTGGGGTTCCCGCCCATAGTTCCATGGCTTCGTCGGGTCCCATTTGGAGAGGAAAGAGCCGGGATAGGCGCACGCGTAGAGTTGCCCGTGATGACTAAGCATCGAATATATTTCACCGCCAACCTCGGTGGGGTTGCCGGGGTTTTCGCTCTTTCCGGTCGCGGGATCGAACCAGAACAGCTCGTTGGGCATGTAGGTGCCGCCGTAGATACGATTCATCGGCCCCGCGTAAACCATGAAGATGCCGGAACCCGCGCCCTTGTATTGAAACGTCCGCGGTTCACGACGACCGTCCGGATAGGCCAGATTATACGTGCCATTCAGTGTAGGATTCTCCAGCCGCCGACCGTCCTTCAACGTGGTTTGCGACGCGGCGTCGGCGGGGGTGGATGTTTCTTCGACGTGGTCGCCTTTCACCACCAGCGTAACACTCTCGGCCCGCGTAATCTCTGCATTTTGAGGGTCGCCATTGACGACTTGCATTCTCGTGACGCCGGTTACGTAAACGTTGCCGTCGGTGCCGGTATAAACTCCAGCCGCGGTCTGACTCGGATGGCTGCGGTATTCGTCCGCCAGTATTGCCTTGTGCTCGCGCGTCTTGGGGTCGTACACGACAACGTTGGCCCGGCCATATCCAATGCCGAGATAGATGCGGCCATCAGGACCGGTGCAGATGCTGCGCGTGTAGAGTTGGGTTTCGTCCATTCGCCCGAGGTCTGCCATCTCGCCCGTTCCCGGCTCGTAAGAGATAAGCTTCGCGTTGCCGTAGGTGCAGCCGTACAGCTTCTTGTCCGGACCAATCGTAAACTGCCAGATATACGTCTCGGTTTCTGAAGGGCGGCCCACGACTTGGATTTGCTTCTCCGGGTGTTTCGGATCGAACACCAGGATGCGGCCGCTGTCTTCGGGGTCCGGTCCTTCGTGCGTACCCAGGTAAATCCTGTTGTCGGGTCCCACGATAAGGCCCCAGGCGCCCGTCCCGGCCGGGGACTGATACTGCTCGGCGTTACCCGTGTCCGGGTCCACAGCGACGAGAAAGAGCTTCCCTCCGTCCTGTCGGAAATTGAAATAGAATCGCTCCGAACCAACCTCCGATCCGGGGCCGACGATCACGCCCATGAACCCGGCCTTGACCACCGGTATCCCCAGGGATTCAAACACGGGCCGTTTCTGGGCGGCGACGCTGCCCGCCATCATCGCAAGTGGAACCATCAACACGAGCTTGATCATTCGAGGCATCCCCTTTAAGGATTGTTAAACTCCCTCTGGAAAGGACAACACTATATCCATTTCGGGTGCGCACTTAAATCCGTCCTAAGAAGAACTCGGAATTGCATTGATCCGACGCATTCTTTTTGGCAGACTGGCCTGCACAATGCGCTGTCACACTGCATTTCTGATTGCTACGAGTAGGAATCCGGGTGGCTCTACGACTTTGCGACGCGGAGGGTTGGGACCGGGGTTATTACGAAACTTTGATTTGTCGAGGGCATCTCGGAAGAAAGGAACGGGGCATGAAGCAAATGAACTATAGTCCGGGATTGGAAGGCGTGGTCGCGGGGGAAACGGCGGTGGCGTGTGTGGACCAGGGAAAGCTGCTCTATCGTGGATATGCCATTGGGGATTTGGCCGAGCGTGCCACGTTCGAGGAAGTGGCCCACCTGTTGGTCTATGGAGACCTGCCGAATAGCGAGCAATTGCGTCGGGTACAGGAGAGACTCCTGGAGTATCGCAAGCTGCACGAATTGGTAGTAGCTTGCCTTCGACGAATCCCCGCGGCGGTGCCGATGATGGACGTCTTGCGGACCGGAATTTCGATGGCGGGACATTTCGACCCGATCGTGGGAGACACGCTACCTGACCTCCAGCTACGCGCTCTCTGGTTAAGTGCGCAGAGCGCCGCGATCGTCGCAACTCGCTACTCGGTGCTAAACGGACAAGAGCCGATTGCGCCAAGACCGGACCTTTCCCACGCCGCGCAGATTCTGTATCAGGCCCAGGGACAGGAGCCGGACGCGTTGTCGGCGCGCCTGCTCGACTTGACGCTAATCCTTTACGCCGAGCACGAATTCAACGCGAGCACCTTCACCGCCCGCGTCATCTGCTCGACTTTGTCCGATATGGTTTCCGCCGTGGTGGGCGGGATTGGCGCTTTGAAGGGTTCGCTGCATGGCGGCGCCAATGAAAAGGCGATGGAAATGTTGCTGCAATTTCGGACCGCGGACGAGGCTTCGCAGTGGGTCCGCGAAACGCTGATGAAGAAAGAAAAGGTCATGGGCTTCGGACACCGCGTGTATAAGCACGGCGACCATCGGGCCCATATTCTGGAGCGAGAACTCCGCAAGCTGGCCGAATTGAAAAACGCCGGGGAGTGGATGGCCATTTACGATGCCATCAAAGACCCGATGGTTAACGAGAAACGCATCTACCCCAATGTGGATTATCCTTGCGGGCTGACTTATTACTTGCTCGGATTGCCCATTGACTTGTACACGCCGCTGTTCGTTTGCGCCCGAATGGTCGGCTGGTGCGCTCACTATATCGAGCAGGCTACCGACAATCGCTTGTATCGGCCACTGAGCCGCTATACCGGGCCCGTAGAACGAAAGGTCTGGCCGATTGGGGAAAGATGAGAAGAGCAGGGTACAGGGTCTAGAGCATAGGGTATGGAGTATAGGCTATAGGGTATAGGGCACAGGGTTCAGGGTTACGAATTTGTGTATCCAGGGCGGCGACAGGGAGGATGGGATTGCGTTTGGCTTTATGGAAATCTGGACGGGTGTATGGCACTAAACGGGAAAATGCTTCTCAAACTCAACCACACGTTGGAGAGAAAGTTGGATTGAAGGTCAGCGAGGCAGCGGATGTTGGACCGTGTGAATCAACCGTCAGACCCGAGACCCTGAACCCTATACCCTAATCGGAAGGAGACTACCCATGGCCAAGGTATCCATCGGCATTAACCTAGAATTTGTACGCCACGAAGACAAACCGTTTGAATGGGGCGTCGAGAAGGCGGCGGAACTCGGTTTTGAGTATGTCGAGCCAATGGTGCATTGGGGCCGCGAACTGTTAAGCGAGGCCGGATACTTCCACAGCGTGTCCATGCTCGATGATCCGTTGCGGGTCAGACGGGCGTGTGAGAAAGCCGGCGTCAAGCTTTCCGGGTTTTCGGCGCACTGTCCCTTGTGCAAACCCGAAATCAGCACCGAATATCTGAAGCAGGCGATTCGTTTCGCGGCGGAATGCGGCGCGCCGGTGATTAATAGCGACGAGGGTCCCAAGCCCAAGTGGACTACCGAAGAGGAAGACTTCATGCTGATGCGTTACGTGTTGCGGGAAGCGGCCTACGTGGCAGAACCGCGCAAAATACTCATCGGTTTGGAGCCGCATCAGCAATACAGCAAGCATCCGGACGGGCTGGACCGAATGTACCGGCTAGTGGATAGCCCCGCGATCGGCATTAATTTCGATACAGGCAACAGCTATCTTTGCGGACACGACCCGCTGGCCTGGCTGGAATGCGTGAAAGACCGTCTCGTTCACCTGCATGCCAAAGACATCTCCGTCCAGCAGTCCACCGCGGAACGGGGCAAGGTTACGGGCACGCCAGTCGGATGCGCGTGCGGGGACGGGGTGATTGATTGGAAGCGTGTGATTGCCATCTGCAAAACGGCGCCACGCGACATCGTGCTATCGGTCGAATGCGGCACCGTGGAACAGGCCGGACGGAGCGTCACTTACTTAAGGTCACTCTTGTGAAGTCACGCCTTCACTAACGCGCACTCGGAAACACTCTATCCTTTAAACTTCTGACTTCATACTTCTTTACAGTTCCAGCGCCGCGTTGATGACGAGCTGAACGTCGGTGGCGCTGACCACGTTGTCACCGTCCACGTCGCAGTTGACTCCGGGCGTGGGAAGACCGACCGCGGCATTGATGACCAACTGCACGTCCACCGAGTCCACTTTGCCGTCGCCATTCAGATTGGCGCGCGTAGTGGGAGGTGGCGCGACGGCCGCAATGATCACGCTCGGTGAGCGCCGAGTCGGTCCTTGCACGCCGAAGGCCGTCCGCGGGGTGACGGTGAAGTACCACTCGTCGCCTACCCTCGTGGCTTGATACGGTATTTGTAGTTGGTCATTGAACGCCGGAATGTGCATCCCGCCCTTGAACCAATAGACCACCGTATTTCCCTCGGGCACACTTTCCGGGTGGGTATAGGT
>JACQVH010000046.1 GCA_016209895.1 Candidatus Hydrogenedentota bacterium | reverse complement strand
GGCTACACGGGAATGGAAGCTTGACTATTACGCAAGACAATACGCCGAAGGCAAGCTGAGTGTGGCCCGGGCGGCTAGGGAGGCCGGAGTCTCCATTTGGGAGATGATGGAGTGCCTGAGGCGCAAGAAGATGCTTTTGTGACGGAGCAGCTCAGGCCCTACATGGAAACTCAGAAAGCGTGGGTTGATGAGATGTTGAAGCAACATCGGCAAGCCCCCTATGTATTCGCCGTATTCCACGAACCACTCTTTTCGGCCAAGGCCAGCCGCTTGGAAGATACGGCGCAGCGACGCGCCTTTTGGGGAGATATCTTCGAGCGCAATCAGGTACAGGTCGCATTCAACGGCCACGACCATCACTATCATCACGCCGTGCACGGCGGCACCCATTATGTCGTCACCGGCGGCGGCGGCGCCTCGCTTTACGAAGTGGACGCCCCCCAACCCGAAACGGTCAAGGCCACCAAGATCGAGCACTACCTTCGTATCGAAGTTGGCCCCGAGGAAACCAAACTGACGGCGATTGATATCGAGGGCGAGACGATCGAGGAGTTCGAGGTACCTAGGCGAAAATGACGGACCCTATCTGGCCCTATCTGTCTCACCGGAAGGAAGTCCGTAATCACTGCATCTTATTGCGGTTGGGATAGCCAACTCTAACCACCAGAATCGCAAGGAACGGAGTGCTGTTTCTCTGGTCCTTGGTGTGTCAATGGGCCTTCCGCGACGAGTTCTCTAGCAATACAATGGAGTCTGTTTTGACAAGAGCAATTCGATGAACTAATCTTCGAGCATCGCTTTGAGTCGGAGTTGGCAGCTCAAATGAGACGATATGCCCCGAATTTCTGAGTTCTTTGGAGTGGCTATTTACATGTACTACAGGGATCATCTTCCCCCTCATTTCCATGATATCTACGGACAATTCGATGCCGCGGTCGGCATTGACCGTATTGAGATCATCGCCGGTACATTGCCGCGACGGCTGCAGTCGCTGGTTTTCGAATGGGCGAGACTGTATCAGAAGGAACTGCGAGCAAATTGGGGCCTGACTCGGAGGAGATTGCCTCTGCGTCGAATACCACCGCTAGAATAAAGGAGGCATAAGGTGTGATGCTACATATCGTGCAGGCCGAAGTCTGTGGAGCACATTCACTACGTCTGCGTTTCAACGACGGCACGAGTAAGCGCGTAAATGTGCTGTCCCTGCTGGACGGCCCGATATTTGAACCCTTGAGAGACCCGCGGTATTTTGCCCGCGTATCCGTCGACCCCGTAGCCGGCACCGTCGTCTGGCCCAACGAGGCAGATTTCGCGCCAGAGGCGTTGTACGGGTTGGAAGCAGAGTCCGAGGAACAAACTTCAAGAAAGAAGCCTCGCGGAAAGAGAGCCAGGAAGGTTTCTGTCTGAGAGATTGCGGAGGATTCCCGATGGGTGGTGGAACACCAGAGTTGCTGTATGGCGGCGAAGAAGAAAAAATTTGATTGCGTAGAAATGAAGAACCGTATTCAGGCCGAGTGCATGGCCGAATACCTGGCCCAGAAGGACAAGTATGTCTCGTTTTTGGACTTTATCAACGCGCGGACGGCAAAGTCCGAATGGGTCAGGCGCGTGCGCGAGAAATTGGGCATGGAAAGCCCGTTGCAATAATCCTCAAGACCAAATATGGCACAGCGTGGCGAGGCACCGTTAGCGGCTGGTCAGTTCCCGGAGAAAACGACCTCGACGACGGCCACGCCGCCCGGTTGCAGGCGGGTTTGGAGGGCATTGGCGGGGACGTTCCAGCGGAAGTCGCCCATCCGGGACGTAAAAGTCAATGGTGCGCGGTCGCGGTCCTTAAAACGCAGGAGGCAGTCGCGGATCTCGTTGATGTCGGTGACCGCGGGTTCGGTCGGCACTTTGGTGATGCCATCGTTGTTGATGAGGCCGATGACCCAACCCGTGGATGTTCGATTCAGCAGAAACTGGACGTTGCCCGGAGGCGTAACCGGCAAGAATGCATCGGTGACTTGACGCAGGATAGCGCCGAACAACGGCAGCAGCCGGTCTCGTTCATCCGTCCAGTATTGGGTCGCAGTTACCAGGAGCACGCCCTTGCCGTTACGTCGCCAAGCCAGGATGGGATCGCCGTCCTCGGTCCAGGCCAAGGTCTGCGAGGAGAGGCTCACCAGCATGGGCCGGTAGCGATAGGGTGTCCGCAACGGCGCGACGGCCTGGAGCGCGGTTTGAATCTGACAGGCAAAATCCAGCGACTTTCTGAATCGAACTCCCAGGAAGTCGCTGGAGAATTCTTCAGCGCCAACACTGTCGAGGATCAAGATGCCACCGGCTTCAACGTAACGTACGAGCGCCTGCTTCAACTCGTCGGAAATACTTACTTTGCCGATTGGCCACAACACGGGATACTGCTTGAGGGTTTCCTCGGTGGCATCGTTGGTGATGACGTCGAAAATATCGCCGTAAGGTCCGTTGGGCAGGTAGCCGCGCTCGAAGTCCAGTCGGCCGCCCCAGGGGAAGACGTGGCCGAAGACGGCTTCGAGACTGCGGTCGCGCCGCTGCGGCGGCCAAACGCCGTAGACCTTTTCGCGGGGCCGCCAGCCGTGTTGGAAGTCCACTAGGAAGGCCACCGGGGTAAAGGGCACCCCGCGTTCAGGATATTTCTGCGCGAACTCATACCACGTCCGCAGGTTTTGGCCGTAGGGCGATAGTTGAAACTTGCCCGGCTCGGTTTCCGCGATAAGGATTGAGCCATTGTGCGCATCGGATTCGTGATGCACGAAGGTGGCCCCAGACAAGTGGGCCGCCATTTCCATGCGGAATTCGAGCGACGGCGAATGACCGCAGTCGGGTCCGGAAGCCATTTCCTCGCCTGGCGCCCAGCGTACGCGCGGTTGGTCGGGGAACAGGCGCGTGTCTACCACCGTTCCGCGGAACCAATTGGAAAGATAAGCGCCCCAAGGCCGGCCGCCAAATTGACGTGATGCGCCCCGCAAAAACGCGAACTGGAGCGGCGCACAAGGGATGTTTTCGCCGATTTCAGCGTAGCCCAGTCCCGCGCCCCATTTGAAGGCATGGTGATGGAAAAGGCCATAGCCTTGGCCCGGATACATGCGCCCGTGGCACATTTCCAACAGTTTCTCGAATTCCTCCTGGAGGATGGCCGTGGCCGCATCCCGATTTGCGGGCGGTGGGTCGGCGGGTTCAAGTATTCCTTTCCATACCTGGTAGTCCCACTCGTGGACCGGGAATCCGAGGAAACGCTCGCCCATCTGCGCCACAATCGCATCGTAGGTTTCTTTGGGGTACGGCGCTTCAGGCCGGAAATAATCGTTCATGATGAAGAATGGTTTGGGTTCGTGGGCCAGAACGTCCCATACGGGATGGCCGAGACTGAAAAGTGATTTGGGGTTGGCGGCGGAAGATGCGATACGCGGGATAGCTTCGGCGATAAATGGCTCCTTGCCGACACCAAAGTTGTCCCACGCCTCCGGCATGTATCGGACGACGTGCCAGGAATCGCGTCCATTCACCTTGGGCAGTTCCCAAGACTGTGGCAGCCGGAAAGCGTTAGCACGGTCCGCGAGAGCGCTGACGAGGGCCTCGGGGGAGCCCAAATCCACCGGTCGCGTGTCATGCACCCGCAACGCACGGTCTTGAGCCATCCCATAAACGTCTCCATCTGCGGTGTATAAAACCGTGTCGAGTACGAGAGGCTCGGGACTGGACGAGACGAACGGCACCCTGAGCGTACCTTCGTCCAAGGCGCTGGAGGCGGCGCCGCGAACAACGTCGTGCTGTCGGATTACGGCCGAGGCATAGTGATCACGGGGCAAGTTCTTGAAGCGGATGACCGCCGTGCAGAGCGGCGATTCTTTGATGAAATTCGGGATAATTGCCGATTCCGGCCGGGCATCACGTCGGGCGTGGCCGGGGATGGGACTGGGTGCCGGCTGAGGTTCGAGCGACAGGCTGCCATCCAAGGTGGAATCCGCTCGGGGATGGCACCAAGCGGTCTTTGCCTCCGTCGCAAAACAGTACACATCGCCACAATCCGTGGCCGCGATTAGTTCCAGGAAACCGTCCGGGGTGATTTCTGCCATCACGATGCCTTCGCGAACGTTGCCTTGCAGCGCCACTTCTTCCTTGGTAGTGCCATCAAGCGCTACCACCAGGACCTTCCACGCTTGCACGGCCACGATCATTTCGGGTTGCCCATCGCCATCCACGTCGCCGACCAACGGACGCGGCACATACGCCGCCTTCGGTAGCGTGGCGCTCTTCACAAGCCGGCCCGCGGCGGTAACAATCGCCAGTTCCCCTTTCTCGCTAAGGGTGATGATCTCGATTTGCCCGTCGCTATCCACGTCGAAAAGCGCCGGATTCCCCAAAGCGCCGGTCCCGGATTGCACACGCCATCGCTCCTGCCCGTCTACCGCGTTCAACGCATAAAGCCAACCCTTCCGATCGCTGATAAGGACGACGGACTGGCCGCCGGAGAGTGGAGCGACCAACGGATCGGCGACGGACGGAAACTCGGGCGCGGGGTAGGCGGTAGTGAATCGCCAGAGAGGACGACCGTCTCCGCGGAGACAATGGACCGCGCCGTCCAAGGCCTGAATATACACGGCGGCGCCTTCGTTAAATACCGGCGCGACGGCGGGCGATGCGTCAATGGATGCGCCTGCCTGAAATTGCCAAAGCGGGCGGAGTTCTTCATTGCAGGCGGTGACGATTCCATTGCGTCGGGCGCAGACGATTTCAATCGTTCCGTTCGCGTCCAAGTCGGCGAACACGGGCGCGGTGCCGATGCGCGGCTCCCCTTCCAAGAGTACGGAACGATTGGTTCCACGCGAGAAGTTGGACAGATTGAGTCGCCCCCCGGACTCCTGGTATGCAACCAGTGCCGCCCGGCTTTTGGTGCGTACGGCCGCGGCCGCGGACCCTTCCAGCCACTGTTCTCGCGGATACCGCCCCACAATCTTTCCATCCGCACCGATCAGCCACACGGCTCCGTCAAACCGCGTAGTTACTACGATCTCCGGCCGACTGTCGCCCATGACGTCGCCCACCAGCGGGATGGCGCGCGCGCCTTGCGACAATTGACAGTGCCACAATTGCTCCAGGCCAAAAACCGGAAAGGCGCTCAACAGCGCCAGGACTGACGGTACGACCCTCACAAAGCTTCTCCCGCGCGCGGATGGTGTCATAATAAGTGATGAAGGGAACACCGTCATTGTACCTGGAAGTTCCCACAGTAACTAGTCGGAATACGGAATCCTCCTGATACGGACAGGCGCCGACCGCCGTGAACTGGGTGGAAAGCCTTGGCCCGTTCTGTTATAATGCGTTCTTTCAGTGCGGACTGATTCGAATTGTCTTCATAGAAGGGCTGCCCCAGTCTGTTGAAGTGGGCGGGGTATTTCATCAAGGGGAGTGTGTGTGCGAGGATTATTGCGGTTTCTTCCCGGCCTGTTTTCGCATGACATGGGGATTGACCTGGGCACAGCGAACACGCTGGTCTACGTGAAAGGTCAGGGGATCGTCCTCAGTGAACCGTCGGTCGTGGCGATAAACAAAGACACGGGGAGGGTGCGGGCCGTCGGTAGCGACGCCAAACGGATGATTGGCCGGACGCCGGGGAATATCGTGGCGATTCGTCCGATGAAGGACGGCGTTATTGCCGATTTCGAGATCACTGAGGCCATGCTTCGATATTTCATTCATAAGGTCCACAACCGCCGACGTTTGGCATGGCCGCGTGTCGCCATTGGGGTACCATCTGGGATCACCGAGGTGGAAAAGCGGGCCGTAACTGAGAGCGCGGCGCTGGCGGGCGCCAAGAAGGTCTTCACCATCGAAGAACCAATGGCCGCCGCCATCGGCGCGGGGCTTCCCGTGCAAGAGCCGCAGGGCTGCATGATTGTGGACATCGGCGGCGGCACTACCGAGGTAGCCGTGATTTCGTTGGGCGGAATCGTGTTCTGGAAGTCGGTCCGGGTGGCCGGGGACGAAATGGACCAAGCCATCATTCAACATCTCAAGCGCACCTATAATATGATGATTGGCGAGCGCACCGCGGAGGACATCAAGATTGCCATCGGCTCCGCCTTCCCGCTGAAAGAAGAACTTGAAATGCAGGTCAAGGGTCGAGACCAAGTGTTGGGGCTACCCAAGATTCTAACCATTACCTCTGAAGAGATTCGCGAGGCGCTGCGCGAGCCCGTCAATGCGATTGTAGACGCCGTGCGCGTCACCTTGGAGCGTACGCCGCCCGAACTGGCCGCCGACATTGTGGACCGCGGTGTGGTGCTCGCCGGTGGCGGCGCGCTGTTGCGCGGGTTGGACCAGCTTATTTCGAAAGAGACCGGGTTACACGTCACCGTGGCCGAGGACCCTCTCACGGCCGTGGTGCTGGGCACCGGCAAGTATCTGGAAGGGCTGAAGAACTTCCGAGACGAAGAAGCGTAGGTGTTCTCCCTCACACGCCGACTGAGCGAACATCGCTCGACCGTTATTCTTATTCTCTTGGCAGCGCTGTCCGTAGTCTCCTTGGCGTCCGGCACCCGCGGTTCCCTCATCAGCGGCGGGCTGCGCACGGTGGTTTCGGTAATTGCCTATCCTTTTTGGAAAACGTTCGCATCCGTACCGCAAGGTGCGGACTATCTGGCCGGGCTAGTAATTTCCTACGACGCCGCGCGCCGGGAAGCGGAGGCGCTGCGCAGGGAGCTGCCGACGCTCATGCTTCACAGCGCTCAACGCGCTGAATTACAGGCCCAGAATACCCGGCTGAAGCAACTACTCGAATTCAAGAACTCGACTTCACGGCTTGATTTGCAACCGGCAAACGTGTTGGAACCTATACACGTCCTGGCCCGTCCCCAAGGAACGCTGATTGTAGACCAAGGGTCGTTGCACGGGGTCCGGCCTTCGATGTGCGTGATCAACGATCTGGGTCTCATCGGGGTCGTAACTCAGGTTCAGCCGACATTATCGTACGTGTATACGCTGCACAATCCCGAATGTAAGATAGGGGCTATGATCAAACGGAACCGCGTGCGGGGAATCGTCCATGGCAGCGGGAGCGAGTTCAGTCAAATTTGTACAATTCAATATATTGATTTGAAGGATGACGTTCGCCCCGGCGACGAAGTGGTATCGTCCGGGGGCAGCGTTTTTCCCAGCGGATATCCGATCGGGAGGATCGTTCATGTCCCGGAAAGCGACTCGCTTCTAAAGATGGCCTACGTCGAGCCGGCGGCAGACCCTTACCGGTTGGACGAAGTGTTTCTCGTCCGCCAAGCGGCGACTGCCCCGGAGGAAATGTCCAATACTGATCCCACCGGTAGCGAGGAAGCCGTGGCCACGGAAATGCTTCCAGATACACGGTCTTTGCAAGAACGCTACGCGCCATGACTGGTAATATTGTGCTATGCGCCGAACTTTTTGGTGGATGACGTTGGTAATCGCCGCGTCGCTCATTCAGAGCACGTGGTTGGACGTGATTCGGATCGCGGGCGTCCTACCGGATTTGCCGCTGTTGTTGGTAGTGTATTTCGCCATCGTCGAGGGAGAGGAACGCGCCATGTTTACCGGCGTGATTGCCGGCTTGATTCAGGACGTGGCCACGGATGTCGCATTGGGACACCATGTGCTGTGCCTCGTACTGGTAGGTTACGCCGCAGGAAGAATCGCCACACGGCTCATCGCCGATCATCCGGCAGTCAAGGCCGGGCTGGTCTTTCTGGCCAGCTTCACTAATGGGTTGATATATACCCTGATTCTCTACGTACAACAGCCGGATATCGCAGGACTGAATAAGTTGGCAGCGAGCGTTATTCCTGGAGCTTTCTACACAACTTTAGTCACGCCGGTGATCTTCTTCCTCCTGGATCGGTCCCTCCGTCGTAATCCAGCGGCGCCGAGCGGAGTATCTTAAATGCCCGGTGAAACCAGCAGGAAGCGGTACGACGGCGTCGAGCAGCGGATCGGCCATTTGGCCGTAGCGCTGGTTCTGGCTCTGACGGTGCTGGGGGCCCGTCTCTGGCAACTCCAAATCATCCAGGGATCGGAATACGCTGCTCGGGCCGAGCGGAACCGTCTATTCTTTCAACGGCTGGCTTCGCCCCGGGGTACTATTTACGGGCCGGATACGCGCATTGTGCTGGCCGACACGCGTCCGGCCTGCGATTTGGTCCTGGTGCCGGCCGAATGCGGGGACCCGCAGGTGGTGTGCTCCCGTCTGGCAACGCTTATCGGTATTGACCGTCCCGCCCTGCTCGCCAAGATCGAAGAACGAAAAAAGGAACGCGAACCGTATGCCCAAATCGTAATCAAGCAAGACGTCTCGAAGAACGAACTCACTCGTGTCGAAGAGATGTCCTTCGCCCTACCCGGTGTCTTCACCATCGTCCGACCTCAGCGCCGCTATCTTCACGGCCGAACTGCCGGGCAAATTCTGGGATACTTGAGTGAAATCAACGAAGAAGAGTTGGGGGCGCGAAAGCCGCGTTATCAAATGGGCGACATGATCGGCAAAGCGGGACTCGAAAAAGTCTATGAAGAGTTGCTCCGCGGGCACGATGGACAGATGCTGGTCACGCGGTATGCCGTCGGCACCCCCCAATTACGTACTGACCCCTGGGGAAAGCCCTACGTTCACACGGACAGTTATGGACGGCTCTTACAGGAAGAGGAACAATATCGGCGCAACCCGATACCGGGCCAGGAGATATTCACGACCTTGGACATCGGCCTACAGGCCAAGGCGGAGAGTCTTCTGGAAGGGAAAGTGGGTGCGATTGCCGTGCTGGATGCCGACGATGGCAAGGTGTTGGCCTTGGCGAGTACGCCCGGCTACGATCCAAGCATCTTCGCCACTTCCGGGATGAGCAAGGCGCGGCTCGAGGTATTGGAAGACAAGACCGAGCCGATGAAGAACCGCGCGTATCAGGACATGTACCCGCCCGGGTCTACCTTCAAAGTCGTCCTCGCGGCCGCGGCCCTCGAGGAAGGCGCGATCGATGAGAATAGTACATTCTTTTGTGGCGGACATTTCGACTTGAAGGGGCACCGTTGGAGATGCTGGAAGACCGGCGGACACGGCACCTTGAGCGTCGTGGATGCGCTGGCGTTCTCATGCGATGTCTTCTTCTACAACGTCGGTCTGCGGCTGGGACCGGACCGGATTCATGACTGGTCCCAACGATTGGGGCTTGGCGTCAAGACCGGCCTGGATTTGCCTCAGGAAAGAACCGGTCTCATTGCAACTCCCGTATGGAAGAAACAAATGAATGCGCATCTTGAACCCTCGGAACAGGAATGGTACCAGGGAGACACTGTCAACCTGTCCGTTGGCCAGGGCTATACACTGGTCACGCCGCTCCAGAACGCAGTCATGATCGCCGCCGTGGTCAACGATAGTAAGCGGGTTCGACCGTATCTGAACGGTGCGGCAACACCTCAAGTCACGGCGCCGCTCCTGAGTGAACACACACTGCGTATCCTTCGTGCCGGGCTGCGCAAATGCGTCGAGAAGGACCAGCCGCCGTCGGGTACCGGGTGGCGTGCGAAGATACCGGGCATCGCCGTCATCGGAAAAACCGGAACGTCCCAAGCGGTGAACCGACAATACACGGATAAGTATAAGAACGAAGCAGACATTCCCTATGCGTTGCGGGACCACGCACTGTTCGTGGCCGGAGTTCTGGACCGAACGCCCCGCCTCGCGATCAGCATTATGGTCGAGCACGGACTCCACGGCAGCACCGGCGCCGCGCCCTTGGCCAAAGAGTTGATCGCGTACTTTTACAGCCACCCAAGCCCCACTGGTCTGCTTGCCAAACAGGAATAATACGAATGCCGTACCTTCTCCGAGACTTGGCCCTTACGCACAGCAACATCGGTGTGTTTGATCGGCAAAACGTGCGACGACTGGACCCCGTCTTGTCGCTGCTGGTGTTGAGCTTGATCGTGGTTGGCTTAGCCGTTCTGACCAGCGCAAGCCGGAACGTCTCTTCTTCGATTCCGTATTATTACGCCGCCAAACAAGTGGTATGGTTTCTTGTGGGCGCCGGGTGCGCAGTTCTTCTGGTGTGCGTGGACTACCGATTTCTGGTCTCGCTCGCCCCGGGCATGTATGCCCTGGTAGTCGGGTTGCTCATCGTGGTGCTGTTGTGGGGCATCGAGGTCAAGGGCGGGCAACGGTGGCTGACGTTGGGATTGGTTCGGTTTCAACCTTCCGAGCTTGGCAAGATCGTGCTGGTCTACACCCTGGCTTGGTACTTTAGCGTACTTCAAGAACGGATTCGCCGCCTGCCGTACTTCCTGCTGACTTTTGTCATCGTCGGAATTCCGATGCTCTTGATCCTCAAGCAGCCCAATCTTGGCACCGCGGCCTCACTCATACCGGTGGTATTCGTCATGTTGTACGCCGCCGGGTGCAAACGGTGGCATTTGGCGGTCGTCATTCTGTTGGGCTTGGTAGCCGCCCCCCTGGCGTGGAGTCAGTTGAAAGACTATCAAAAAGACCGGATTCGGTCGTTTCTGAACGCCGAAGCCGATCCCCAGGATACCGGTTGGCACACGATTCAAACGAAGATTACCGTCGGCAGCGGCGGCATGTGGGGCAAGGGATTTCGAGAGGGTACCCAAACGCACTTAAGTTACTTGCCCGAACATCATACCGACTTCATCTTCGCCCTTCTCGCCGAAGAAGAAGGGTTCGTCGGAGCGGTCGCGATTTTGGGCTTATTCGCGGTGTTTTTGTTGCGTGGATTGATGCTTGCCCGAGACTGCCCGGACCTCTCCGGGAGCATGCTGGCGGTGGGGGTCGTCACCATTCTCGGCTTTCACGTGTTTGTTAACGTCGGTATTACCATCGGCCTACTGCCGGTCACGGGCCTTCCGCTGCCATTCCTGAGCTATGGGGGCTCCTTCTGTCTCACCACCATGGTCGGGGTGGGTACGTTGCTCAGTGTGCAGGTGCGCAAGGGGTTCTTCCGCACGTGAACTCGCAGCGCGAGGCCGCGAAGGGGTATAGTGATGTCGAGCACGTCGTCTGGAGATAGTATGAAAGAATTGGTGATCAACGTAACCCCGCTCGAAACGCGTATCGCGCTCCTCGAGAACCAGCGTCTCGCCGAACTTATCATTGAACGCCAGGAAAGCCGCAGTCTGGTCGGCAATATTTATAAAGGCCGCGTGGATTCCGTCGTCCCCGGCATTCAGGCCGCATTTGTGGACATCGGCTTCGAAAAGAACGGCTTCCTCTACGTTTCCGACATTGCGGGCGTAGAAGGCACGGGCGACTTCGTCTTTGAGGAAGGGACGGTCCGCCCGCGCACCAAACATCGGCGTGGCCGCCATCCCAGTATTGAGAACATTCTCAAGAAGAATCAAAACATTATGGTCCAGGTGAGTAAAGATACTTTGGGCACGAAAGGCGTGCGACTCACCAATTTTGTTACCCTACCCGGTCGGTATCTGGTGCTAATGCCCACCGTCAGCCATCTCGGGATTTCGCGCAAAATCGAAGAAGACCATGAACGCGAACGACTCCGCAGCATTCTGCAGCCGCTCCGTCCGCACGGCATGGGCATTATCGTGCGCACCGCCGCCGAAGACCGGAAGAAAGCCGAACTGGAGGGCGACATCAAGTACCTCACCAAAGTCTGGGCCGAGATCAAGGCGAAGATGGAGGACATGAAGGGCGAGAGTCTGCTGCATGAGGACCTCGGACCCATCCTGCGCGTGGTCCGCGATCTGTTCACACAGGACATCAGCAAGCTGACCGTGGACGACGCCACCGAATATGATCGAATTCTGAAGTTCCTGGATCGGTTTGCGCCGCAATTGAAGAAGCGTTGCAAACTATACAACGCCAAGCGGCCGATTTTCGACAAGTCCGGAATTGAAGAGGAAATCCAGAAGGCGCTCCAACGAAAAGTCTACCTGAAACGCGGCGGGTACATCTGCATTGACCAAACGGAGGCGTTGGTTGCCATTGACGTAAACACCGGGCGCTTCACCGGCACGAAACACCTCGAAGAAACCGTGTTCCAGACCAACATTGAGGCCGCCCAAGAGATTGCACACCAGATGCGACTACGCGACATCGGCGGAATCATCGTGATTGATTTCATTGACATGCGGTACGAACGCAACCGCAAAGAGCTCATCCGCCGCCTGCAGGACGCCCTCAAGGCCGATCGCGCCAAGACGACCGTTTCAGAGATCAGCGAACTGGGCATGATCGAGATGACCCGCAAGCGCGTGAAACACAACCTGATGAAGGCGCTTTCCCAGCCCTGCCCCTATTGCGAAGGCAGCGGGATGGTGCGCTCGATCACCACCATGACGCTGGATTTGATGCGGCAGCTTCAGAGCCTGTTCTGTCACTCGCGGGAGAAGGCCGTCATCCTGCAGGTGCACACCGACGTCGCCCGACGTCTCCGTACCGAGAACAAGACGCTGCTCGATCAATTGGCCAAGGATTTCGGGCGGCAGATCGCCGTCGAGTCCGTCTCAGACTTCCACATCCACGACGTGAAAATCCTCAGCGCCCGCACCCGAAAAGAAGTCACGGCGCAATAGAGCTCAGGAATTCTTCCTCTGTCCCGACGATTCGTCCGATTCCACCACGTCTTCCCCTTCTATTGCCCAGGGAAGTAGAGAACGGACGAATTCAACTAATTCATTCGCGGCGGCATACGCGGATTCGAATTCATCGGCAGTCGGTTCCATAATGTCATCCGGATAACGATAAATAGTGCCGTATTGGGTGAGCCGCTCTGCCACATCAAGCCAAGACTTGAACTTCTCCCGACATTTCGACGCGGCCTGCAACAGCGGTTCGAGGTCGTGTGTCCAGTCGAACGCTATATCTTCGCTTACGAGAAACCCCTTAATTGCTTTCTCGGCTGCCTGTTGACAGTGGTAAATCGCAACATCGAGATACTGATCCGGGGCTTTTGCGAGCTTGCATGCCGACGCTAGATCGTGCTTGGCCTTGATCAACCAACCGCGAACGCGATCACGCTGCGCCGCGTTCATATAGCACCTTGCCCTGTCGAAGCGCGGCGTACTCAAGAGAACTGCGAATTATACGGGCTTGTTCCAGTTCTGCTCGGGTCTTCACTATAACATCCTTGGACACGCCCAGGCCGCGGAGACACCGGCGGGCTTGAACAGCTCGTTCGAGGGGAGGAAGGTCGCTGTGTGGCACAATAATCAAAAGGTCCACGTCGCTGCTTGCGTGCGGCGTGCCCCATGCATGGGAACCAAACAAGATGATCAATTCGGGCTGGCATTCGGCCACAAGGCGCCTCGTGATTTCCGCCAAAGTCGCTGAATCGAGTGTCTTCATGATTGCTAATGTACGAGCAAGAACACCTTTCCGTCAAACCTAAGGGCCGTTATGCTTGCTCGGCCGCCCCGTGGGCGTCGTCGCGGAAAAGGGTTAGAAAGATTATGGCCACGGCAATGCAGATACCGGCCGGGACAAGGAAGAATGGAGTCCAGTTCGTGGCGCCTGTCTCGACGTTCTTGAACCATTCGAGACACCATCCCGTGAACATGGTACCCAGGAAGTTGCCGAGGCCCAGGGTGAAGAACGTCAACAACGCCTGCGCCGACGCTCGCGTATCGGAGCTCGCCTTGCGGTCCACGTAAATCTGGGATGCTACAAAAAAGAAAGCATACCCGAACCCGTGCAACGTTAAGGAGGCGATGATCACCGGAAGACTGGGAACGGTAAACAGGAAGTAACGCAAGGGCCACGCGAGAATCCCGATCGCCATCGTCCGACGCACCCCATATCGCTTAAGTGAAATTCGCAGGAGGAATGCCAGGACGACGATTTCGGCGATCTGCGCCGTGGTCAACACGGTGGTAACCCACTCGGCGCTGACGCCGCCATCCTGTAGAAAGGCCGCAGTCGGAATATAGTAAAACTGAAGCTCGGTCGTAACCACAAACGAACACAGCATAAAGACCAGAAAATTGCGGTCTTTGAGGAGCGCAATTGCTTCCAGGAATGCAAACGGATTTGCCGCTTCTCGTTTGGGGGGTGTGTGGGGCAGGGCGAAGCAGTACAATCCGGTGATCAGGGAAAGCACCGAGGCGATGGTAAACAAATCGCTCCGGTCGGTCCACGTTTGCGTGTGGAACAGAGTTCGGATGACGGTGACTGACCAGCCGGCCAGAATCCAGCCCACCGTGCCCCACGTCCGAACCGGACCAAACTGTTTATCGGGGTCGGCCAGATGGTGCATACTGATGGAAACGACCAGGGCGAGCGTGGGCGCGTAAAGCAGGCCGTAGAGAAGCGCACAATACCACATGGGACCATAGTTGGTCTGAACGGAAGCCAGATAGAGTAAGACCGCGCCGGCCAGATGCGCGAACGCCAGGAAAATCTGGGTCGGGAAGAAGCGGTCCACGATCTGTCCGCCAATCATGGGCGCGATCATGCAGGCTAACCACAAGGTGCCGAAGATACCCGAGGCTTGCGGGCCGGTAAATCCGAGATTCTCCGTGAGGTAGGGATACAACGCGGTAAACCACGCGCCCCAGACCGAGAACTGAAGAAACATCATGACGCTGAGACGGACAACAATACCCGGCATACGATAATCCTCCTCCTTCTGCCCCCCAGGATAATGCTGCCTTCCGCGGTGGGCGTCTCAGAAGTCCCACAGGGACACGCGGTCGTGCCCCCGATGACGTACAAACCCTAAGTGCCGGCTGAGACGGCTTCTTCGGCTTTGGCGATGATATCCAACTTCACGACGACGTCATCTTTGATGAAGTAGTCGCCGGTGTCTTGATAGACGATCCCGAAGTCCTGCCGGTTCAGCGTGAACTCGGCCTGGGTCTTGAGTTCGTTTCCGCTCAAGGAAATGTTTGCGGGAAACGATATGGCCTTTTCAGCGCCGTGCAAATTGAGAGTGCCCGCAACCGTATATCCGGTATCGCTCTTGGTCACGGCCGTGGATTTGAAGGTGGCGGTCGGATACTTGTCAACTTCGAAGAGGCCCTTGTCGCCTTTCAGCTTCTTTGTCAGCAGTTCGGCGTCAGAGAATACGGACTTCATGTCAATGGTCAGTTCCACTTGCAGCGACTCGATACTATCGCCATTCGCCGTGGCGGAGCCGTCGAACTTGGCGAAGCCGCCTTCCCGACCGCCGATCATGTTGTATCCTATGAACCCGACCGAGGAATCATAGGAAAACTTGAACTTTCGCGTCGGACCCGCGGCCACGGCCGCGGGCGGAGGCGCGGCGGGTGTCTCCGGGGCCGGTGACGCAGCCTGTTCCTGGCCGGCCGGAGCGCTTTGTAGCTCGGCGGGTGCCTGCGCTTGTGGCGCAGGCGTGGGTGCTTGATCGCCGGTCGGCTGCGGCGTGGGCGATGGACCGGGCTCCGGTGCCGGCGGTATGTCCGATACGTCGGCGGCGGGGCGTCCTTTGGTCGGGTCCGCACAGCCGCTCGCCAGTCCGAACAGGATCAGAAGGCAAACGCCAAGGCCTATGCAAAGTGTTCGTTTCATGACACCTATTCTCCAGTCATTGGTTCTCTGTTGTGTGCTCGTGAACTTCGCGTCCTACGCGTTTTCTTCCCATGGCTCCCACCGCGGCCAGTACTCGTAGCGATAGGGGTCGGGAGTTTCGAAATCGAACGTGTATAGACTTGATGGAATTTCGATCATGCCGCCGGTCTTCATGGCTTCGTTGCCTTTCAGCGCCGCGACTGCCGCCATCAGGCCGACCATTTGATTGGCCTTGGGCGTGCCTTTGGTCTTGATGTCGTTGGCAAATGACTCGAACTGCAGCCGGTAGTAGGTCTTGTTATTGGCGACCTTAATCTCGATCCGTTCTTCGAATTTCGACGTAGTCAACGATTTGCCTGACGTAACGGCGGCCGCTACGGACTGGGCGGTGCGAACGCCACCGCTATCCCACCGGGCCTTGGCGGCCTCTTCGGCATAGATATAAGCGCTCGTTTCCGAAAGCATCAGTAGCGCGCCTCTGTCTCCTTGCAGGAGTTCCGAATACATGCCTTGCGCATTTTGACAGATGCTCGAATACGTCACACGCACGGTATAGGGCCGATTAATCTTCGCCATGTCCTGTCGGTCGTTTCGCTTGTCGATCTGGTAAAAGGCCGGATTGTCCGGCAGCATTTCGTATTCGTAGACGAGGGACACATTGTCGTACGCTTCCCGGCCGTCGCGCCAATAGTCAATCCCGCCGGTACCCATCACCCGCTTGGGCATGCTGTGCAGAAACCAGTTGGTCACGTCGAGTTGGTGCGCGGCCAATTCCGTCATCAGCCCCCCGGCTGAAAACTCATTGTACAGCCGCCAATTCAGATGGTGCTCCAGGTCCGTCTTGATGTACTGTTTCTCTTCCTCGGACAACACAATGGTGGGATCTACCGGTCGGCGCCAATCGCTGTTGCGGTTCCACTGCACGGCGATGTGATTAATGCGACCCACAAGCCCCTTGTCCCGCATCGCCGGGTCCAGCGCCAGCCACAACGCCTTGTTGTAGAGCGGGTTATAGCGGCGCTGATGGCCCACTTGCACAAAGAGACCGGTATCGTGACACTTTTGGACGACTTGCCGGCACTGCTCGATGTCGTAACAGAGTGTCTTCTCGCAGAAGACGTATTTGCCGGCGTCCAGGCAGTCCATGGTCATTTGGAAATGCCGGTCTAACGGCGTGGCAATGATGACCGCGTCCAGTTGCTCCTTTTCGAGCATTTCCCTGTAGTTCATGTACTGCTTGATTTCGCCGGGATAATCCTGGTCTTTGTTGGCAGCTTTCCAAGCCTTGTTATATTCTTCGATACCGCCGGCACGGTGCAGGTTATAGCAGTCGCACGTGGCGACCAGTTCAATGATCTGATGGTTCGGCGCCAAGCCTTCACGAAGGTGCAGGCTCCCCTGGCCGCCCGTGCCGATAATGGCCAGACGCACCTTCTCATTCTGTGCGTAGGAAAACGGCGAATAGCCCGCCGCGATGGTCACTCCAGCCGCCACGCCCGCCGTCTTCAAAAAATCCCTTCTTGTCACGTTCATACCCATTTCCTTTGCCCGCTCCCTTTACTCGTCAAAGTTCAGATGCTCCGGCGTCGGCTCCCCCTGGTCGGGAACCGCCGCCAGAATTGCCCGCACGTCCTTGTGTTGCTTGCAGTATTCTCGCGTGCCCTCCGGGCCAAGCACCATGAACGCCGTGCTCAACGCGTCCGTTTCCGTCGCCGTTCGGGCAATAGCGGACGCGGTCAGCATGCCTGTGATGGGTTTCCCCGTTCGGGGATCAAGGATGTGGCAGATGACCTCTCCGTCCACCACCATTTGCTGGCCGTAACAGCCCGAAGTGGAAAGTGATTCATCCTTAATCACTACCGTGGCGATGATATCATTTGTCCGGCGGGGATGTCGAATCCGAACTGTCCAGCCATTTTCCCCCGGCGGCGCACCTATTCCCAACACGGAACTGGTCCCCGCGTTGAGCAAGGCATTGGAGATTCCGTTCTTACGGAGTACGTCAGCGGCCTTGTCCAGGGCCATCCCTTTGCCGATGCCGCCAAAGTCCAAGCTAACTCCTTTCCGTGTAAAGAAGACCGTCCGCTCATCTTTATTGATGACGACCTTATCCATGCCGACGCACGCACGCGCCTCACTGAGTTCTTCCTCGTTCGGCAGGCGGCCACTCTTCCGGTAGAAACCGTACAGGCGAATGAGCGGGCCGACCGAAATATCAAATGCTCCATTGGTCGCCTCCGTCATCCGTCGGCAGTCAAGAAGCAACTTGATGATTTCTTCGTCGGCTCCCACGGGTTGCGCGGCCGCGTCGCGGTTAATGCGACTGATTTGACTCAGCGGCTGCCAATTACTGATCCGATCCTCGAGATAATCCACCTCCGCGAAAGCCTGCCGGGCGATTACTTCCAAATTGCGCCCGTCTTTGTCTTCCGGCCGTGAACACAAGGTGAACTCGAACTCCGTCGCCATGGCCTCGTGTTTGAAGGTTTGAGCGACGGGGCTGGACTCTGGTTGCGCCCACGCTGACACGCTGCGCGCCAAACCGAGCAGAAGAAAGACTATTGGCACTGCGGCCCAATTTCCAGCCGTCGGCCGATTTGCCTTCCTGTTGTACACTGCCGCTCTCATTTCCCTCGCTCTGATCGCGAATCCTTCGTGGTCCTCGTGACTTTGTGGTACAGTATCGCTCTCGGAAGAGGTATCGCAAATGACCCGCAGCGAACTGGCCCGAATGATCGATCACACACTGGTGCGCGCGTATGCGACCCAGGTGGATATTGATGAACTCTGTGACGAGGCGGTGAAGTACGGTTTTGCCGCCGTCTCCATAAATCCTGCCTGGACGGCCTATTGCGCCAAGCGTTTGAAAGGCGAAACGGTCGGGGTGAACACGTGCGTCGGGTTTCCACTGGGAGCCAATACCGCGCAAATCAAAGTCGAGGAAGCGCGCGAGGCGGCGCGCAACGGCGCCACGGAAATCGACATGGTGATCAATATCGGCGCCCTCAAGTCCGGTTATCCCAAATACGTCGAGCAAGAAATCGGCGCCGTGGTGGGCGCGGCCCAGAACCGTCCGGTCAAAGTGATACTCGAGACGAGTTACCTGACGCGGGAAGAGAAAATTGCCGTGTGCGAGATGAGTGTGCGGTCCGGGGTCGCCTACGTGAAGACCTCGACCGGATTCGGCCAAGCCGGCGCCACGCCGGAGGACGTGGCCCTCATGCGCCAAGTGGTGGGTGACCGCTTGGGCGTCAAAGCCGCCGGCGGCATCCGAACTCTCGCAGACGCCACCGCCATGATCAAAGCCGGCGCCAACCGCCTCGGCACCAGCACCGGGGTGGATATCGTGGAGTCGCTGGCGGAGTGAAGGATTTTCCAGCGGATTTCAGATTTGAGATTTGAAATACACGAACCCACAATACTCCGGATGGAAACAACTTTCGTACTTTGACCGCCATGGATGTGCAAATGTGCTGCGACGTCACTCCAATCACGGATCGGCTTTTTTAGGAGCCGCGGACCACGCGTGGACGTTGGCTTCGTTCCTCTTCTTGAGATCATCCCAGAAGGCGTCTGCTTGCTTCTTGCGCGTTTCTTCTCCGCGTCCCTTTTCGGTCAGGTATCGCTGGCCCTAGATCTTCGAATCCTGCAGGCGTTGCGCCCAGGCACGTCGTTGGCGAGCGATGGATTCCGCGTGGGATCTGAGATTTGAGATTTCAGATTTGAGATGAGGAAAATCCGGTAGGCGTTCAAGCAGATACAGCATTGAGCGAACTTCACCGGTGGACCCGCGGGCATAATATCAGATTCAACGCATCTTGCCAAACAGGCAACTCCTCGAAGCGGCTATATT
>JACQVH010000053.1 GCA_016209895.1 Candidatus Hydrogenedentota bacterium | reverse complement strand
TCATAGTACGATTCGCTGATTCCCTTGAGACCCGCCAACCAAACGATCATGCCGCCGCCCGCGCCCCACAGCCCCATCACGATCAATGCCGGCTTCGACCAATTCGTGTCTTGCAACCACGCCGGGCCCGCGATGCCGATTTTGCCCAGGAGCATGTTTAAGATGCCTTGGTGCGGATTGAATATCCAAATCCAGAGGATCGAGGCGGCGACGGCGGGCATGATCGCGGGCAGATAGAAGAACGTGCGGTACACGGCGATGCCGCGAATCTGGTAGTTCAGCAACACGGCGATGGCCAGGCTCACGGCCATGCCGAGCGGAACGCCGATGACCATAAATATGGTGTTCCAAAGAGACTTGTAGAAGAGCGGGTCGTCGGTGAGAAGTGTGGTGTAGTTCTCGAGGCCGACGAACTTGGGCGCGGTGAATACGTCGTAGTCGCAGAAGCTCATGATGAGGGAAAAGAGAATGGGGCCGCCACCGAAGATTACGAATCCGATGAACCACGGCGACGCGAAGGTGTAGCCGGCGCGAAATTCCTTTCGGAAGTAGCCGCGCGCCTGCATCCTGCGGTCGAAATATAGGTAGAGCATGAGGGAAGCGACGGCCACGATGACCAAGTAAGCGAGCACGATTGGTTGCCACCGTAGCACCGGGTACGGTTTTGGCTGGTAGATGCGGTCGAGTTCGGCTTGGACGACGGCGGTGCCGCGGTCCAGCGCCAGTTGCGCGTTGCGTCGAATGTCATTCGGGTCGTATTTCTTATAGAGTCCGGCGTCCATGGCGCTGACGTGTTCGTTCCACCAGAGTTGGCCCACTGGTGAGAGTGGTCGGAACCGCGCGCGCGGCAAGGCCTCGAGGCAGACCCGCATCCCTTCCTTGAATTTGTCTTCGATGGTGGGATCGCTGTAGAGATAGTGTTCCATCGCCCATTCCGCAATATCACGGCGCGCGCTGATTTGCGGGACGAAGAGCCGGCCGTTGGCGCGCGTAATTTGGGCCATGGCGTCGTTGCGAATTTGGTATGCCTTGCGGGACGCCATGAACTTGACGAATTCCCACGCCTCTTCCGGATGCTTGCTATTCTTCGGGATTACCCACGACCAGCCGCCCGACCAACTCACCGACGGTTTCCCGGCAGGGGCCGGCGGCAAGGCTACACCGAAGCGCATGTCGCGCCGCATCCAAGCCACGTAGCTCATGAAGCCGTCCACGTCAATCTTCATGGCCACTCGACCCGTCATAAACGGGTCCAGATCGGCGAGCGGCAGGGAGGTCTCGAAGGCGCGGACCTGCTCGACGCCGCCCATCAGGTCATAGAGTTCGGTCATGTAGGCGAGGGCGTCCACAACGGGCGGTGAATTCATGGTGCAGGTTCGTCCGTCCGGACTGAGGAACTCGCCGCCGTTGAGCCAGGCATACAGGCACAACCAGGCGTTTCCGTAATTGGGAATGTAACCCACGTCCTGGAGCCGTCCTCGCGTGTCGAACTTGGATAGGAGCTTCACGCATTCGCGGAGCTGGTCCCAGGTCTGCGGCGGACCGACGCGGGTGGGGTCCTTCGGGTCTACGCAACCGAGGGCTTTGAGGGCGTCGGCATGTTTTTCGAAGACATCGAGGTTATAGAAAAGCACGCGGACGTCGGTATCCGCCGGCAGGGAGTACAACTCGCCGTTGTAACTGGCTTCGGTCCAGCAGTGGTCCCAGAACATCTCTTTACGCAGGGTCAGCGGATCGTTGGTTCGTTCCGCGAGATCGCGCTCGAGAAACGGTTGCAGGGACAAAAAAGCGCCGCGCGAGGCCCAGGCCACGGTCGAATTGCGCCCGTACCACACTACGTCAGGAGGATCGCCGCCGACCACGCCGCATAGCAGGCGCTGAAAGTCGCTGTCCTTGCTCCACACCGCCGATTGGCCCATGATGACTTTGATGGGGGGCTTGCCATCACGGCCGTCGTGCATCCGCTCGAACTCCTGGATCACGTCCATGCCCAGCACGTCGCTGTCCCAACCCCAGTAATAGAGTGTGACCGGTTCGGAGGCCGTGGCGCGGACGTGATGCGGCAAAAGGAGTACCGCTAGAATTGCCACGAACGGAATGAACGTCGCCTTGTGAGCATGCGGATTCATTTATGGCGGTGAGTATAGCTTTGCGCCGGATTCGTTGGCGAGAAGCAGAACCTCGCGGCGGCCGACCTGTTTGACGTGGATTAGCCTATAGTTTCTCACCCTCGGATGTAGGGCGAGAATCCAGCGCCAGTCTTCTTCCTGGACGAACAGGAATGCGGGGTCGGGCCGCTCGAATTCGGCCGCGAATGACCCGATAGCGTGTTCAAAGGCCCGCTCGATGGCTTGGGCGACGTGGTCTCTTACGTCCTTCTTTTTGACCGCTGTATGCAAAGCGGTCTGCAGCCGTCTCAGTTCTTCGTCGTTAACCGCTGCCAAGGCTTCGATGGGTACCTCCTCGACGGCACGGGTGATTACTTCGCGGATTTCTCGTTGTTGGCGCGCCATTTGCGTCGGCGTCAGACCCGGTATGCCCGGGACCTCGAGCAAATCCGTTAGTACCGGCGTATGGAAATGCTTGCTGTAAAAAACATACTCCTCGCGGGAGAAACCGAGCGAATAAAGACGGTACGATTGCCCGGCGTCCGACAGCTTTCGGAGCGGCTCGCAGAAATACCGCGCCGATTTGTGAGGATTGATGGCCGGGAACATGCCGTAGGCGCAGAGGAGCGTCAAGATGCACACTTGCCCGGCCACGGCCGTAGGCAGCCTGGACATGTCCGTTGTCCCGGTACGAAACAGCATATACGCGGCCATAACCAGGGCGCAGAGCGAGAATGCGACCAATGCGAGGTTCCAATCCAGTGGGTACTTGACTTGAATGGCCACCGGCAGCACGGCCAGGACCGTGAGAAGTATGCCCCAGGTTGCGGCCGTCCTCACGCGCAAGGTTGTGCGGTCAACTTCCATCAGGTCCAACAGACTGCGGGCGATCAGAATCGCGAGCGCCGGTGAGATCGGCAAAAGATACAAGGCGCGTTTCCCGATCGAGATGGAAAAAAAGACGAACGCGGGGAGTGTCCAGCACAACAATAGGCGCATGGCTTTGCCTTCGCGGCGGCGTTGCCATACCCAGGGCAGCGTCCACGGCAAGAACAGCGACCAAGGCAGCCAATCCATCGGTAGCGTTCCGAGGTAATACCAGGGCGGTTGCGCTTTACTGACGCCGAGGAAGAAGCGACCGATGGTTTGGCGGAAGACATTCGCGGCGGCCGCAGTTTCGGCAGCTTCGGGCGGGCCGGAACTCTGGGCCAGGTATGCCGGTATGAACCAGAGACCGATGCCCAGCACGGCCACCGCGGTACCGATCCAGGGGTGCGTGGCGCGACGTTCTTCCGGTTGCTTCCAGTAGAAGGCGAAGACCAGCAGCAACGCGAATACCAGTCCCGGCGGGCCTTTCGCGTAGAGCGCCGCGGTGACGCAGGCGTACATCGCAATCAGCCACTTTATGTCCTTGGTTTCATGCCTTCGCCAGAACGCGTAGAGGAACCCCGCGAGGCATGCGGTGAGAATCATGTCCGTCTGAACGGAGCGAGCCTGCCACCAGAAGCGCCAGTTGGTCATGAGCAGGAGCGCGGCCCAGAATGCCACACGCGGACCGTAAAGCCGGGCCGCCAGCAGGTAGGTCATAGCCACCGTTATCGCCCCCGCCACGACCACGGGCACGCGGGCGGTGAATTCGGTGACATCGCCGAAGGGGCGGGACACGAGCGCGATCAGCCAAAACAGCAGCGGCGGTTTTTCGCGATACGGCTGGCCGTTGACGCGCAGCACCAAGCCATCGCCGGACTGAAGCATTTCTCGTGCGACTTCGCCGAAGCGCGGCTGGTCTTCCGGCCAGAGGTCGTATCCGCCGATATTGGCCGAGAAGAGCACCATCGCCAGCGCCAGCAGCGCCGGGAGTTGATATTTGACTGGGATCATCGCCGGCTCGACTTACTCCGGCAACGGAGCGCCTTCGGGCGCAGCGCGGTGCCGGTAAATGAACCACAAGTTACGCGCGTAGATGAACAACCCGGCGACCATGCCGAGCGCGAAAATCCACTCGGTGCGCTGAAGGAAGCAGGCCAGTTGCAGCAAACTTGCCACCATACTGAGATGCCAGAAGGCGGTGGGAAACACGCTTTTCCGCCGGATTTCGGTTGCAATCCACTGAATGATGAAACGACCCGCGAAGAGTCCCTGACCAATCAAACCCACCGCCAGCCATACCCATACCTGGGTGGCCTCCTTCCGGGTCATCTCGCGGGTGAGATGATACTCGCGCCACCAGATGTGGGCGACGGCCAACAAGGCAAACATCGCGATTAGGGCGGCGCCAGCGTGCACGCCGTGACGCATCCGCTGAGTCAATCGGCCTTGGTCACGCCAGATGTGGATGAGGTTTCGTGAATAGATGACGATATTCAGGCTCTGGCCGAGGGCGCCGATTGGCGACTGGTCGTGCACTGCGTAGATGAGCAGCATGATCGATCCGGCGCTGCTCAAGTACCAGAACACCACCGGCACCACGCTCTTCCGTTTGAGTTCGGATGCGAGCCACTGGATGTAGAAGCGGCTCTGAAATACGATTTGCGCCGTCAAACCGAAGGCGAACCATAGCATGTCCGTGGCAGACGCTCCGGTCGTATCCGTCATCCTATTCTTCCCCCTCGACGCGGATGACAACGTAACGCTTGCGCAGCCAACCGACCCCGATCAGGTCGTAGATGCCGCGCCACAACCGGTTCCCGATCCCATACTTTGAGACCCCGAACTCTCGCGGATGGTGGGTTACCTCACATTCAACGATCGTAAAGCCGGCCTTGCGCATCATGACCGCGAGGAATCGGTGCGCGCCATTGAACGGCACGATGTGCTCGAGGCATTTCCGGCGAAATGCTTTCGCGCCGCAGCCACCGTCGCGAATGCCATCTTGCAACGCCCAATTGCGGACGCGGTTGGCGATGCGACTCGAGACTTTCCGCACCCACGTATCGTGCCTGTTCGCACGATACCCACACACGCAGTCGTATTCTTTCAATAATTCGAGCATCTTCGGGAAATCGCAGGGGTCGTTCTGGAGATCGCCGTCGAGCGTAAAAACTAACTCGCCGCGCGCCCGGCGCAAACCCGCCACCAGCGCCGCGGACTGGCCGCTGTTCCTCAGGAGATGGATGGGGCGCACGCGGGAATTCGCGGCGTGAAGCTTCTCCAACTGGACGCGGGTCCCATCCGTGCTGCCGTCATTCACAAATACGCATTCATACTCGTAGCCGGACAATTGATCGAACACGGCCGCAATCCGTTCCATCAACGGAGGCACATTCTCCGCCTCGTTGTAGAACGGGACGACTACCGACACCAAGGGTTTCGTTACATGGGTATCCATGACTGGTCTGAGTTGCTACATTATACTTAGCGGCGGGCGGTAAACCACTTGTGGTCAGTGACCAGTGGCTAGTAACCAGTGGCCGGCGGATAGTGGCTATTGACCAGTGACGGGTGACCAGTGAATAGTTGCTCGATGCTAGTGCCCCGTTGCCCGTCGCTGGGAACTCGGAACTGGGAACTCGGTACTTGGTACTCGGCACTGGTTTTCCCTTGATAATTGTTATCTGGCTGAAGATACTACGGGGCGGCAGCGAAGCGCTTGGGGGAGTGGAGAAGAGGAGTGGCTGACGATACCATCGTCTTTGACTATCATTTCCTTTGGCCCGACCAGAACAATGCGGAGGTGCAATTCCGCGTGGAGTTGGATGCCCACACACTTGACCAGGTGCGCGCCACGCCGGTATCTCCGCCGGAATGGACACGACTGGACGTGAACCAATGCCGGATTTGTCCGCTCGACTCCCAGCAATGTCAGTACTGCCCGGTCGCGCTGTCGCTGAGCGACTTGGTCGAGCATTTCAACCAATTACTGTCTTATGCCCGCGTGGAAACGACCGTGACGACGAAGGAGCGCACGATTGTCGGCAAGACCACGGTGCAGAAGGCGCTCAGTTCGCTGATTGGCCTCAAGATGGCCACGAGCGGCTGTCCAATCCTGTCGAAGCTGAAACCGATGGCGCGGTTTCACCTGCCGTTCGCAACGCGGGACGAGACGATCTTTCGGTCGGCGGGCGCGTATCTATTGGCGCAGTATTTCCTCAAGAAACGCGGTGGAGCGGCGGACCTCGATCTGGCGGGCCTGAGTAAGATTTACGACTTGGTCCACGCCGTGAACGTCGGCCTGGCCCAGCGCCTGCGCAGCATCGCGGCCGGCGACGCCCACATCAACGCCATCGTCCTGCTCGACCTCTTCGCCCAGGAACTGCCTTACTCGATTGAAGATAACCTCGCCGCCGTCGAGTATATGTTCGCCCCGTACTTCGAGTCCGCGGACAGACCAGCCCACCCGTAACGGACCCCTTGACTGCCTGATAAGCCGAGACCGGTGTCATTGAGAGCTCTCAAAGAATTGAGTGCCGGTCGGAGCTATCCGTTCCATGACGAAGAAAATCAATCGAAGCCGATCCGGAGTGCGCGCTTTGCTGATGAAGCAAATTCTGTCGTCGAGATGGTAAGACATCTGAATTTCGACAGGAGTTTCCAGCACGTTGGGCGAGTGTTCTCTTCGCCAGAAAAGGTGGCCGGTACGTTTACGAATCAATTCTTTCAAGTTGTAGTACAAATCGAGGTCAACCACATCGTTATCGCCCATTTTCTTGGCGGAAATGGCAAAGGAAATGCCCGAACGGACAGTGCGCGTTTGGCCTGATGATTCGTCACGATAAGCGGAATTGGCCCAATCTGCGACTAGAACCTGAGGTCTCTTCGCTTCGAGGAAATTGACCAATGAATCACTGAAGGCCTGCAATTCCTTATTTAGGGAACCGCCGTTGAGTCCTCCACTCCCACGCGTGACAATTTTCAGCGGCACGCGGCCGTAAAACGTCGCGCGTGGCGCCGATAGCAACTCGCTATTTTCGTACGTGGTCATCTTGTCAAAGATCGCGTCCCACTGTATCTTGCCCGGAATACGGAACATTCGTATATTGGTGGACGCCTTCGAGGCGCCGGAAAATGGCTCCAGTCCGGCTACCAGGTGTTCGATGTCGGTTGTCTCGGCTTCTGTAACTTTCATTTCTGCACGAAAGTGAAGTTGCGGATCATGCGGATCATAAGGTTCCCGTTTGTGTCGGCTGATCATGTATTGACCAGACTCGGGGCCCGGCAGTTCAACGGGGGGCGCCACCTTCTCGCAGGGGCGACGTATCCAAAACATCAACAATGATCCCACAAGTTTTCTTCGAGATCCCGAAATATCGGCTACGGCCCCTTCCCAGGTGTCAAGCGGTGCCTTAACTATCAGGTTGGTCCATACCTCGCTCAGATCAAGATCATTCAGATCGAGATCCTTCTCAGTGGATATCGTCGCCCCCGATGGGACGCTCTTGAGCGCGAAGCGGAGGCGGAGCGCGTCGCCATCGGGCGTACAAACAAGTTCCAACTCCTGTGGTGTCTCAGCTTTAAGCCATTTCTGCGCAATTCGGGAGACGGCCATCGAGATTGAAACTTCCTCCTCTGGTCGCAGAACGAAAACCGGCGACGCCACCTGAGTAATCCTCGGATGGCTCGGGTCTGTTTGGCCGCCCCATAGCAACGTTGCGCCTTTCATTGTAAGAGGGACGTCGTCAATTGAGAGCTTTGAATCCAGTGGGTTAACCAAGAGGGCCCGTAGCGCCATCCCCGGTTGTAAAAAGCCCGGAACGTTTGGAGCTTTGTTGATGCCCGCAATCGTATCTCTCACCAAGTACAACCGCATTTCCAGAACTGCCCGAGCGTCCTGAGTAGTCGCTGTCACAATTTGACGCGGATATACTGCCGACGGTGGCGCTTCTGACGACGGCGGGGTTGCAGTTGTCCACGAAGGTAGCACGACTAACAACAAGGCACACACTGCGGCGAGCGCTTTCTTGGGAAGAACGCAGGGGGTATCGCCTTTGAGCAGCATTGCCAGACGGGTCTTCACCAGAGCTGCGTGCCCACACGTCATACCAACGACAGGGACGGTGCTGGGCTGCCGTTGACTCAAGCTAAGTATTCGGTACAAGACCTCAGCGTACCCCCGTCCCCGCCCGGGAACCGCCCAGAGAACCCACGCGTCACAAGCCAATTCCGCAAAGTGATGCAGTTGCCGTCGGATAAAGGGCAACACCGGGTGCCACCACCACACACACGCCGCAATCAGTTCCAACCAACCCACCCAAAGGTCTCGCCGCTTGAGATGCGCCAGTTCGTGGGCAAGAATCCCTTGCCATTCCTCGCGCTTAACCCATGCTAACAGTTCTCGAGAAACTAGAATCTTGGGTTGCCAAGGACTCACTACGAATACCGTAGATAGTCCCGGGATCACAAGTACTTTCGGCGGACGCACACCCATCCGGACTGCCAATTCCACGGCGCAGGCCTGCATCCAGTCGGGGGCCGATTGAGCCAACCGTAGTGAGCGGTGTACGCGGCGGAAGCGCCAAATGTGGAGGACGGCGACGCTAAGTGCGCCAACTGCCCAGATTATCCACAAGAGTCGTGTCCAACCCACTGGAATCTGCGGCAGTCCAGTCGCAGGCTGACTTTCAGGTTCCGGACGTGTGGTGTCTCGAAGTGAAGTCCCGTGGTGCGGTTTTGAGTTCACCGCCGGCAGCTCTGGCAAATAAAGGGACCCGAAATGTTCGACATTCGAGTACACTTCTTCCAACGTCCAGGGCCAATAGAGCACGGGCGGAATGACTAGTTTGACGAGCACGACGAGCCAGATAACGTGGCAAATGGAAGGACGAAATTGCCTCCACCGGCACGTGACCGCCACCAAGCTCGCCAGTACCGCTGCCGTTGCCGCATGGAAAACAATACTCATACCCACGAGGCGCTCCTTCCAATGCTTTAAGATTTCTCTTTTGTGCGGTCGAATTCGTCAAGCAGTCGCCGAAACTCCGCAATTTCTTCCGGCCTGAATCTGTGTCTTCGTACGAAGGCCGCTACTAGAGGCGTGGTGGTCCCCTCGCATACTTTCTCTGCCAACTCCCGCAACTGTTGCGCCAGGAATTTCTCGCGCGTCACGCGCGCGCGATAAGTGTGCGCAAATCCGGTCTTGTCCGCCTTGACGTAACCTTTCGCTTCCAGTCGGTTCAAGAGCGTTTGGATAGTGTTATAGGCCCAAGGTCTTCTTTGCGGCGCAAGACGCGTGCTCACGTCGCGTACCGTGGCGGGGCCCTCTTTCCACAGGGCATGCAAGATCTGCAGTTCCGAGTCGCTGACCGGGGCACGTTTTCGGACCATTCCCATCCCCTGAATCTATCCTACAAAATGTAGGATAACTCATCCTACTACACTCTGTAAGAGTTGTCAAGCTGAAGATTCGTCTTGGCCGCACATTTAGTGGCTTGTCGGAACCGGCTAGTTACGCAGTGTTTCTCGGCTATTGCAGGCGTTCCATGGCGTTGGGGACGGTGGCGACCACGGTGGTCTGGTCGCCGGCCAGGACTTCGGCAAGGCGCGCGGCTTCGGCTTTGGAGGCGCAAATGCCGAAGAGAGTGGGGCCGGTGCCACTCATGCCGGCGGCGAGACAACCCGCGTCCAGCAACCGCTGTTTTGTCTCCGCCAATTGCGGGTGATCGGCGAAGACGACGCTGTCCATGCGATTGAACACCACCGAACAGAGGTCGCCACGTTCCATTGCGCGAATGGCCTTGCGAAAGGCGGGAGTCCGTCCCGCGAAGGGCCGCTCGGCGCTGAAGGCGAGGTTGGGACTGTTGTAGACCCGGCTCGTGCTCACGGTGAGCGCGGGATGTAGGAGTACGAGCCACGTTTCGGACAGCGGCGGCAAGGGTTGGAGCTCTTCGCCGCGCCGTGTGGCCGCGACCGTGCCCCCGACAAGGCAATAGGGTACATCGGCGCCTAATTCGCGGGCGAGCGCGGCCAGTTGCGCCGGGCCGAGACCCAAATCCCACATGTGGTTCAGGGCGACGAGCGTGGTGGCGGCGTCGCCGGAACCGCCCGCCAGTCCGGAGGCGATGGGGATGCGCTTGTTCAATTGAATGTGGGCGCCTTGGGTACAGCCGGTGCGTTCCTGGAGCAGCACGGCGGCACGATACACGAGATTCGAAGGCCCGCTCTCGAGTTCGAGGGTCGAGCATTCGAGGGTGATGCCGTGCCGCAGTTCATTGAAGATCAACTCGTCGGCGAGGCTTACGGTCTGGAAGATGGTCTCGATATTGTGATAGCCGTCGCGCCGCCGGCCCAATACGTCGAGATACAGATTAATCTTTGCATTGGATCGGTAAGCGAGAGCCGTAGCCACGTGCGCCCTGGTACCCCGTCAACGATTTCAAATCTGAAATTTAAGATTTCCGATGGGGATTAAACCACAAAGGCACAAAGAACACAAAGAACCGGCGCGGTTTCGCTGCAACCAAAGAAGAACAACCACGAATTACACGAACCACACGAACGAATCTTTCAACAGCGTGCCTACCGCACTCGTCGCTTCGTGGTTGATCTTTTCGGATGCGGCCTTGACCGCCCGGCACCCTTTGTTTCTTCGTGGTTGTTGCTAGACCGGCGCGAGGGCGCCTTGACCGAAGATGAGTGGGAATAGCTCGCCGGTCTTTTTGCTGCGGGTTTCGGCGTCCATGTATACGACGCTGAAGGCGCGCCGGGATTGGGTGATGGTATTCACGCCCGAACGGTGGAGGACATAGTTGTGGAGTAGGAAACATTCGCCCGCGTCGGCCTCCAGGTAAATGCTATCCTCTTCCTTGCAGTGAAGTGCTTCCTGTTCCGGCGTGATCGTGTGCCCGCGCTCGGACAGGAGACCCAATTTGTGACTGCCGGGGATGATCTGCACGCACCCGTTCTCGATGGTGGCGGGGTCGAGACCGGTCCAGACGGTAATAAAATGCTCGCGGTCCAGTTCCCACTGCGAGCCGCCGTCCTGGTGATACGGCAGCACCGTGCCCTTCTTGGCCGGCTTATTCATGAACATGGCCCGAAAACAACTGACGTTTTCGCCGACGAGTTGTCGCGTCAGCCCCCGGAAGAAGGGATGCTGCATGTACGCCAGAAAGAGCGGGTCGCGTTCGAGGTCTTGAATCTTACGATAGTTCAAGGTCGGCCCTTGATATCCCTGGGGCTGCTTCCACAGATCGCCATAATCGCCGGTGTCGCTGTCCAACTGGAAAAACATGCCCGGATACAGCACGCGACCGAGCATGATGTCGTCAATGCGGCGTTGAAGGGCCGCCAGTTCCTCGCGGGACATGATCCGTCCCAGCCGCACGTAACCGTTGTCTTCCCAGGATTTCAGTTGTTCCTGTGTGAGCATGCCGCACCTCTCCTCTTCAACAAATGGGGCTTATTTTCCCCACTAATAACACCGCGGAAGTGCATTTTAATCGCTTGAAACGTAGGAAGTGCAAAGTGCAAAGTACAAAGTACAAAGTGAAAAGGCCTTCTGGGCGCGCGGGGCCAGGGTGGCGCGGGCAAACTCAGTTTGTCTGCGTCTGCACCCTCTCCAGCCGCGTTGGAGGCTGGCCACTAATCACGAGCCACTGACCACTATCAACTAAGGAGCCCGATGGCCACTTATACATCGCGAGCGTATGTGTACCACGCCCCGCGGGATGTGCGGGTTGAAGATATCACTGTTAACTGCGGCCCCCGGGACATCGTGGTCAAAATTCTGGTCTGCGGGCGCTGCGGCACGGACAAGACCATCTATCGCAAGGGCCACTACAAGGTGGACCGCAACGCGCCGGTAGTGCTGGGCCATGAATGTGTGGGTGAGATCGTCGAGGTCGGGAAAGAGGTGGCCTCGCTGACGGAAGGTATCGGCTATCTCGAAGGGCAGACGATTCCGGCTGAACTCCGCACCTTCGAGCCGGGTCAGCGTGTCACGGTGCAAAGCCGGATCGCGCGTTACCGCAACGGCCTCATGCTCCTGGACGAGCCGATCAATATCCTCAGCTTTTACATCAACGCCGCGTTCTCGCAGTACATGCGCATCCCTGAAGACCTGATCCGCTCCGGCTCGGTCCTGACCGTTCCCGAACACGTGGACCCGCTCGAAGCGTTGCTCGTCGAGCCGGCCGCTTGTGCGCTCGAGTCCGTTTTCTCGACCCCCCACGCCGTCGGGATTGACGCCGAGGGACGACATCAGTTCCGCGCCGGAGTTTTGCCCGGTGGGCTGACCTGCGTCATCGGTTCGGGCACCGTGAGCATGATTTACGCCGCCTTGGCCAAACTGGAAGGGGCGGCGCGGGTTCTGATGTTGGTCCGGTCCGCGGAAAAGGCGGCACTGGTGCAGCGGGTGCTCGGCGCGAGCGTCGAAACGGTGGTTATCCCAAGACTCGACGGACTCCCGCTGGAGGAGAAGCTGCAGCACGAAGCCGGAATCGTGTCACATATGGAACAGCTCACCGGCGGCAAGCTGTTCGACGACGTCGTGGCGTCCTGCCCCGACCCGGATGCGCAGCGCCTCATGCTCAAATTGTACAACCGGTCCGGTTACGCGGTGGGCGCTTGCTTCGGCGGCACCCACGAGACCGTGGACGCGGCGGACATTGACCAGAACCATTACCGCGCCGCCGCGACCATCGGCACCAGCGGAACGTCTACCCGGACGATGGAAACGATTCTGAAATGGTTGTCGGAAGGTAAACTCAAGCTGAGCGGATTTGTCTGCGACCGGAAATTCACGTTCGCCACGCCGCCCGAAGAATTTTTCACCACGCCAGCGGACGGCCGAAAACCGGCACTATATCCGTGGGAATGAGACGAATGCGGAGTGCGGAATGCGGAATGAGTCGTGTGGGCAGGTCCCGATGTGTACCCCGCTTCACTGAGACGAATTTTGACCTTAACTGCCGCCGCGTCCTTGGGCGAAACGGCGGAACGTGATACGATGTGCGCATGGCGAAGCGACTCTATATTGAGACCACTATCGTAAGCTATCTTACCGCGAGATCGAGCCGAGATATTCTGGTTGCGGCTTATCAGCAAGCGACTCGTGAACTTTGGCCTAGGCTGGCTCGGAAATATGAGTCTTATGTTTCGGCTCTGGTCTACGAAGAGGCCGGACGCGGAAATCCCGATCAAGCCCAGTTGCGACTCGCGGCCATCAGAACATTTCCGATGCTTGACGTTGATGACGCCGCGCGGACTCTCGCGGAAAAGATAGTGGACGGCAACGGTATACCCGAGGAGCATCCCGAAGATGCTCTTCACATCGCGGTCGCGGCGGTCAACGGAATAGAGGTGCTTGTGACGTGGAACTTCGCTCATTTGAATAACCCGTTCACGCGCACGATGATTAGACAGATTGTCGAGAATGAAGGATACGTATGCCCCGAAATTTGTTCACCCGCTGAGCTATTGGAGAGCAGGAAATGAAAGACCCCATTGTAGCGGAGGTCCGGAAATATCGGATGCAGCATACCCGAAAATTCCGTGGTGATCTGGCGGCGATCTGCGCCGACCTGCGCGCGATCCAATCTGCGTCCGGCCACAAAGTGGTCCGACTTCCCCCAAAGAAGTTGGTCCGGCCCAAAGCGAGTCGTCGCCGTGGGAGAGCACGAGGTTAACCGCGAAATCGTGAGCGATTCGGAAATGCGATGAACCTGCTCCTGGTCGGCCTCTTCGGCTACATCCTCGTTCAGTTGCTGATCGGGCTGATGGTCTCGCGGCGGATGGTCAGCGAGGACAGTTATTTTCTGGCGGGGCGCAGTCTGGGGTTAGCCATCACGACGATGACCGTCTTCGCGACGTGGTTCGGGGCCGAGACGTGCATCGGGTCGGCGGGCCGGGTTTACGAACGCGGATTCGCGGGTGTGGCGTCGGACCCGGCGGGGTATGCGTTCTGTCTTCTGTTAATGGGTGCGTGCTTCGCGATTCCGTTGTATCGTCTGCGCTTGACGACGTTGGGCGATCTGTTCCGCATACGCTACTCGCCGGGGGTCGAGCGTCTGGCCGTATTGTTGATGGCGCCCACGTCGGTGATGTGGGCGGGCGCGCAGATCAAGGCGTTCGGCCACGTCATCTCCGCTTCTTCCGCAATCAGCGTGGACGTGGCCATCACCGTGGCGGCGGTCGCCGTCATCCTGTATACGGTGACGGGCGGTCTGCTCGCCGACGCCATCACTGACCTGATTCAGGGCATCGCGTTGATTATTGGTCTCGTCATTGTCTTTTGCGCGGTCGCGTTTTCTCTGGACGAGTTCGGGGGCGTTACGACGGCGATGAGTGCCGCGCGCGTCAGTCGTGTGGAAAGTGAGAGCGGGTTCGTGTTCAGCACGCTCGAATCCTGGGCGATTCCGATCCTGGGTTCCGTGGTGGCGCAGGAACTGGTCTCACGCACCTTGGCGGCGAAGTCCGGGGAGACGGCGCGGAACGCAACGTTCATTGCGGCCGGCGTGTATCTCGTGGTGGGCCTTCTCCCCGTATTTGTCGGACTGGTCGGCCCTGCGATCCTGCCGAATCTTGAGGATCCGGAAGAGTTGTTGCCGATGATCGCCCAGCGTTATCTACCGCCGTTCTTGTACGTGCTGTTCGCGGGCGCGCTGGTGTCAGCCATTCTCTCGACCGTGGATAGTGCGCTCTTGGCAGCCTCGGCTTTAGTCTCGCATAATCTGGTCGTACCGCTGATACCGGGTCTCAGCGAGAAACGGAAGGTCATGGTGGCGCGGGCCGGGGTGATTTTGTTCGGCGTCATCGCCTACGTGTTGGCGCTGCATGCGGAGAGCGTGTTCGAGCAGGTGGAGGCCGCTTCCGCATTCGGCAGCGCCGGCATTGTCACCGTCGTCGTCTTTGCCCTCTTCACGCGTTACGGCGGCGTCCTGAGTGCTGCCGCGACACTGGTCGTCGGCGCCGCGGTATGGTTGTGGGGAGAATATCTCGCGGAGCTGTCCTGTCCGTACTTGGTAGCCTTGGCCGCTGCGCTGAGTGCGTATCTTCTTTGCGGCTGGCTGGAAGGTGGTTCAGGAAAACCTGCCAGCCGGAAAGTTCTAACGGACGCGTCTGACCCGTCCGACGTGTCTTGAAGGGGAGTTTCTCCGGTTTGGTTTGCGACGGCGGAATGTTGCGAAATGGAACTCAGCGCCGACCCTTCTATTTGGCGGCTGGGGCCTGAACGGTCAGGCCGGCTTCAGCCTTGAGGGGGATAATGGCGCCGCCTTCACCGGCGGTCATCACCGGATCGCCGTTGGCGTCATACGCGACGACCATCAGCGTGTACGTTTCACCCGCGCGTGCCGCCGGGCCGAGAGCGCCGATGTTTGTGGACCACAGGCCATCGTTCGCGGTCGCGTCGCCGTGCGTGCCGTTGTCGTAGAGATCAAACACGCCTTTGGCGTCGCCTTCGGGCCCGGTCACGGTTACCGCCACGGTGTCAATCTTGTGGTCGGGGTCGCTCACTTGTACGCTGAGCTGGACGATGTCTCCAGGTTTTGGCGCCGCCGGTTCCGCTTTCAAATTCAGCAGGCCGAGCGCGGGTTTGGGCGGCTCCGGTGGTATGGCAGACACTGGTTCCGGCGCCGGCGCGGCTTCGGGCGCAGGCGCGGGCGCCGCTTCGGTCGTCGCGCCGGTGGCGATGCTGTGGACGTTGAGCTTCAGCGCGTCTTCGGACGCGGCCGCGGTTCCGGTGCCGACACCCAGGTCTTTCAGGTGTTGCAGAATGGGTATCAGTTCCTCGATGGTGCCGGTGATGTTGACGGAGACGGTGAGGTCGGCATAGGCCGCGCCGACCGCCGCGCACATCGCGGCGATGGCGATGGTGCATTTCAGTGCTTTGTTGATCATGTCGTTCCCCTTCCTCAGTTGCTCACTCCCGTTCTTACACGCGTTCTCCCAAATGTTGCCGGGCCCGGATGCGAAGCCGCTCGCGCCACTGCCGCGCCGACTGCAAGCGCCGCGGCGGATGTCGGTCGCACCGTTTCAGTCGAATGCGGCCGTTGGACATCAACTTCGCCACCACCCAGTAGGAGGCTCGGTCTATTATGAACCGATCCGCCGCCGGTTTCACACTGTAAGTCAATCGTGCGGTTTCGCCGGCGGGAATGCTCACGCCTTGGGTGCGTGGCACGATATCCAGTAGGGCATAGGTGCCGACCGTACCGCGAGACCACGTTTCCAAGGGTGTGACCATCGAAACTTCCGCGTCCACCGCGTCGGTGGTGGGATTCTTCAGCGTTACGACGATGGCATCGTCGTGGTGTTCCGCCTCCATCTCGAGTTCGAACGCGCCGCCGATCTCCAAAACGTCCTGGAAGAGTTGACCGTCATAATCATAACGCAGTTTGATCTGTCCCGCCGCACCGCCGCCGGGCCGCGTCACGGTGACCGGCGTGATCTGATGTCCGAGGGGTTCCAGATTAAACCGAATCTCTTCGGGTTCCACGCGCCAACCGGATGGGACCAGCATGCGAGCCGACCCGGAGACCGGTCCGTCCGTGTAATCATTAACTGCATTGAACTTCAGTGTCAATGTGCGGCCGTCATCTTCCTCTTTGACTTCGCGACTGATCGAGCACACCACCGGTTCGTAACCCATCGGCATGGATTCCGCATCGTGTTCCCAGGACCGCACCCACACCGGCTGTACCGGCTCGGCCTCCGCGCCCAGGATCGCTTTGCCCAGTTTAGCGCCGAGCGGCCCCGGCACAAAGCCCACGGTTTCGATGGAGAACGCCGGCACATCGCACGCGAGCGCGCCGTCATGCACAGGTAGCTTCGAATCGCGCTCTTCGAGTAAATTCGCGGCCCACGCCGACTTGATCCCGCCCGCGAATCGAATGCGCGCCTCGGCGTCTTTGCCTTCCGTATCGTAGACTCGCAAGGTGACGCCTTTCGCCGGGTCCGAGGTGTTGCGCATTTCGAAGGCGGCGATGGGGTTGCCGGAGGGCTTCATTGCCGCAAGGATGACATTCTTCGGTTCGACTTCAAGAAACGCCATTTCCGGCGGAAGGCTCGCCTTACCGGTGGGCTCGGTCTCGCGGGCAAGAAGCGGATGATTAAACTCATGTCCCGCCCGCTGCGTATTTGCGGCGCGCCAGTCGCCGGCATGTGGATACAGTGCATAGCGGAACACGTGGTTCTTGTGTTCCGGAACGAGGTAGCCTTCGGGAAAGTTATTGGTCCCGCCGTACCAGCGACAGGTATGGGCCAGCATCATGCACATCGTGCCGCCGCGCTCGACGCTGTTAGCGTACGTGCCCTCATTCAGAATCGCCACGCCGTAATCATCCACCGTGTGGGACTCGCCCGTCGCGGCCACCTCCCCCGGCAGGCGAATCTGCGCCGTGGCGGGGAAAGTTTCGAGCATTTGGTGGACCGCCGCTTCGAGTGAGCTGACGGTGTTCGCTTCCACGATGAGTACGGGCAGCGCCGGCCATTTCTTGTCGAGAAGGTCTCCGTCTTTCACACATAGATACGCGAATCCGCGCTCTTTCAGCCGCTGTTCAAACGCTTTCCGCACCTTGACCGGCTGCGCCCGCAGCATTTTCTGCGTGTAAGCATTGTTGCGGCCAACGCCGAGGCTGAGGCGGAAACGCGTGTAGAGCAGGTCCTCGTCCATGTGGTACACGTAACTGCCCCAGTGCGGTCCGCCTTCCGAAAGCCACGGCGTGCACGTGATGCCCTTCTTAATCAGCACCCGCTGCAGTTCCTCTGCGACCTTCAAGGTCTCCGCGTCCTTCGGCGTGATCAGACCGATCATGCTGAGGGCGTATTTGTTTCGACCCAACTGTAGCGTCGCGCTCGAACCGTACTCCATCCATTTGTTCGCCGCATACACGCCGCAGTCGCTGAACATCACCATCTGATGCGTTCGGAAGTCGAGATAGCCCCGGCTGTCGTTGCGCGCCACGACGCCGAAGCGCTCATCGAACACCGGGACGGCGCCCTTCAGCGTGGTTGGGAAGGTCACGCAGAACAGATAGTTCTCGCGCTGCCAATCCACGAGAACCGTCCGAAACTCGAGGCGTTTTACACCTTTGTAAAGGGTGATTTCCTGAATGACGCCGCAGATTTCGTTCAGATCGTAGCGACTACGCAACGTCGCGCTGATCGGTCCGCGCTCGACCTCGACGCGGGCGGGATACTCGCCGGAGAACATCTTCAATCCAGTAGTGTAGAACTCATGCTGCGTCTCTTCACGATCAGCCACTTCTTCCAGTACGGCCAGTTCGTTGCCCACGTGGCCGGCTTTGGCGTTAATGACTTCGCGTTTTGCCTTCTTGTCGTACAGGCTCACGATGCCGCCGCCGCGCTGCGGGTCCACTTCGATTCGAAAGAACTCATTTTCAATCGCCGTGCCGTTACCCAGTTTCAATTCCGGCAGCGGTTTGGTGTCCGCCACAATCTGATAGGCCCGATAGCCCAGCGACGGCAGTTTTCGCGCGACGAAACGAACTTCTGCGGATGCCACCCCGCCTTTGGCGTCGCGCTCGAGAGAGACCACCTCGAAGGGGATGGCGTGGCCCAGATGGTCGCGCAATCCGAATCTCTTCAGGCCGTCCGGACGGACGGTAACTTGCACCACGTCGGTGCGTTCCCACGCCAGCGAATTGAAAACCACCAGCGGATGCTTCGCTTTGCCCGTGTCAATCCCGCGTCCCAGAAAATCCAGCGACCGGTGAAGCACGTCCGTGCCGAGTTCGAGGACTTCCCGGTAGGAATTCATCAAGTCCACGTACGAGATTTCGTTGTGGGTGCCGGTAATCGAATCGTGGTGTTGGCCGCACAGGATTTGGCGCCACGCCTTATCGAGCGCCTTTTCCGGATACTTCGCGCCCAGGAGCGCCGCGAGGGTGGCGAACTTCTCGGCGGCGATCAGCACGTTTTCGCCAAGGCGATTGCCGATCTTCAGTTCGGTGCGCGACATCGCGGTCGCGGCATGATAGAGGGACATGTCGCGCGTGGTCACCGGCAAGTGAGCTCCCGTTTCTTCGCATTCGCGGCGAATCGCGGTCATTAAATCCCGGTACGTAGCTTGCCGGTACCGGGGAACCAGCACCCGGTGCCATTCCGTGGGCGGGTCTTGGCTGATCGCGCCCGTGGTAACTGAGAGGCCCATCGCGTGCGCGTCTTCCCAGGTGGCCTCGCCGCGTTTGTGCGGAATGCCCACACCATCGAGCGCCAAGTGCATGAAGAACGGCGGGAAATTGAAGATGTATTTATCCCACGTGACGCCGAGACATCCGCTTTTTCGCGCGATTTGCGACAACTGATTCGGATGTCCGAACACGTCGCCGGGGCCGTAGGCATGGCAAATTTGACCGAGCACGCGGCCATGAAAGAGCTGTCCGTACAGGAAATTCCGGACCAGGGCCTCGCCCCCGCAGTTCTGCTCGTTGGGTTGATTGTACATGACGTCGGAGTTGGAACGGTTTTCGCGGAACACCTTCAGCAGCGTCTCGCGATCCTCCGGGAACATGTCGAAATAGGGTTTGAGGTAGTCCACTTCCGAGAGCGTCGAGCGGAAGTTCGGGTCCTTGCGGTGCAATTCGCAATAGCGGCGCACCACGTCGAACGCGCCCATGGCGTAGACCCGCTGTTCCTCGTGATAGGTCGTGTCGAAGTGGAAGGCCGTGAGCATCAAGCTGCTACCGTCGTATTCGGGAGGCCTCGCCGCCTCGTACTCGAGCGGCACGCCGATGGTCTGGCCGTCCACCGACACGCGAAATTTCGCGCGGACCGGTTTTCCGGCCATTTCCGGCGGCGTGGGCAACGACAGTCGCAACGGCGTCACGCTTCCAGGGTCGCAGGTGATTTGGCCCCGGTCGTCGCCGTACAATTCGTCAGACGCCAGAACGACGTTAGCGTCAATCGCAACCGCGGACGTATTGACGAGCGCCGCCTCCAGTACCTGTCGCGGATTCTTGACTGAGCCGGCGAAATACGGCAAGGGCCGGACCCGCCCCAGCGCCACGGGCATTCCGGGTCGCGTAACCAGCGGCGAGACGGTCACGTCGCGGACGCAGAAGTCCACGCCGTCGGCAATATAGCCGGGGCGGAATTTGATGAGTAGGAGATTCCGGCCGGGCTGCAGCGAGACCAACGTGCTGGGCATCGTCGTGCGGATGCCCTTGGCGCGGCCATACGGATAGTTGCCCACCAGCGCGCCGTTCCTCCACACTTTCATTCCGGAATGGACGGCGTCGAGCAGCGCCGCACACGCCGTCTCGGACTCGATGACGGCGGCGGCGTAAATCACGCAATTGCGCTGTACGGTCTCATAGATGATGTCCCCCGCGATGCGGTTCCCATCCAGATTGGCCACCGTGCAGGCGTGCCACGCCAGCCGTTTCGGGCCGAGTCCGGGATTCTCGACCTGCCGGCCGAGTTCGGGCCGGACCGCGGCCTCGCCGCCGTCCGCCGCAAGATAGTCTACGTCCAGGATGCGTTCGCGTTCGTATAGATATTCGCGCTCGAAGTGCCCATTCGTCCGGACCACAAACGGACCCAGGATCAGCCAACTCTGTATAGGCGTCCCCTGCGCGAGCTCAGAAAGCAAATGCGAGACCATTCAAAAACTCCTTTGGATTCATCCACCCCCGAAAGACCCCAAGAGATTACTCATCTGCGCGCCCGACCGCAAATGGGAATCAGTTCCGAGTTCCGAGTAGGAGCAATGAGCAACGAGCAACGAGCAATGAGTACCGGGTACTGAGCGCCGAGTACCGAGCAATGCGCAACTAGCAATGAGACCCGAGACCCTGAACCCTACTCTTGGAACCTCCCCGCGCCGTCTGCTAGAATCAATTCATCAACAATCGTCCCATCCATGGAACGAACACGCCCCTCGGAGAGGTGGCAGAGTGGTCGAATGCGGCGGCCTCGAAAGCCGTTGTGCCCCCTCGGGGTACCGTGGGTTCGAATCCCACCCTCTCCGCCATGATTTTGCCCGCCCGCCTACACGGTCTCGCGCAATGGGCGTCAGTCTTTTTCGATCAAATCGGCGGTCGAATATCCGCCGCGCCCCTTTCGCTTCGGTTTGCCCGCGGTAATCTTCGCCTCGATCGCGGCGAAATTCTTCCCCGTTTGCATCACGAATAGACACGTGCCGTTGCTTCGTTCTTCCCACAATTCCCCCAGGGCGCGCTTTTCCCGGCTGTCCGGCGTTTCTGCCAGATACGCCCCTTTATACTCCACTACCAGAAACCGGCCGTCCTTCAACTTACAGACAAAGTCTGGATAGAACCGGTCTGTCGCCGTCTGGAGCCAGAACGATTGGTGCGGGCGGCGTTCGAGATTCCGCACCCACGTCTCGACCTCCTCCAATTTATCAAGGAATTGAGCGCACTCGAACTCCTCCCCTTCGCTGTTCAAATCGCCCACGTCTTCGTAGAAGTGCTTTCGAAATACGTATGACCCCTTGTAGCGGCGACTAAATGGGTATTGAGTCGGGTCGAACGAAAAGCACTTCTCATGGGTTACCACCAGCGGGGTCTCACACTCCGGCAAGAGCAGCGCCTGGAAAGCGGTTTGCCGAGCGCTTTGCCGGTAACCGTCTATTTTCGCGTCCAGCGCGGTTCTAAGCCGATACTTGTCGTGTACCAGGACGGACAACGATATTCCCCTCCTATCAAGAAGGCCCTGAACCGCGCGCGTAAGAAAAACACCGGACTCGGTCTGCGTGATATCCAGGTGTGGAATGTGGCTATCCAGCCATCGCACCAACTGGCCCGCCGACCATCGGTCCTCGCTGACGAGTAACGCCATCTGATCGTGTAGATTTGCAATGAAGCGGGCCTTAACTACCCCGTCTTCCGAAACGTCAATGTCCCCGGTTTGAGGTTGCGGCGCTTCCGTTGAATACTCTTGCCCAGACAAGGTCGCATCGCACCGGGCCAAATCCCACGGCCTATCCAGAAAATGCGTCTCTTCCAATTGCTCGAAGATTGTTCCCTGCCTAATCGCGAGTATCGGAATCGAGAACGGCTCCCGAGTCTTCCTTCCGCCCTCGCCCACTTGAGAAGGATGGTTTATCCGCTGGAATAGCCGATCGATGGCCGCCTTATCCGCGTCTGAGTTGACACACGTCTTCAAAAGCTCTCGTTCCTCCGCCGACATCGAGCCTTGGTACATGACCCGGTTGACCGATTCCCCTTTACTCGTGGGCACGCTATCAAAAGAGACCTTTCCTTCCAGGCAACTGGGTAGCGGGTCGCTTTTCGGCGCTTCAATCAGCACTTCGGTGTAAGTGCCCATAAATTCCTCGATAAGGGACCCGGTCTCGTACTCTGAAGGAGGCACTATCAAATCCTTGGCATCTTGTTTTTCAAAACCGTACACCTTGACGAGGGCGTCGGTCAGCGCATTTGCTACCGTTTGCCAATAAGACGACGAGGCATACGCATACGCCACATTCAATTCCTCGCGAGTTTTCTCCGCCGCCCTGGGCAGTCGCATAACGCGCCCGAGGATTTGCTCGACGTACGTCGAAGACCGGAGGTCCGCCACGCTGCAAAGCACATACGCAAAGGGGCAATCCCAACCCTCGCGCAGCGCCTGCATCGTGATGATGAACCGGATAGGACACTCCGCGCTCAGCACGTCCACGCCGTCCAGTTCGTTCTTGGCCCCTGTCGCAATCGCCACTTGCTCGTCCGGGATTCTATGGTCTTCCAGCAAACATTCCCGAATAGTCTCCACCGTGATCGTCGGCCGCTCTTTGCTGTGCGCTTCCGCTTGTATCAACACGATGGGCCGGATGTACTCGCCCGTCGCTTGGCGCTCCATATTTGCCGCGCGCTCCAGTTTCTCCCGGCACGATACCGCGTCTGACAGAAGCTCCTTCCAATTGAGCCGGGTCACCAGGCGAATCGGCATCTTGATCATGTGCTCGGCCTTCAATTCCGCGGCTGACACGCTGTGCAAAATGTTGCTCGGATTCCTTTCCCGGTCCGGCGTGGCCGTGAATTCCAGAATGCAAGAAGGATTAAACCGCGCCAGCGTTTCAAACGATAACCCGGTGCGCGCGTTATGCGCCTCATCCACAATCACAACGGGACGGCGCAGGTGAAGAACGTTTGCCAGAGAAAACAGTTTGTAGCCGCCTTCCCCGCGTTGGAGACCCGGTTCTTGTTCAGGTAAGAGGCCCGAAAAATGCGACATCAAGCCGGTGCCGTTATGCTCGTACACCTTGCGCCCCACCGTGTCTTCCACGCGGAACGCCTGCATGGTGGCGACGATGATTGTCGTCTGCGCGTCCAAGGTTGCGCGGGTGACATACAGCGCCTCGCCGACGTCCAACACCTCGATGCTCCCGCAGGTCGCCTCCAGCGCCTGCCGATACGGATGATGGCGATCGCGCAGCGCCTTGAGCGTCTGCTCGCGGATGGCGTTGGACGGCACGAGCCACAGCACTACGGGGTAATCGGCATGTAAGAGGTCCCGCGCCGCGATGGATACCGCATGACACGCCATCAGCGTCTTGCCGCCGCCGGTGGGAATCCGCAGGCAAACATAAGGCAGACCCGGTAATTCTCGTACCGGCTGGAAAGCTATACCCGTCCGGAATTCGCGCCGCGTAGCTTCATAGAAGGCCGTGTCCGCGTCCCCCGTCCGCGCGCAATCGGCAAAATACGCCGACAATGAATCGAGCGCCCTTTGCTGATAGTCCTTAAGTGTCAGCACGTCATGCCCCCGCGCCCTCAGCGCAGCCACCGCGTCTCCGGGGATATTTTCATTGGCCAGAATCCGCAATCCTCAGGCTCCAACCGGGTACAGCTTCTCGCTGCGCAGCATCTCGCCGGCGTAGCGCAGGCAGGCGCGAATGTCTTCCTCCTGCAGCCCCGGATAGTTGCGCAGTATCTGCTCGTGGGTCCATCCCTCGGCGAGCAAGTCAACGATGAACTCCACTGCCAGACGCGTACCCCGAACCACGGGTTTTCCGCCCAGCACGTCCGTCTTGATCTCAATTCGTTCCTTTAGTGTCATCGGGTGTTCTCCGCGGACAATCGCTTACATTCCATTATAGCCCAAGGCTACTCCACCCTCACGTGATACGGAATCTGCCGGAACACGATGTTGTCTCGCTTCAACCGGTCTGCCCCAATGCGGCAGCCCGTCCCATAAATCACCTTGGTTCCGTCATGCGGCGGCAATTGCTCCAACACCGCCCGCGTCAGCACGTTGCCGCCGTTGCTTGTCTGATCCCCCAAGATGCCGTTGTACAGCAAATAAACCCCTACCCCATTGTGCGCGCCCAGCAGCGGCGTCTTGCCATTCTTCCGTTTCGGCAACGGCACCCCCGTCGCCACGAAAAAGATATGCGCCGCCAAGTCCGCGAATCCAACATCGGACCGGATGTTGCCGCTCGCATCGAACAACGGCTCGCCAAGGGTCGCATACCGGAATCCGCCGTCCAGACCGGGCAAATCAGTTGTACCGCCGGATACGAGCTTCGTAATCCGTGTTGCGGTCACCGTCCTGCAGATTTGCTCATCCATTTCAACAAGCAAGAAGCGTCGGTTTCCGGCATCTGCTTTGTTCAGTTCGAGAACCGCATGAGCGGTAGACCCGCTTCCGGCAAATGAGTCAAGGATAATATCTTCTGGACCCGTGACCCATTGCAGAATCCGCGCAAGCAATTCGAGGTGTTTCTCATGTGGAAAATCAGTGACCGTGCCGGACGTACTCACATCCATCCACACGTCGCCGATGATCTTGTAAGATCGCGGGGGTACATAGTATTGCACTGTTCCGCTCTCGTCTTGCCGCACAAAATCCAGGTCCACACCTTGTTCTGTAAGAATTTTGACATAGTATTCGTCGAGCGTATGATCGTGCGAAAACGTGGCCAGGTAGTCCTCGTATGCCCTCACGGCCCTCCTTGCCCTCTCTTCTTTCCACCGCCATTGTCCTGTTTCGGGTCTATCTCCAAACAGATCGTAACGCATAGTGGGCCGGTCGGTCCCGCGCCAAAACGTGTCCCATTTGCCGGCGACATTATCACCTAATTCATGTTGAAGTCTGGGAATGCGAAGGCCCTGCCGTCGAGAGTAGCAATAAATCAAATCGTGCGCGCTTGCCAATGAATCCACAGTCGCAAATTGTGCTTGAACATTCTTAATTCCTCTTCGCACGACTATCGCGTTTCTGAAGGTTCCAAATACCTCATCTAGGAGCAATCTCAGATGTGCCGACTCCTCGTGACCAATTTGAACGAAGATTAGTCCGTCGTCCCGCAGGAACTGCCGCAACAAGCAGAGCCGCGGGTACATCATACACAGCCATTTGTCGTGCCGGGACAAGTCCTCCGCTTCGCGCCCGACGACTTTCCCCAACCAGTCCCGCATCTCCGGACTGTTCACGGCGTCATTGTACGTCCAATTCTCATTGCCGGTGTTGTACGGTGGATCAATGTAGATGCACTTTACTTGCCCCGCGTAATAAGGAAGCAACGCTTTCAGCGCATGCAGATTATCCCCCTGCACCAACAGATTCCCGCAATTCGGATCGCCCACCGACAGACTCGGTTCCGTCTTCAACAAACGGAACGGCACCTCCCGATGATGATTCAGTACCGCCTTCTTCCCAATCCAATCCAACGTCGGCACGATACATTCGTTCCAGTGTTGCGAAGAATCTCCAACGTTAGTTAGCTTAGCCGAGCATTCGCCCTCACTACAAGGTCGCGCGACAAGGGGAGGCTACATGGTGCTGAATCGATCTCATGGCTCTTGACCTAGATTCTCTTGTGGTGTATAAGCTAATCGCAGATAGGAAATGCGCTCCGGGGTGAACAGATGCCGCAGAATCGTGGGACAGAAACGGTAAAACCAATATACAGATCCGAAAGCCAACTCGTCATTGATTTCTGCAACGCTCTTGAATCAGTAGCCTGTCCATGGGGCAAGGTTTGTCACGTGAGAGAATTCAGCTATCTTCGGGGTCGCACTGACGTCATTGCCGTGGACCCCGATGGTCGCATTCTGGCATTCGAAGCAAAACTTACAGATTGGCCAAGAGCCTTGGAGCAGGCGTACAGAAACACGTGTTTTGCCCATGATTCCTATGTCGTTCTCCCTAAGTCTATCGCCCAGCGTGCCCAGCGTTTCCACCATGATTTCGGACGGCGCAAGGTCGGAATGTGCTACATCGAAAACGGCGAAATTGTAATCGCTCTACCCTCGAAAAAACAGAACCCGGTTCAATCATGGCTATCTGAGCTGGCAGTTACTGAGGCGCGAAAGGGAGACCGCGCTTGCCGGTAGACACCGACCTGGAAAAAGCCGCGAAGTCGATCTGTGCGGCGGGACAGTTACAGTTCATTGAGTACGTTGGTGGAGGCGCTTTCAAGAACGTGTTCAAGGTGCAAATGGGCGGGGGTCAGTTTCGTGCGCTAAAGGTCATCAAAGGGCCGGCGTCCGAGCCCCGCACAAATCGCGAAATCCAAGCACTGCAAAGGTGTAATCACCCGAACATTGGCCGGCTTTTCGATGCCAGCACGCATGAGCTCGACGGTGTTCGATACGACTAAACGGTCGAAGAATACCTTCCGGGTGGATCACTAACATCTCGGCTTACAGAGCGTGGGTGCCTGAGTGGAAACGAGATTCTGGCACTAGGTACGCACCTAATTTCCGCCGTCTTGCACGTAGCGAGTCTCCGCCTTGTGCATCGAGACATAAAGCCCGACAACATAATGCTTCGTCAAGATGGGGAAACACCTGTTTTGGTTGACTTCGGCCTAGTTCGCGACCTCGGAGCTTCTTCACTTACTACAACTTGGCAATCGCGTGGTCCTGGGACGCCACTCTATGCGGCTCCGGAACAGCTGACGAATAAGAAACATCTTATTGATTGGCGAACTGACCAGTTTGCCCTCGGCGTTGTTCTGTGCGAGGTAATGTTTGGTGTACACCCGTATTCTCGTGCCGAAGAAACTCACGGCCAGACGGTCCACCGCGTTGCCACATATGGAAAGCAGAACGCGGAAATACTCGCGAAGTTCACCGCCCGTGGACTCCCTTGTCTGGAACGTATGACCCGGCCTTGGCCAGTCGAAAGATTTCGCTTGCCCGGGGAGCTTAACGAAGCCTGGGCCAAACAGAGAATCACGTAATGGCTGCCTATCATCAGATGGGCCACGACTCACAAAACTTGCTGTCCGAAGATCGATTGTCGGCTTATAGGGGAGCTATTCTCAGCCCGGTAAATTACGAGGTAGATCAAGCGGCAGGGATTGTGGAGGAGCACGGGTCGGAAAATTTCGAGATGATTTTTGACCCACAGTTGTATTACCCAAACTCAGCAAGAGAAACACTCGTGCGCTGGGACTATTTTCCTGACGATGTCGACACCGGGGACCTGAGGGCTTTAGCTTGGTGGCAAGACATCAACAAAAGTCTTATCACAACTGTCGCGGGATTCCGCCCACACTCCGTGTGCTCCCCGGCGGTAGTGCCGCGAGTATACGCGGAATCTTACTACTGCTTGAATCGCGAGGTAGCGGACGATCTCCAAAGCAGGATTAAGCAGACAGGTATCGCGGTCCTACAAACTGTTCTCGTGCGTTTGGAGGACCTTTCCAATGATTCCAAAGTGGGCGAGATTGCGTCAATTGTCTCAGGGAGCGAGTGCCAGAGAGTTTTCCTCGCGTTGCTTTCGGATCTTGAGCCACGCCGCGAATTGAACGAGACAGAAGATTTGAAGGGCGCGATGCGCCTTATCCGATTCCTCGAGGGTTCAGGTATTCGGACTCTTGTGGCTTTCGTCGCTTCAGACGTTGTCCTTTGGAAAGTGGCCGGCGCAAGGGACTGTGCAAGCGGAAAGTTCTACAATCTCCGTAGGTTTACACCCTCGAGATTCGGACCACCCGAAGAAGGTGGAGGTGGTCAATTACCTTACTGGTTCGAGGAATCCCTGATGGCCTACCTGAGAGAGTCCGACTTGATGCGCGTGAAAGAGGCGGGCTTGTTGTCCTCTTCGAGCTTAGGGAATCCTTACGCACTGGAAATACTTGAGCAAATCAACAAGCGACCCGGTGTCGCATGGCTCGGGCTGAGCTGGAGGCAGTATCTGTACTGGTTCGCCCATTTTGAAAACCGATGTAACGCCACCGATTTCAATGCAAAAGCACTACTTAAAGAGGCGGACAACAACTGGAAGAAGCTCGATGAGTTGGAAATATTCATGGAAGAACGCGCTAACGATGGGAGCTGGACGCGACCTTGGCTTCGTTCAATTGTGGAGGCGTTCAAAGACTGATAAGATCCTCAAACTTCGTTTGGCCACCGTCCTAACCGGCTTGACGCTTTTCAACTGTTGGTCTCTCCAGTGGAGCGAGTACACCCCACTTGACCCGTTCCGCCTGGTGTGTTTATGCTAGGGGCGTTTCGTCTCGCGGAGGCGTCTTTCTTGGGCATGAAGTGGTAAGACAATTAGGAAAGGGTAGAACTGTGCGTACGTCATTTTTCTCGAAACTCGGTATCGGAATTCTCGTGGCGGTGGTGGCCGTGGGCTGCGCCAGCACCGGCGGCAAGAGCGCTAAGAAGGCCAAAGGCCCCGACGACATGGCGCTGATCAAGAACACGCTCTCGCAATGGGAAGCGGGCGTCGTCGCCAAGGACGTGAACCAGGTGATGGGGACCATCTCGGAGAGCTTCGTCGGCTCCGAAGCGGGTACCAAGGCCGACATGCAGCGATTCTTAACCGGCCTCATTAATGAAGGGCAGTTGAACGACGCGAAGATCAATATGGCCAACGCGAAGACTGTGATTGACGGCGGGCAGGCGACGGTTGCGCCCGTGGACATTGACGCCGCGTTTGGCGCGGCGTCGCTCTATATGACGTTGAAGAAAGAGGGCGAAGCTTGGCTCATCAGCGGAATGGAAGCCAGCGAGCGCTAGGATTTTCGGGCAAGCTAGCCTTGCCTCAAGAGACAATGCGGGATCACGATGAAGGCATGAGTCGTGATCCCTTTTCTTTCTAGGGAGAATTCTGCGTGTTCCTTTTGCCGGGCTTCATGATCGCGGCCGCCGTTGCGCTGGATTTATCGCCGCCGCCCAAGTTGGTGGAAGTCGGCGATGAGGCCGCGTTCGAGCTGCAGTCCGGCACCCCGGTGGTGGTGTCTGACAACGCCGCCGCTGATGACCTCGAGGTCATCGTTGAATCTTTCCAAGAATTAGGCATCGCGCCGAAGGTCGTCCCGGCCTCAAAGTACTCACGTGACGTGCCTGCCGTCTACGTGGGGGACGTGGTGCGTCACGCTTCTTTTCGGACGCGCGCCCTCAAGCGCGTTCTGGCCGACCTGTCGGAACCTGGACCCCAGGGGTATCGTCTACTGATCAGCCGGAGGTACGTGCTGATCGCGGGTACAGACGCGGCCGGAACGTACTACGGCCTGCGTTCGTTTCTCCGACTGGCCAAGACTTCGTTGACCTTGCCGGAGGCGCGAATTCGGGACGAACCGGACCTTGCGATTCGCGGCGTGGTCACCGATACACCACTGGGTCAGCGCGAACTCCGCAAGTTGGCCGAGCTCCGGTGCAATATGGTCCTCTTCCAAAGTCCGGATTTTCTTCAGCCCACGCCCGAGGCCGAACAGAAATGGCGGACCGCATTTGCTGATGCCCGCCGGTATCATATTGAGCCCGTGCCCGAGATAGGGCTTCTCGGCGGTAGTGAGCCGTTGTTGCGCGAGCGCCCGGAGTTGGCGGAGGCGCGCGTGGCGATAGACCGGGTCCAGCTTTCCGGCGATAACTGGGCGCTGTTTCCGCGCCACAATGTGCTTTACGGCAAAGGGTCGCCGGTCCTCGTCACGTTGGGCGAACACGTCTTTGCTCCGGACGTGGATTTTGCGCTCGACATCAGCCCCGCCCAAGTGCCCTACGATTCCACTCGCGGCGTCGGCCTGATTCGGCGGGTCGAGGGCGGCGCCATCCCCGATGGGGCGACCGTCGAGGTGGCGTATTCCTATGTGCCGCCCGGAACCCAAACCTGCTGTCTCACTGCGCCCGAAACGAAAGCTGCATGGCAGCACGCACTGAAGCAAGTGGTGGATTGGCTCGACCCGCGGTGGGTACACATCGGCGGAGCTCGACTTGAACGTCTGAATACCGATTTGCGCTGTCTCCGCGCGGACAAGGCGAACGCCGAAGTCTTCGCGCAGGCAATGGATGCCTTGGAGAAAGCGGCGAAGGCCGCGAACCCGGAACTTCGATTGATGCTTTCGGCAAACGTTCTGCATCCGGAGATGGACGGCGGCCGGCTGAATCTGAGCGGCGTCGCGGCGGACCTCTCGACCCGGCTCGCGCTTACCTTGAGCCTCCCGGACAATGGAGACCGCTTGGCGAGTGGGCTGAGCGGAAGTCTCGCTTGGGCGCGCGGCCTACCTTTTCAGTTTATCGGAGTATCCGATGACAATGCGTTGCATACCTATCGCTGGTGCGAGGAATTGACTACCGATAGCGAAAAGTCCGACTCGGGTTTGCTCGTAACGTGCACTGGTACCGGTGACTCTATCGAGTCGGCGTCCGACGCGCTGGAGAAGGCCTGGTCCACCCGCATGATCAAGTTGGCATGGCCGGAAGGACTCAACGATTACTTCCACGCGTCCTTGTACCGCCCGTCCTTCGAGGAACTGCGCGCCTCGGTAATCGCCCACACTAACCGCCAGACGCTGGCCGGAATACCGCCTGCCGACGAATTGAAGACATTTCGAACGGCCCTGGAAACCGTGCGGGCCCGGCTTCCGGAGGGCGAATTGGAAACCGGCGAAGTCGAGCGACTCGATGCCAATGTCATTGAGTATCTCGAGATCGAGGCGGCCTACCGCCACAAGCCGAGTGAATCGCTATTACGCCGACTGCCACGCGTGGTTGAGGCGCAGGCCAAACTTGATCCGAATCTTACCGAAGAGCGCATCCAAAAGATTGTGGAAACCATCCAAAGTAAAGGGCTGTTCGTCCCCTCGACGATACTTTTCGGCGAGTACGTGTTGCCCTACCGCGTCCTGCGCGTTCCGTCCGGGCACGCGGTGCTGGAAGTGATCGCAAATCCTGAATTCCATGACACGGAGCGGCGGGCGGAGGCCGTGTATGACCTGCTGACACCGCCCGGACCCGTGTGTCGCGTGGACTTCGAGACCGTCGGCGCTGCCCGGCTGCGGCTGGAGAAGAGCGACACGGGCGCGGAGTATGTCTTGGTCCAGGAATGGACTTCGGGGGAACGCGGTGGCATCCATGCGCCGGTAATACCGGACTCGCCGGTGCGGTCTCGGTTCCTCCGTATTGCCGTCGAGGCGCCGGCTGAAGCGGCGGTGCTCCGCAATCCACGGCTCTCTGCCCTCAAGGGCCCGGCGGCGGCGGCGGCGCCTCGCACTTTGACGGCACCCGTGTTGGACGCATCGTTCAGGGAAGGAATGTGGCCCGTGGAGGCGCAGGTGGACGGATTCGTATTGAACGGCCGGCCGGCGTTCGCGGAAGCGCAGACGAACGCGCGCCTCTGTTGCACCGCCGAGGCGCTGTACGTGGGCGCGTATGCGCGCGAGCCGCGTATGAAGACGATGGCGGCCGGTTTGGCAGAGCGCGATGCGCCGGTGTGGACCGAGGAGTCGCTCGAGTTTCTCTTGGATACCGGTGAAGGTCTCGTGCGTTTCGTGGTGAACCCGTTGGGGACTCGCTTCGACAGCCGCGCCGACGACGCGGAATGGGATGGCGAGTGGCAAGCGGTCACCAAGGATTATGGGACGGGCTGGGCCGTGGAAATGGCGGTGCCGTTCAAGACGCTGGGGAGAGCGCCAGGGAAGGGCGAAAGCTGGAAAATGAATATCGTTCGACATCGCAACAATGTCAAAAAGGAAACTTCGTCGTGGGCATATCGCGCGGACGATGCGTCCAACTCCAGCGAATTCGGTAAGCTTGTCTTCGAATAATCGCGGTTTCTTCCCGGTGTTCACGGGGGAAAGAAATGACATTCCGCATCTCTCATTTTTGGGGTCTTGACGGAGGCCGGAAAGGGCGTCGGTGCGCGTAAGTACTTGGGGCGTAAGGGGGAAAGCCGCGCGCGGGCGGGGAATTGCGGCGAAAAAGCGGTACAAAAGCGGTATAAAACCGGACATTTTTCGTGAAAATCGGTACAAAGTTGTACAAAAGCGGTCAAAATCGGTACAAAAGCGTGATACATTTTTGTAGGATTCTCTCCCAAGAATGGAACGTGGACGGACACGGACGGACATGGACGGAGACAGGGCGACGCGGATCGGAGCGGACGGACACCGAGGCAGATGGCCCCGTGTCCGAGTGTCGGCTGGTCTCGGGAATGCTTTTTGACGGTCCACGATGAAAAGTCTCCCTATATATATAGCCCCGGGCGTTGCACTCGGCGTGCTATAAAGGCCAAAAGGACGAAAATTACCCAGCGCGGTCAAAGGCCGCAACCAAATTTGTGTAACCACGAATCACACGAATGACACTAACGAACCTCGCGCGGCCAAGGCCGCGATTCGGATAAAGCATGAACCACCAAGGCACGAAGGGCACCAAGAAATGCCAGTCATAACACGTTTGTTTGCTGTACCTTGCGCAAGAAATCTTCGCAAAAAAACAAGAACTCGATAGATTGCAGTACAGGCGGCCGCTTGAAAAGGGCAAAAGATTCTCTGCAATTTCGTCAGAAACTGTAGAGAGGACTGTGGGAATCCTCCAGAGGCGGACAAGAGCGGAATCCTCCAAAGGCGGACAAGTGCAGAGTGAGTTACCGCGAAGCAGCGGTCCTTTGTGTTCTTTGGGTTGCGGGACAGGCTTCAGCGTGGATGAACGGATTGACCGGGGTAAGAGGGCGGTGTTCGGGTGTCGGACAGCGTGCGCTCCGCCGAGTAATGAGCATGAAATTCAGGGTAAGGTCCCCGGTTTACCCGGTTTCGGTTTACACCTTGGTTTACACCAAATCATCCGACGCACACTCTTTGGACTGCGGGAGCTTGCTGCCGCTTTTCCAAGGGGAACTTGCTCCCCGTACCCATAGCCAAATGACTCCGGTCGCGAGCAAGCTCGCTCAGGTAAAGCGGGAGCAAGCGCCCGCACTCCAAAACCGCGGCGCTACAAAAAACTACGCGCTGTTTTTCGGCGTTCCAGCGTTCCCGATTCGTCCGATTCGTGTGATTCGTCGTCACACACGCAGTAGTTCAAAACGAATCCCCGCTCCGGTATACTGGTGGCATCCCGCCGAAGGCTGCAACAGCATCGGCAACCTTATCATCCATCTCTGCGGCAACATCGGCCAATGGATGACCTCCGTCGCCCGAGGACACGCCAATGCCCGCGACCGACACCGCGAGTTTGACGACCGACCGGCCCTGACCAAGGCGGAACTTCTTTCACTCATAAACGAAACGGTTCAGACGGCCCTGTCGACAATCGAAGCGATGGACCCTGCGAAACTAACCGACCCCCTCGTGATACAGGACTTCCCCGTGACCCGCCTAACGGCCATCTACGAAACCGAACGCCACTTCTCCGAACACGTCGGCCAAATCGCCCTCGTCACCAAGCTAAAGCGCGGAAAATCTTTTCGACCCCTGTGGCTACCCGAGACCCCCCCCGCGCAAGGCGTTTGACCGACCGCGTGAGCAGAGAACCCAGTGAGATTTGCCCGGTGACGGACTTTTGTTACACCGTGGCCAGGATACACTCCATATCGAGCAAATTGATTAAACATAAGTCAGCTACTCGAAGAGCAACGCTTGGCCTTTGAGACGTTGCTTACGGCAATGTACTTGTTTATCTTGCACACCGCCACGACTTGGGAATCCGCTGAAAGTTTACCGCTTCTGCTCGACCAAAAACCCTTCCTCCGCTGTTTGCCCAAGTTGATTTTCTCGCCGTAAGACCCCTCCATACGGGCCAATTCCACACGAAGCGTTGGCGTGTCAAGCCGAATGACCGCGCTATGTTTTTCATGCCAAGCCTGCACCATGGTGTTTAGTCGATCGCTCTTTCGGCAAATCTCCCGGTAGACACCCTCCGGTATTACGACCTTGCCATCTTTGGCATAACGATTGAGTTGTTTGAGCGCCTCCGGATAGTACATCTGAATGTTGATCAATGCATCCGCGTCGAGACAATAGATCGGGTTCGAGTGATCAACCGTCACCCATGGCCTCCAGCGTGTCTAAAGGCTTGCAGAACGGCGGGAACTCTTTCGACCTTGACATCCAAGACTTCTGCAAGGTCAAGAGCGGACAAGGTAGCTTCGGCCTGCTTTGAAGAAAGAACTTTGGCAAGCGTGTTTCCGACCATCCTCAACCGTTGCGCCGTCAGATTACGGCCAACGCGGCCAGCGGCAGATCTTCCAAATGCCTTGCGTTTTGACCATACGCCGCGCCTCTCGTTGTATAGTCCTTTGGGGGCCAGTCCGAGTTCTTCCAGATAAATGGCGACGACATCACGGCTGACTCGGAATGGCTCACGAATCCGGTCCAGCATGGCGTCCCCCCATTGGCTTCGAAACTGGGTAGCGTCAAGCTCTTTAAGGCTTGCACTCAATTCGGAACGGTCCAATAGCATCGCGGCGGCAAATCCGTTGGCAAACCGTTCTATTTTGGCACCGTTTTTCGAACCTCTGAAGTCGCATACGAGATTCTCGTGGAGCATGAGGTGCGCGTACTCGTGCAGCAGTGTAAAGGTTCGTCCAGTGGCGGCCTCGGCATCCTCACTGTTGACCAGGATAAACGCCGCTCCACGCTTACCCCAGTACGAAGCGCCGCGCACCTCACTGGTAGGCAAGCGCATTACAAAGCAGAAAATGCCCAAATCTTCGATTTGATGCCGCCACCAATCGAATGCGTCATCGCTGCTATGCCACGTTGAGCGAATACGTGCATCAAAACCAAGTCTTCGTCGTTCAGCCGCCACCAGTTCGGACATTTCATCTTGTAGGCTGGTCTGTCCGATGCGGGTGGCGATGAATTGGCTGGTTTGGATCGCCAGCTCCTCGGCCCAGTCCGCGAGTTCGAGGAATCTTGAAAGTGTCTGCATACCGCGCCCGCCAACCTTCGCCCCTGGAGCTACGCCACGGAAATCGAGCGCAAAAGGCTCGGCTGGAACACTCGGAAGAAAGAACCAACCCACCGGGCAGACGTAAATCTGCGAAAGCGCCTCCAAGTGGCGGAGTTCCGGCTCCTTGGTACCTGCCTCCCACAATTCCAAGGCCCTTGGCGTGATCCCCTCGTATTCGTCGCCGAGATGCTTTGCTTGATCGACGACGTCCTCGCGAGCTAGGCGAAGTCGTTCTCGGGCTTCCTTGAGACAGCTTGGATTCACCCACTCAAACCTCGCAACAGCACTCACTTTACGTCCACCTCTCCGGCCCAAAGTCCTTCGCCGCCCATGTCATCCTGCACTTTGCAGGCGATTCGCGCCATGGTGATGGCCGCGGCCACCCGCGACTGATCAAATGCAATCCAACGCCGACCCGACCGCTGCGCGACCGCCGCAGTCGTGCCACCGCCGCAGAAGAAGTCGGCGACGATGTCGCCCACGTAATGCACGGCGTCCACACGCTCGTCCGTGTCCGAGACCGGCGGCGGCGCTATGAAATCACCCTTTTGCGGGCCCGAGAGTGTGGTAGTTGCGTCTGCTTTTTCCCCATCCGGCGCCATAATCGCCCCACTCATTTACGAGAACATGTGCTGACCAACGCGGCTATCTTTGCGGGTTCATCGTATACGCAGAATTGGTGCTTAGTGTAGCAAGTGACGATTCCCGTTGAACCGGAACCAGCGGTATCATTTCCCCTGTTCATTATACTTGGGTTGTACCCGGGCAATGATCCTTTGTTCCGTCTTGCGAGCGTCTTCGATGGAGGGCATCTGCTCGATTTGCACTTTTGATCCAGCAACGTCGGCGTTGGTGAGATGTTCGAGAATCCGATCTTGGACGCGTCCGCGCTTTGCCGTACCAACGTAGATTGTCTTGCCGGAATCGGTTTGAATCTTGCAAATAACCGGCTTGTCTTTGGGGAGCTTGGATACACCCGTGTGGGTAAAGCTCACGGTCTTGGACGCCATGTGTATCCTCCTCTTTAATCGGCGTCCCTGAAGAATAAAGCACGACACAACGGTCTCTATTGGTCGCCGATGAACGCAATATATGCCACAGATTATGGGCAGTCAAAATGCGGGGAAACGGGTTCAGATGAGCAATCGGCGACTGGCACGCCGGCTGGTGCGAAGTCGTGCCGGAGATAGCTGAAGGATTGGAAGATGGGGTTCCCACTATCGGTCCGCAGCGCCAACCGGTTGCTACACCTTCGTGCCGCAATCCTGGAAATCTCGCTGAACTTCGTGTTAGGCGAATTCCGTCGGATTTGGCGACGATATCTCTTTTTGTTTCGCAGGAATCTCCCTGCGGTCAATTCGTTTGATTCGTATGATTCGTGGTTGAACGCTCGTTTCGTGGGACAGCGTTGCGGGCGGGGAAGGGAGTGGAGAGAGAGGCTGGAGGCTGTAGACCGTAGGCTGCAGGCTGTAGACCGTAGGCGTTTCACGGAAAACGCCTGACGGCGTCACTACGAACCAGGCCATTGGCGAGGGCGTGGTTTGTCGTGTGCGCGTAAGGGGGTGGGGAATCCTCCAGAGGCGGACAAGTGTGGAGTGCGGAATTGCCCCCCCTTTGATTCCCCCCGTAGACGGGGGGAGGGGCGGAGACGGATCGCGGATTGCGGATTGGGGAATGCGCCTGAGGCGGGGAGGGAGTGGAGAGAGAGGCTGTAGGCCGCAGGCTGTAGACCAGCCTTCCCTGCGGGCGGCGAGCGCGAGTTACTGCCCTTCTTCCTTTGTTATTGGTCGTTCATCGGGGGCGCGACGGGCATTGCTTTCTTCTGGTATGATGGCGGCGAAAATTCCGAAAGGAGGCTCGTCTATGCAAGAACTGACGCGGAGGACTTTTCTGAAGACGTCGGCGGCCGTGACCGCCATGGCCGGCGTGCTGGGCGCGGGTAGCGAGGAGAAAGCGGCGATGAATGGGTTGTTAGTCGGCGTCGCCGCGCGCGAGGTCACACCCGATCCGGGCGTGAAGATGTGGGGCTATAGCGACCGCAAGGAAGCGTCGAGCGGCGTGCTGGACCCGTTGATGGCGCGGGCGCTCGTGTTCCGCAACACCGACCGGACGATCGGGTGGGTGGTGTTGGAGTTGGGCCGTGTGCCCACCGAGCCGGTGATGGAGCGCATTCGCGCCGAAGCCGAGAAGGCGGGAATTGATAAGGTCATCTTCTCGGCGACGCACACGCACGGCGGGCCGATTATGGAGTCCGACGACGCGCCGCACGTGCTCCGTATCGAAAAGGGGATTATCGAGGCGCTCGAAGAAGCGGCCGGCCGCCTTACCGAAGCGCGCGTGGGGATTGGCCATGCTACCCTGGATATCAGCCACAACCGGCGCGTGATCAAAGACGGCGAATGTTACATGCTGTGGCGCAATGAGAAGCGCGTCCCAACCTCGCCGCTTGATCACGAAGCAACGCTCATCAAACTCGACGACGCCCAAGGGAAACCACTCGCGACCCTGGTCCATTTCGCTTGCCACCCGGTAGTCCTCGGTGCGGACAACGTCCAATATACGTCGGACTTCGCCGGCCACATGGCGCGGCTGGTTAAAGCGGCGACCGGAGCCGAATGTTTCTACGTGCAAGGGGGTTGCGGCGACATCAACCCGTATCTCGATAAAACGCCTTTGCCGGAAGGCGGCATCGAATCCATGCACGCGGTCGGGAAAGAGTGCGCCGACGGTGTGCTCGCCGCGCTGAAAGCGATACCGACCCAGCCCCTGGCGGAGCCGGTCTTGGCGTATTACGAGAGCGCCGTGGAGATCGGTACGCGCTTTGATTTCACCCGGCCGGATATTCAAGACGTATTCCGGCGCGCTTATGGTCCGCGGTTCGATGCCATGCAGTCGGTCCTGACCCCCGACCTATCGGTGCCACTCGTAACGCTAGTGATCGGGCGGGATATTGGCCTGGCGTTTATGCCCGGCGAATTGTTTGTCCAATTTCAACTTGATCTCAAGTCGAAATCAGCGGTGCCACATACGCTTTTGTGCGGATACGCCAACGGTTTCCACTTGTATTTCCCGACGGTGCAAGGCGCGGCGGCGGGCGGCTATGGCGGTCTGGTCGCCACCTATGTAGGGGCCGGGGCGGGCGACAAACTTGTGGCGCAAGCGTTAACTGACCTCGGCCGAATCAGCGGGCGGGTGAAGGATCGTATCACGGTGGAGGATTTCAATCTGAAGGAGTTGTAGAAATTCGAGAAAGGCGCGACAAGTGTGAACACCGCGCGTGCCCATGCCTTATATTTGGCGCGGAAGTTTGTTGACAGATTGGACGGAATCTTTCTACAATCGAAGCATTATCAATTCAGGGAAAACGGCGGCGGGTACACTCGGGTTTGAGGAATTGAGTGTGTCGTGCCGGCGGTTTTTCGGGCGCGTCGTGAACGGGTAAAGGATGGGCCTGCGTTTGCCCGAATCGGACTATGTATTTGGCGATCATGCTGGGGGTGATTGGACTTATGTTGCTGATCAGCGTGCCGGCGCTCTTCTGGAAGAAGTGTCCCAAGTGCGGCGCGCGCAACGGACTGGACGCTTCCGTTTGCCGAGGGTGTCAGGCGCCTTTTCCCCGGCAGGACTAGCGCGGCGGGCAAATGATACAATCCTTTTGGAATATTGACGCAGCCTACGTTATTCGGACCGCGTTTCGCAGGCGCAGAAAGGTAGGGTGAATCGCATGGCGGCGATGATCAACTGTCCGTACTGCGGCAAGCTGGCCGATCCCAAGCTCGACAACTGCCCCCATTGCGGGGGATATCTTCAGAAAGGGGGCGCGCCTCGGGGCGTCGGGGAGCGCAAACGGCGCCAGACCTGTCCCAGTTGCCACGCCCTGGTGCAGGAGAGCGACATTATTTGCGTGGCCTGCGGCACGAACTTGTTGACCGGACAAAAGGTGGCGCAGGAACGCGCCGCGGCGGTCCAAGCGGGCAGTCGAACGCCGTGGCTGGTGGGCGCGGCGGCTACCTTGTTCGTGTTGTTGCTTGCCGGAATCGGCTATGCCATGTTGACCATGAGTCGAGATCCCGTGCAACGCGCGATGCGCCTCAGCGCCGATGGAAAGCTTCTCGAAGCTACCAGCCTTCTGGAGAATTACGTAGCAAAGAACACCTCGAATCCCGCGGCTTACTTCGAGTTGGGTAAGCTGCAGTTAGCCACCAACCAACTGCCGGCTGCGGCCGCTTCCTTTGAAACGGCTTCACAACTGGACCCGAACAACGCGGACGCGGCCTTGTCGGCGGTGGTATGCCTCGCGGCCCAGAAGAATGAAGGTACCCGGGACCGGGAAATTGCGCTGTTGGAGCGGTTGGTGAAGCAGAACCCCCAGGATGCCCGGTCCTGGCATTTGCTCGCATTAGCCCGCGGGACCAAAGACGATTTGCCCGGCCAGGTCGAAGCCCTGGGGAAGGCCCTGACGCTGGATTCGGCAAACGTCGAAATGCGTCTCAGTCTTGGTATCGCGGAGGCGCTGGGGAACAACCTTGCCGCGGCGGCGCAGCATCTCCAGCAGGCGTTGCAGGCGAGTCCGGGGAATGGGGATGTCTTGGCCGCACTCGGCACGGCGGCGAGCATGAAAGGCGACACGGCGGGAGCCTCCCAGACACTCGCGGACGCGATTAGGGGTCAAACCAACGTGGCGGCCCAAGCCGCAACGCGGTTGGCCTTGCTTCTTATCGGCGAGGGGCGATTCCGCGAAGCGCAAGAGTATTTGAACCAGGCCGGTACCGGCGGCGCGTCCAATCCGACCGTGGCTTTTTATCGCGCCGTGTGTTTGCAGGCGCAGGGTTTGACGGCGGAAGCCCTGCTGGACTTCGAGGCGCTGGTCCAGGGCGGCGGTCCCTACGCCGGCCGCGCGGCGCTGCAGTCGGCGCAAATCTATCTCGGCCAGGGCAATGCGGACCGGGCCCGCCAGGCGCTGGACCGAGCCCAGCAGCTCGATGCGGACGCGGCGATACTAAATACGTTGCGTGGTCGCGTACTTTCCGCGGCCGGGGACGCGACTCAGGCGCAAGAAGCGTACAAAGCGGCAATCGTGGCGGACCCGACGTACGCGTCGGCGCACCTGGAAAGCGGGCTGCTTTTGGTTCGGCGACAGGTCTTCTCGGAAGGCCTGCGCGAGCTCGAGCGCTATCTCGAACTCGTCGGTCCGGACCGGGCCGGCACCCGCGCAGAAGAGATTGAGCAACTCGTGACCCAATTGAAACAGACGCTCACCGAGGAAGGTGAGCCTTCAGCGCAGTCATTGAGCACGGCGCGGAGGGAAGCTTCATGAAGACCAGGACGACTATTCTAACGGTGTTGCTATGTACGGCGTTTCTGGGCTTGCCGGGATGGGCATGGGGGCCGCGGGCGCAGTTGGCGGTGGTGCTGACGGCCGCTCGCATGACCTCCAAAGAAGCCAACATTCCCTTAGTCAATCTTGAACGAGATCTCCGCAACGGCGCGAGTGTTTCCTCAGAGACGGTCCGCGTACAGTATCCGGACGCCGAACGCGATCCGGCCGGCGCGATCGAGGCCGAGATGTATCTGCTTCAGGCCATGCGCTCGCAACGGATTGATCCCTATTTCGCCTACCGGCTCGGCGTTCTCGGCAAATTGGTCGCGCAGGCGACCGCGCCGCTGGCGCGTGGGAATCCGACCTATCGCAATTTGTATTACGCGGATGTCGAGGAAAACATCGGCCGCACCGAGTTGAAAACCGCGGCACGGCGGCAGGTCGAGCCGGCCGCTTATTTTCCGCGGGTGCAGCGCGAGGCGCAGACCCGCGAAGACTTGATCGTGAAAGACTACCAGACCGGTCTCGGATTCAAGGGCGTGGCGGGCGCAGCCTTGGCCGAGGACGCCAGCCGCTCCGTCAACGCGGTGGCGGACGTATGGCACACCATCTTGACCGGTAACGTCGTGGTCGCCAATATCGCGGACAGCCAGATGCGCGACTACGTGGTGGACTCACTCAAATTCTATTTGTCCCGGCACCACCGACAGGAGATTGACGCCGCGTACGCGCGACTCGCCGGAATGCCCGCGCAGACTCCCGAATTGCGCAACCGGATCGGCGATATGTTTTTCGAATACGGAGAATTCGATCGGGGTATCAAAGAATACGAGGCGGTCGTGGCCGCCGAGCCGAACCGGCGCGACGTGATCGAGAAGATCAGCGGCTACTATGTGCGCGTGGGTGACGAGGCGCTGGTCCGCAACGAGCTCGAACAAGCCCGGGACGCCTTTGCGCGCGCTGCGGAAGTGGACAAGTTGCACGCGGCGGCGCAGGAGAAACTGCTCGAGGCCCAGCGGATGATTGGGGATCGCGATGCCCGGCTCGAGACGGCCCGCCAGGCGATTGAACAAGCCAAGACCCTCGAGACGCAGGCCGAGCAGCAGCGCCTCCGCCGCAATTACGCGCAAGCTTTGGCTACGCTCCGTCAAGTGGAGATCTTATACAAAAGCGTCCCCGATGAATTTGCCGCTGAGAACCACGCCGCGCGAGCCGGTTTGAACAACGTGGCGACTCTTATGCGGGACGTCAAGGGCGAACTCGTGCGCAACGCGGAAACCTTCAGCGGCAGCAGCACGGCAAGCGACCTCCGGCGCCTCGCTACCGGATCGGCACGCCAACTCGACGAGGAGACGCTGCGGACGCTGCTGGCCAATCAATATCGGTCGGAAATCGCGAAGCTTGAACGAGATTTGCGCCAGCGGGTCCAGTCGGCCGGCGCCGCCCGGTAGCGAGCCGGCGCGCGAATTGGCCTCGGACACCTCAGACGGGTCCGATCGGTCGGACGGGGCGCGTTGCGGCGAGTCCCAAAGCAGATTGCAGCGCCTGGCGCCGCTGCTCCTGATACTGACCTTCTCGGTCTTCTGGCTGTATCGTGTGTGGTGGGACCGGCCGGCCCAAGCCACCGATGCCGTCGGGGACGTGCTTCGCTACTATCTCCCGAATCTGCAGTTCTCGCTGGACGCTTTGAAGGACGGCGAGTGGCCCCTTTGGAACCCCTATGAGTTTGCGGGCATGCCCATGCTCGCGACCATGGAATATGGGCCTTTGTACCCGCTGAATCTCCTCTACGCGTTGCTCCCATTGGATACGGCACACTTGGTCAGCGCCCTCATTCATGGTTCGGCATTGGCGCTATTCACCTACCTGTACCTGCACCGCGGCTTGAGAACCTCGAGGGCGTCGGCCGCATTTGGCGGGGCCACGGTCGCCTTCAGCGGCTGGGCGACCGTCCGGATGCTGACTTGTCCCGACGAGTTTCGTTCCGCCACATACCTCCCGCTCATCTTCCTGCTGACGGACCGCCTTCTGGAACGTCCCGGCGTTCACCGTACGCTGGCTCTTGCCGGCGTCCTGGCGCTGCAGTTCCTGGCCGGCGAGATCGAGGTGGTTGCGCGCACGGCGCTGTGGCTCGTTCCCTACGGATTGATGAGGTTGTATTTGCATCGGGCCGATGGAAGAACCTGTCGAGACTTCGCGTCGCGTGCAGCGGCGGCGATATCCGCGGGTGTCCTGGCGCTGGCGTTGGTCGGGATTCAGTTCCTCCCGGCTCTGGAAGCCTCTTGGCAGAGCGTTCGTCCGCCCGGCCCCTTGCCCTACGAAGAGGTCGTGCGCGGCGGCGTGGAGAACGCGGGCGAATTGCTCCGCCTCATAATGGTGCTGGCCGGCGAGCCCAGCCTGTATTTCCTCGGCATCGTACCTTTACTCGCCTCAATTTATGCGCTCACAAAATGGCGGTCGGACGCCGTGTTCTTCGGCATCTCCGCCGTCTTCCTGTTCGGTCTGCTCATGGGCGACGGCGCCTGGGCGTCCCGGTTGCTCTATTGGGCGCCCACCGGCGGCTGGTTTCGCGCGCCCGTGCGCTTCATGCCCTTCTTCGTCTTTTCCGTGGGCGTGCTGGCCGGCATCGGGGCCCACCGTTTGAGCGAAGACTTGGCGCGCACCGATGAGACCGGATGCGTCCGGCTGCGGCTGCTAGTCCTCCTGACCGTGGCGCTGCTAGCCGTCCTCACGTTGGCCAAGTACGTTTCCGACGTCGCCTCGTGGGTCGCGTTGGTCACGGTCGCCGGCGCCGCTGGTATCGCGTGGCTCGGACGGGTGCGAGCGTCGTGTAGATTGGGAGTTCGGGGCACGCCTGTGATCCTGCTGGCAGGCCAAGTCGGTCTCGCGTTGTTATGCTACGATCTTCGCGCTGTCAATCTGCCACGAGGAGTTGACCTGCCGGGCATTCCGGATAGTCTGCGGCCCTATCTCCGGAGCGGGAATCGCATCTACGCCGATTTTGCCCTGCCGGATGGACGCCGCGTGCCGAAACTGGGCGCGTTAACGGGCGCGCCGTGCATCAACGGCTACTCGCCGTATATGCCTCGCGGTTTCTGGGAGTTCGTCCGGCCCTACCGCCTGCGCCGCCTTGAGCTCGCCGACGCGGGCTCGACTCCGCCGGTGGGTCTGTGGGGCGGCTTGGGACTTGAGACTCACGCGCAGGAGGCTTTCGACGTGCTTGGTGTGGACTACATAATTGCCGGCTTGGGATGTGAACTCTTCGCCACTCCGAGCGCGATGCCCCCGCAGGCCTCGCTCGAAAGAGTGACGAATACCGGCAACTTTACCGTGTATCGCAATCCCGCCGCGTGGCCGCGCGCCTTCGTCGTTCCGGATACCCGCGTCCCCGATCTGGAATCGTTGACCGCGGCGCGGGCGGGCCGGGCTTCGCCGGCCGTAATCGAGAACTACGCGCGCAATCAGGTGGTCATTTCTCTACCGGCTGACGCGGCCGGCACACTGATTCTCACCGACCAAAACTATCCCGGATGGCGGGCCTTCGTTGACGGTACGGAACGGCCGGTACACTCGATTGCGGGATTCCTCCGAGGAGTGCGCGTGGAGACGGGGGCAAGGCGCGTAGAATTTCGCTATGAGCCGCTCAGCGTGAAGTTCGGCCTGGCAGCGAGCTCGCTCGCCCTGCTCGTCACGGTCGTAGCCTTCCTCTGGAGCAGGGTTTCGGGACTTCGCCCGCCCTACTCGGAACTTCCTTGAAAAAAACCGCGCGGCGGGCTGGACGGCCCGCCGCGCACTGGATGGGGATACTACTGTCAGTTTATATCGAAGGCGAAGCAGAGGTGGCCGCGGCGCCATTGGCAAACCGTACCACACCACTCTCGTCTACGAAGAAGTTTCGAATGCCCTGGTTGGCGGCTTGAGGAGTCCCCGTAGCCGAGTACGTGGGCGGAGACGCGGTACCCGGCGTTGCCACAAAAGTATAGCCGTGCTTCAGGCCGCCGCCCAATTGTGAGTCAACGAACGGGGGGCTGCCCGACGGTGGCGCGAAAAGCGTCCCGAGATTCGTGTACTCACCCTGGCCGTCACTGTTCGAATCGAGCAGGGCGGCCGATTGAAACGACTGTTCCGCCGTGGCAATGGTGCGCATCGCGCCCAGTGCCGACGTTTCGTTAGCCGTGATTCGGTTGCGCAACAACTGCGGCACGGCGATGGCTGCGATGATGGCAATAATCGCCACCACAATCATCAACTCGATCAAAGTGAAACCACTCTTCTTCATACACATACCCTCCAAATTGTTTGGCTTTCCAACTCCAACCGCTGCGCAGGCACACTCGGCCAAGCAGCAACGAAGATAATGGGCAACAACCATGCCAAGACTGGACGCATACTTGTAACCCATTTGTTTCCAGCATACTATGACGTTTTCACGGCTTTTGGGCACGGGGCTCGAGTGCTACATTTTTGGACCAAACACGTTGGCAAACGACATTTTTTGTCACTGAGTAGCAAACGCCAACTTATGCTTCAAGCGCGCACCACGTCCACCAAGGTCCAAGGCAGTGTGCGGATGCGATAGAAGTCCTACTGGGGCCGAGGTCGCCCGGCGTGCCGACAGATGGCATCGAAGAGATTGGAAACGCTCGGCACGCCGAAGTCGTTGAAGTTGTGAGGATTCTTCCAGAATTCGTCCAAGTACCCCCGATGTTCCCGGTCGTAACAAAGTACCTTGACCATCATTTGCGCCTTGTCCAGTCCCCGGACCAGTCTTGCCTCCGGACTGGATGCCGCGAGCAATTCCCGATGGTACTCCGCAAATCGGCGGGGAAATCCCTGCAGCAACTCTTCAATGATCGCTTGTTCGGCGGCGTCTTTGGCCTCGCGAAGATAGGCCATGCTGCTGGGCATGGGAATGTCCATGAGGCGGGCCTCGGACAGGTCGTGGATCAAGGCCATCGCCAACGCCTTCTCGTGGTTGAATTGCTCCGGATACTCCTCGACGAACAACAAGGTCAGTAGCGCCACGAAATGGGAATGCGCCGCGACCGATTCGGGTTCCGGCACCCCGCGCAAGACGTAGCCGGCCCGGGCGATGCGGTCTAATGGGTGAATGACCTGAAACAGTTCGAGGATGTGCTCAGGAAAGCCGGCGGGCGTGGCGGGAGTGTCCTTCGAGTCTCGCATTCGCTTAGATGGATGGGTCCGAATCCTCTTGCAACGAGCTCAGCTTAGGCAACGGCTGAACCGGCGCGGCCGGGACGGAAAACGCGTCGAATAGGTGTAGGTCATCGAGGACCAGCCGGTCGTTGTCAGGGGACGCGCGGATCGCGTCCACCTCCAATTCGGATTCAATCAGATTGCGCATTGATTGTGGGCCTGCGGCAAGGTTCTCGTCTCTCGGCAATTCAGCCGGCTCCGTAACGGAAAGCGCCGCCACGTTTCCGCTATTCCCGGACGGCGCCTCGAAGCGCGTCGCCTCGCGCGCCGGTTCGGGTGCGCCAACGGTCGCGATGGCAAGACCGTCCGTGGTCGGTCCCAGTAATTCGGCAAGCCCCTCGACTCGGCCCCACGTCTCGGCGCGTTCGGGATCGAGCCGCCCGGCTTCCGCGGCCTGGGCGACGGAAGTCAACTCGCCCGCCAATTCGGCAAGCGTCTCGGCGGCGGCGGCGAATTGTTCATGCAATCCGCCGAGCTGAGCCGCCACCTGCGTTCCGGTACTTCGCGACAAGTTCAATACCGCGCGCAACCGAGTCAACCGTTCTTCGAGCTCCCCGGCCCGGGCCTGGGCGCGGGCGACTTGGGCCGCGGCTTCGCGACGGATTTCCTCGCATTCCGCCACGGCCGCCGGTTTCGTTCGTTCCGCCGCATTCAGGTCCACGGCCGAAATGGCGGCCGCGCCGCCCTGCGCAAATAGCGCCTCCAGTTCCTGGATGTGACGACGCTGTTGCTGGTCCGACTCGGCAAACCGTTGCTTGCCGGCCTCGATGAGAGCGACCAATTTTTCGGCGCGTTCGAGCATCCGGTCGGCTTGGTCACGGGCGCGGTCACGCTCGGCGTGGGCCGCCTCCAACTGCCCGCGTAGCTCGGCACATTCGCGTTCAAGGCATTCGATCTCCGTCTGCGATTGAATCTTCGCCGCCCGTTCCGCCTCGAGTTCCCGACGCATCGAGTCCACGCTCGATATGTCGGGTTCGTCCTGGGGCGGCATCGCCGGCTCGAGTGACTCGACCCGCGCCATGGTCGCTTCCTCCGGCCTGCGGCCTACCGCCTTCAGCCTCAGGTCTAGCGCTTCTCGCAACCGCACGATCTCTTCCTGTTGTTGGGCGAGTCGTTCCTCGGCTTCAAGCCGCGCTTCCCGCTTGGCGAGTTCGAGTTGGCACTGCGCATCTTGGGAAAAGATGGTCACATTGCGCCCGGAGGCGAGCAGGTTTCGCAACCGCGGCGTTAATCGGGTCAGCCGGCCCGGGTGGGTCTTGGTGGCCAGGACCACGTACTGATTGTTTTCCAAGAAGATTCGAACCACCGCTTCGAGTTCGGCGACGAGATTCACGAATTGGTCCAACTGGTCCACGAGCAGAATGGCGTTCGGCGCGCGTTCGACCGGAGAAGGATCGTCAATGAGGGCGCGGACTTGGTCCGGAAAATCGTGCGCGGTTACATAGGCGAGTCCGGTTCTTCCCGAAGCCGCCCGCACGCGGTTGACAATCGAGTAGAGGAGATGGGTCTTGCCGCAACCTTCGTCGCCCACGAGCACCAGGGGCATGGGCGATACCGGTTGAAGATTGGCGATATCCTGGCAGAGTTGAAGCGCCTCGCGATTGGATTCATCCACCAGGAAGGTACCAAAACTATACCGTTTCATCGCGACATCCTCCGCACCCCAGCGCCGACCCAAGGAAAGATTCTAGTCCCCTCCCCGAGTGCGGTCAACATGACGAAGGGGCTAGGCTTTGGAGATGGTGGCCGCGACCACAAGTCCCAGGGATTGGAGGCTCCAAGAAATGCGGAGGGCGGCCTGGGGTAGGCCGCCCTGGGTGCTTGGGGGTTGCGCCCGCCGCAGAGGGCGGGCGCTACATCGAACGCGTCGTCGAGATTGCGAAAGTTAGGCTTTAGGCGGCGCGGGACGCGGGGATTCTGCCGGGCTTGTGCTCGGCGTCGGGGATCAGGATTAGCTCTTCTTCGGCGACAGTCGCGGGTTTCAGGTGTCGCATGGCGCGTATCACAAACAGGACCAGGCAGAGCGCGCCAGCGATGATGATCAAGTCGGGGATGAGACGCCACTGGCCGATGAATCTCACGAGCGGCAGGTTGTAGAACTCGGGGCTGCGGGCGTGCCACAGGCCATTTTCGAAGGAGTCCCACGCCTGCATGAAGCCGACCGGCATCAGGGTGAAGAGGGCCATCAGGAGCAGGCCGAAGTTGGTGCCGATGAATCCGAGTTTCAAGAGCGTATTGTTCCAATGCTTCGGCTCGATGAGACCGCGAAGGGCAAACAACATCAGGCCGATGGCCAGCATGCCGTAGGTGCCGAACAGCGCGGTGTGGCCGTGGTTCATGGTCAGGTACGTCGAGTGCTCGTAGTAATTCACCATCGGCGTCGTGATGATGAAACCGAACACGCCCGCGCCGAGGAACGCCCACGCCGACGAAGCGCCCATGAACATCACGGGCCACTTATACGGGAACGACTCATTTGCGGCGGGCGAGTGGCGCGCGTCGAGGGCCACCTTGACGAGCAGCAGGATGATGGGCACGGGCTCCATGGTCGAGACCACGCCGCCGAGCGCGAGCCACAGGTCCGGGTCGCCGAACCAGTAGTAGTGGTGGCCGACGCCGATGATGCCGCTGAACATGGCCAAGCTGGCGGTGAGGTAGGCGGCGCGAAGCGCTTTCTGCTTCGGGGCGAGGCCGAGCGTGGTGACGACGTAGGCCATCGCGGCGGCGGCGAAGAACTCGAAAATGCCTTCTACCCAGGTGTGCACGACCCACCAGCGCCAGAAATCGGCGATGGTAATGTGGGTGCGCGGCGAGTAGAAAAGGCCGAACGCGAAGAACGAAACGATAGCAATGGCGGAGTAAGTATAGAAGGGCACGGTCCCCCAGCGGTCCTGGCCTTTACCAAAGTTGCTAATGATGGCGCGCGCCACGATGTAGAGCCAGATGACCAGGCCGACCAGCAGGAGAATCTGCCAGAGCCGTCCCGACTCGAGGAATTCCCAACCTTGGTGGCCGATCCAGAACCAATGTTTTCCGGCGAGGCCCTTCACGCCGAGAAAGCTGCCCAGCAGCGAACCGGCTACGACGAATACGACGGCCCCGAACAGAACGTCCACGAGCAGGCCTTGCCACCGGGGTTCCTTGCGTCCCGCGATCGGCGCGAGGTAAATGGCGGCGCCGACCCAGGCGGTGGCGATCCAGAAGATGGCGAGTTGAAGGTGCCAGGACTTGGGCCAGTTATAGGGGACATGGTCGGAGACGGCCTTGATGCCGTAGAACTCTCCGGGATGCACCGTGTAGTGGGCGAGCAACCCGCCCTGCATGAGTTGCAGGAAGAACAGCAGCATCACCACAAGGAAGTACTTGGCGGTCTTGCGTTGGCTGGAGGTGATGGGCAGATTGATCAGTTTCTCGCCTACGCGGTCGTCGAGTTCCATGCCCGTGAGGTCTTTATCGAAGTTGCCTTTGAAAAAGAACAGGATGGCGCCACCCAGCGCTACCATCAGGCCGAGCAGGGAAGCGATGGACCACACGACGGCTTCGGGGGCAATCTCGTTGCCGACGCTGCGGTCCGGCGGCCAATTGTTCGTGTAGGTGAGTGCCTTTCCGGGGCGCAACGTACCGGCTGCCCACGCTGTCCAGAAGAAGAAGTCGGCGAGGTTTTGCCGCTCTTCGGCGGCCTTGATGACGTTCGGCGACACGGCGGTCGGCAGGTCGCCTTTCGAGAATACGCGGTCCCAATGGGCGCGCACCCGTGTGAGCGCGACGGCCTCGGCTTTGGTGAGCCTCAACCGTAGAGTGTCTTGGTCCAGTCGGTTCGTCTTTAGTTCCTGAATGACACCGCGGTCTACGGCCGCCTCCTGGTCATCGCTGAGATTCTCGTAAAGACCGTTGAACTTCTCTTGAGCGTATTGCGCCCGCATGAACTGGCCGATGAGGTGCAGTGTCGTCGCGGTGTAGTCATTTCCGCGATACGTGCCGTGGCCCCAGACCGAACCGTTGTCCATCAGGCCGTATTTCTGCCAGACCATCTGGCCTTGGAGCAGGTTCTCTTTGGTGCTGAGCACGGCGCCGGAATCGTCCACCGTCTCGGTCGGATACGGCGGCGCGGCTTCGAGGGTATACCAGCCACCGACCAAGGTAATGGCGATGGCGCCGAACAATGAGAACAGAAAGAACGCCTTCAATCCTCTGCTGATCATGAATTTCCTCTCATTCTTTAGCTAGCGTCATTCTGAGTCCCACGTTCCAGGGGACGAGGAGTCTTGCAAACCGACGTCTCAGGTGTAAGAGATTCTTCGCTGCGCTCAGAATGACACGAGGGCTGGGTTTAGGGTGTGTGAGATTCTTCGCTGTGCTCAGAATGACAAATAAGACAGTGTTGAGAACTCGTTGCTTTTCATTTCAATTCGCGTAGATCAGTTGGTTTCCGCTGGAGCCGGCTTCTGGTGATGCGAGCAGGTGAAGGGGGCGTGTCCGCCTTCACTTACGACCTCGGCCTTGGTGACGCCGTATTTTTCCGCCAACTGATCAGCGATGGCGTGAAACTTTTCGTGTGTGCCTTCCCCCATTTCATCGCGCTCGACGTGCTCGAAGGTGTTCAAGAGCGCCAGTTGATCGGCTTCCGACAACAGTCCATCAGCCATGGCGAAGAGGCAGTGGTCCTCTTTGTGGATGTGCTGGCCGAGCAGGAGGATGTAGGCTTGGGCGTGCCGCGCGAATTGCTGGATGGCAGCGGAGTCGCCGTTGGCGGCATCGTCAATCGCGTCGTCCATGGCGCGGACGTGGCTGCGGCCCTGGGTATGCTCGTCGAGCATGACGCCGAGCGGCCCGCCCTGCTTGGGCATGCCGCGGTCTTCCAACGCGGGGAAGAGATGAACTTCTTCTTTCCCGTGATGGCATTTGTCTGCGAAGTTGCGGAAAAATGCGATGGCATCTTTGGCCGCGGCGCCATCCAACTTCTGGTTGGTGGCGGCGTCCCGGGCAATGCGTTCGAGGCACACGAGCACTTGCTCGATGACGCGATGTTCGTTCTTCAGAATGGTGGTGACGTTCATGGTTTTTCTCCTTTGCGCTGTCGGCCAATTCCGGCCAATAGCATATTTTTATCTTTATTTGCGCCAAAAAAATTTACACGGCCAGTACTTCCAGCTCACGGTGGCTCAGCAAATCCGCAATGGTGGTCTCGGATAGAAGCTGTAAATACGCGTCTCGAACGTGTTCCCAGCGGTTGTGGACAGTGCAGGGAGCTTCGCTGGAGCATTTCGCACGTCCCAGGAAACACCCGATGTAACGGCTCACGTGGTCGAACGGCTCGACAACGTGAAAGAGCGAGATCGAGCGTGCTGGCCGTGCGAGTCGGAATCCACCGCCCATACCCTTCTGCGAAATGACCAGACCTTCCTTGGTCAGGCTTTGAAGCAGTTTGCCAAGATAATTCTCGGGTGCACCGATATCTTTGGCGATGGCGACCGCACCCGAGTACGTGCCTTCGGGGAGTTGTGCCAAGGCGACGAGCGCGCGGATCGCGTGTAGAGCGGTTCTTGAGATCATGGTTTAGCCTCTAATCACATGCGATTATACCGTTTTATCCTCCACGTGTCAAGAGCTTTTTTGTACAAGCTATAACTTATTTACTATGAAGGAGATGCGTAGAGCATAGGATACTCTTCTTTGTCAGTAAGAGTTCGAGCTGATGGCAAATTCGACGTGGTCAGGCCGGTCGGACCAGTCTGACCCGTCGGACCTTTCGGACCAGTCTGACGGGTCGGACACGTCGGACCAATCGGACAAGTCATGCGGATGAGGCAATGTTACGGCTTCATCGGAAGCGGGTCTGGGCAATCAGGCTCCAAGTTGTGCGAGCCAGTAAACGAAGGCGATCATCACAAAGACCACCAGCCAGACGACCACGAATCCCAGCACGCTTATCGCGCTCGGGAACGGAATTTCGAAATCCGGGTGGTGGATCAACTTTCGTACGGGGTAGGGTTTCACATCGGGCGGCAGTGTGAACGGCGCAACATCGGGCTCGCCGGGAGCGCATGGCGTATGCAGGCATTGGTAAAACAGGTCAAGGCGTTCTTTGGCTATCGGCCGTGTAATGACGCTAACGACGACGCCTGAGATGAGCGCCGCCGTCAGATAGCTGAAGATTTGCCACGACATGCGGAATCGGTCGTCCCACAGCATACAGGCCGGCAGCTTTTCTCGCGCGAACTCCTGGAACGGCGCGGAACTCGTGAGCAGCAGTACGGCGAACGCGACCAGCGTAGCGGTCCAGGCGCCGGCGGGCGTCATGCGGCGCCAGAACAGTCCCAGCCAGAAGGCGACACCCATCATGGCCATGATTTTCCAAAATGTTTCGAGACCGTGCACGACGTTCTTGAACCAGAACGCAAAAGCGATTCCGCCGGCGACGATGACGACGGACGCGACGCGACCGACTTGGAGGTAGTGCGCCTCCGTGCGGTTCGGGGCCAGATGGCGCCGATAGATGTTCTGCGTGAAAAGACCCGAAGAGGAAACCATGAACGCATCACAGGACGACATAATCGAGGCGAGCAGGCCGGCCAGGAAGATTCCGACCATGCCGGGCGCGATCTGGGGGAGAATATCGCGGGCCATTTTGCCGTACGCGAGGTCCGTTTCCGGACCTTTGAGACCGGGATACAACACGACGGCACACAGCCCGGTCAGCATCCAGGCCACGGTGCAGACCCGCTTCATGATATTGCCGCCGACGAAGCCGACGCGTCCGTTCATTTCCGAGCGACCCGCCGCGCACACGCCCATCATGTGGGGTTGGGTCACGATCCCGACCAGCGAGTTGATAGCCAGCATGACGATGTGGAACCGATTGATCTCGCCGGGCGTGACCAGGCTGAACATGTGCGGGTCCGCAATTTGCCCGCGCAGGCCGGACATGCCGCCAACGGCGTGCAGCGCTATCGGGAGCACCATAAAGGAAAACGCGATGGTGAGGATGCCCTGAATAAAGTCCGTGACGATAGCCGCGCCCAGCCCGCCGGCGACACCGTAGATTACGAAGAACACGGTCATGATTGTTACGGCCCAAGCTTGGGAAATGGAACCGCCGGAGACGGACTCGATGATGGCGGCCGAGCCGCGCAGCATGACGCCGATGTTTACCGTAATTTGCAGGATGCCGACGAGCACGTACAAGACGGTCACGCTCGGGCCGTATCGCGCCTCGAAGAAGTCGCCGGTGGTGATGGCGCGCATCCGGCGGAACACGGGCGCGATTAGCCAATAGAAGGGCGTGCAAAAAAGCCACAGCCATTGATACCAAATGCCGGACATTCCGCTGACGTACGTTTTCGCGGCCACACCGACCGCGTCATCCGCCTTGGTGCCGGCGCCGAAGGAGAAGGAGATCATCATGAGCTTGCCGAAGCGTCGCCCGGCCATGAAGAAGTCGGTGGTGTTGTGCACTTTGCGCGCCGACCACACGCCGATCGCGGTGACGCCGACGAGGTAGAGGAAGAGGGTAAACCAGTCCCAGGCGCTGATGCCGAGCATGAGTAGTGGCTAGTGACCAGTGACTAGCGGCCGGTTACCGGTGGCTTTATGATTCATGGCGGGGATGGTGGCAGAAGTTCGGTGGGCGTGTCCAATCTGGGCGCGGCGATCTTAGAATTTGTATCCGACGCTCAGGCCGACACCGTTGATGCCGGCGTTTTCGGAAGCGAGGCCGGCATTAGAGATGTGGTGGTACTTCAGGGCGAGATGCCAGTCGTTCTTGGGGAATTGGTAGCCGACGCCGATTTCACTCAGGAAATTGATGCGGGAATTGTTTTCCTTGAAATAGCGCGAGTGCCACAGCACCGCGGAGCCCACTTCCGCAAAGAGACCATTGCGCTCTTCCTGATTCTTGTAAATGCGCGCGGTGACACCCCCGGCCACGCCATACACCGGCTTCGGCTCCGGGTAAACGAACAGGGGATAGAACCGCAGCCCGAGTGAGGCCTTCTTGAACGCGGCCCACTCGTACTCGACGGAGCCGCCCACGTAGTAATCGCCCGAACGGTCCGTCTTTCCGGAGTAAATTCCGCCGACGCCGTTGATTTCGAGGCGCAGCCGTCCGTCTTGAAAACTCCCGGCTTGGGCCGAGCTGCCCAGAGCCAAGAAGAGCACCATGCCTAAGGCGAATCGGCATCCAGCATACAGGTTTTGATGCATAACATATTGTCCTCTAGGCGGTTACGCCAATCAATTGGTCAGCGACCACTGGTTCTTAGTAGGAATATTAGCGATAAACGGCCAATCTGTCAAGAATTTATTTAGGGGGTCATTTTGGGCCTTCGAACTGCATCCATCTCCTGAATCTGCCTAGAGTTGCGTTCGTTCTCGCCTTGACTGGGGAGTGCAACGGCCGGGGCTATATATATGGAGAGATACTTGGGAGAGCCGACGAATGATGACGTGGTGGCGAAAACGTAAACGGCGGGAAAACCGAGTGCGGGGAGTTCGAGTGGAGACGTTTCAAACCGTGACGCGCCCCGAGGATTCCCCCATGCTTGGAGGTTCTTTGGACGCGTTCGTGCGCCTCCCGAATGAGACGCCATTCTTTATGCTTCGAGTCTATCGCTTCTTGCGGGATGCCATCCCGGATATTTCGGATGCAGTATGGACCTGGAAACGTCTATGTCAGACGGGCTACGACATCGAGATTCTTGAGCCTTCTTCAGAGATTGCCCGGGACCGCGCGTTGCGGCTGTTGCGCGAACTGGACACGCGCGTGAACAGCGGCGACCGCGGCATGGACGGACTTCTGGACCTCTTCTACACCTCCCTCTTCACCTACGGGGCCGCCGCCCTCGAGGTCGTGCTGTCGCAGAGCCGGGAGTCCATATTCGACGTGGTCCCGGTGGACGTGTGGACAGTGCGATTCAAGCGCGAGGGCGGCGGCCTCCAGCCGTACCAGGTGCACGAAGGCAAGGAGCTACGACTTCCGAAAGAGCGGTTCATCTACGTGGGATTGGATCGGGACGGCACCAATCCGTACGGGCGCTCGATGCTGCGCTCGGTCCCGTTTGTGGTGAGGATTCAGCAGCGCCTGCTCGAAGATATGGCCAAAGCGACGCATAACGCGGGGTGGGCCAAACTGCACGCGAAGTATACGCCGGAACCGAAGGAACGCGGTGAATCGGCGGAGGCGTACGCACAGCGGAAGGACCGCGATTTCGCGCAACTCCGGGACCAATTGACCAAGCGGGAAGCGGATCAAAACTTGGTTACCTACGATAACGTGAGCGTGGAGCTTATCCGTGGGGACCAACGTTCCCAGGTATTTTACGAGAACCACAAGGCCATCGAAGAGCAAATCATCACGGGTATGCACCTCATGCCGATCCTTCTCGGCCGCAACTATGGCACGACCGAAACCTATGGCACGGCGCAGTTCGAGATTATCAACCGTCAGGTGGAAGCCGTGAACCGCAGCGTCAAACGCATCCTCGAACGCCTGTACAACTTTGAGTTGGCGCTGATGTGGGGCAGCGCGCGCGCGCGCGTCCACATGCGCGCGAACCGGACGGTGGACGTGCTGAAGGAAGCCACGGCCCGGGGCCGGGAGATCGCCAACGCGGTGCAATTGCGCAACGAAGGGTTTCTGGACCAGCGGGCGGCGGCGAAGACCTTGGGAATCGAGATCGGCCGGTGAGACAAGTCTGAATGATGAAGTGTGAAGGATGAAACGCGGAGCGGTAATCATCGGATTTCAGGAATTGAGGAGAAGAATCAGATGAACTTGGACCCATTCATATTTCGGCACGAGGGAGTGCTGATCGGCATGCGCGCGCGGGACGACGCGGACCCCGTGGTCGAGGAAGTCAACGTATTCGCGCTTCGACCGTTGCGGCGCGAAGAGTTCGAAGTGTTTACCCTTGACCTTTGCCACAACCAAATGGACCGGCACTTCAGCCGATTTCCTGAAGAGGAATTGGAGAAGATCAACCGGATGGTCCCGGGTCGGCCATTGATGGAGCGCCACGATCTGCGCGGGTCGTTGCCGCGCGGGACATTCTTTCGCTGTCAATTGCACCGAGAAGGCGAGCGCGTGTCCGCGCGACCGGATGTATACGTCCTTCGAACCCGCGAGAATGAAGATTTCATCTTGAATATCGAGGGCGGCGTCTATCGCGAGACCTCGATCGGGTTCTCGTTCCAAACGCCGGAATGTTCCATCTGCAGCCGCGACCTGCGCACGTGCGACCACGTGCCCGGACGTACCTACGCGGACGCGACCTGTCACTGCATCATGCGGGGAGTCCTGGAAGTGATTGAAGGCTCCGTCGTACCGGCGGGCTCTCAGGGCACGCATTTCATCGCCCAGGAACGCACGCTGTCGCTGGACCGGGCGCTGGTCCTGGCCCGAAGCGAGTATCACCGGCCGGTTGAAGTGTGGTCGAAACGGTGGTGGGCGGAAGAGTAAGAAGCAATGAGCAATGAGTGACGAGTTTGGGAAAAGCTGATTGGGGATTGATGGCATGAGACGCTTGCGTAGCAATTGTCCATATGAATTGGTTCATGAGATTCAGTTTCGGCATTTGAGCGGCGACATCGAGGAGTTGAAGCAGCGCGTTCGGAGTCTCGAGTCTACGCTGGCGCGGGGTGTGGTCCTGCTCGTCGCCAATTTGGCGGGGGTAGTGATGAGTCTGGCGCAGCAGTTGCTTAAGACGTAAAGGAAAACGACATGTTTTGGAAGATCACATCGGAAACTGACGCGAGCGAATCTGTGGCCGAAGGACAGCCGGACGGCCGCTTTGTAATTCAGCGTCATCACGACGCGGCCGGGCCGCACCTGGACATTCGTCTCGAACGGGCCGGTTATCTGCAGGGATGGCGTGTGGACGCATCGTCTCTCGAGAACGGGCCGTGGGCTACGGAGAAGGCTCCGCATGGCTTGCACTGGCTGGACCAGGATGGCGACGCGGTGCGCGAAGACTCCGGTGTTTACACCTGGCTCGAGAAGTCGCCCACTCGATTCGTCGTGTTGCTTCGGGGCCGCGCCGGCGCGCGCCGCTTGTGTGTTGAACGCGTCGAGGGTCTCCCGATTCAGCGTATTCGGGAGATTCGAGACACGCTTAAGGAACTCAAGGCGTCGGCCGAAGACGCGGCGCGTCTCATCGCCGACGGTGTGACCGCGCGCCGGCGCTCGATCGAACGGCTCTGTGGTCTGGGCCGGGAACTGGATGGCATGACGTTTGACGAGGCGACCTGGCGCAAGGCGCTGAATTCGCTGAGCCTCGAGGAAATCCATGTCCAATTGCGGGCATTCGAAGTGCGCTTCGACGGCAAGTATCCGCCCAGTCCGCAATCGCGTCCCGAACCTCTGCCGGACACGGCCCACGATGGGCGCGCCGCTGACGCCTTCGCCATCCTGCGCGAGAAATAAGCAATGAGCAACGAGCAATGAGCAATGAGCAATAAGCAATGAGCAACGAGCAATGAGCAACGAGCAATGAGCAATGAGCAATGAGCAATGAGCAACGAGTACCTGGTCACTGGCCACTGGTCACTGACCACTAACTAAGGAGAAACCATCATGGCTTTTGGAGATATCGGAGGCACCGTCACCGAACTGGTGATCACTTGTCAGTTGCCGGCGTCCGGGACGGTTAACGTTGCGCGCGGCGACGCGCTCAAGCTGAGCGGCGCGTACATCGTGAACAACGACACCGACGCCGAGGACGTGGTGTTCGGCCAGGCCTTGGCGAATTCGGACCAGAATGGCGCGGCAATCCCCGTGAAAGTTCGCGGCGTGTGCATCTTCGGGTACACGGACAGCGCGCCGGCCGTGAACGGCACGCAGGGCATCGTCGCCTCGGCCACCAACGGCAAAGTCAAAGCGCCGGCTTCGGGTAATGGCCGGGGCATCAACGTGAAAGTGGATACCGCAGCCAGCCAAGTGCACGTGCTGCTGTAAGAAGGGAAAAGGTATGGCGTACTACAACGAGAAAGTGAAGGAACGCATCGCGTTCCTGAGTCAAACCGCGGACCGGCTCCAACAGATTCGCGGGCGGGTCCTGTATGATTCACTGGAAACGCTCGGCTTGAGCCACTTCCAGTTTTTCCGCGCCCTCGGGACCAACGTCGAGGACTACTGCGCGCAGGAGTTCGGCATTGATGTCCATAAGATCACCGTGGACCGTTTCTTCCAGACCGACCCGAACACCAAGTGGCTGTTCCCGGACATCGTTCGCGAAGCCGTGTTGGCCGGGCTGAAACGGAAACCGGTGTATCCGGAACTGATCATCCGCGACGAATCCATTGACGGCACGGCGTACGACGTTCCCTACGTCCAGGAGTCGGCGGACGAAGAAGAATTGCGCGGTGTGGCCGAGGGCGCGGCAATCCCCGAATCGGCGATCACCTACGGCGACCGGATTGTCCGGTTGGACAAAAAAGGCCGGGGCGTGCTCGCGTCGTACGAAGTGATCCGCCGGATGTCGGTGGACATGTTGCGCGTGCATTTACAGCGCATCGGCGAGCGCCTGGGCCGCAGCCTCGACGCGCGGTTGGCCTTGATCCTGGTCTCCGGCGACTCGTCGGGCAGCGGCACGGCCCCGGTCACGGTGAATACCGCGACGGCCGGGACGTGGACCTACAGCGACATCGTCAAAGGCTTCATGAAGCTCACGCTGGAACACTATTTCACGCCCACGCACCTGCTCGCGAATTCGGACCTCTGTCAAACTATCCTGAACCTCGATGAGTTCAAGGAAGCGGCGTTGTTCGATTTCGCGAAGACCGGAAACCTGCCGACACCGCTTGGCGTGCGCCTGACCCCGATGGTGGACCAGCCCGCCAACAAGCTCACGATCCTTGACGCGGGCTATGCGGCGCAGAAGCTCACCGAGCAGGACTTGCTGGTCGAGAGCGACAAACTCATCAACCAACAGTGGGACCGCACCTATCTGACGGTGGTGACGGACTTCGCCATCATCTACGAGAAGGCGCGTCTCGTGGTTCAAAGCGATTGGACCTGATTCTTTCGACCCGGCTTGGGTTTTCAGAGAAATGCTCCCGATCTGAGAACCGAAGCTAAGATCCTTCCCCCTCCCCCGCTCGGGTCTCGGGTTTGGGTTCCATACCCATCCTCGAGACCCGAGCCCGCCCAGAGCGGATGACCGGGAAATTGGAGATACGAGATGTTTACGACGGAACAAAACGTCCGCGACAAGTTTCAGTTGAACGATACGACCCTTGTCCCTTCGGTCCTGGTGAACGCCAGCATTACGGACGCTCATACCGAGTTGCTCCGTTTCCTGGACCCGCTCTACAACGCGGACCCGCCGGAAGATGCGATTGTGGTCGGGGAGACGCTCTTGGCGACAGCGCACCTCTTCCGGTCAATCGCGGGGAAAGACGCCGCCGAGCAGAAACGCGTCTCCATCGGAAGTCAGCGTCTCGAAGAGGGCAGCCGGTTTGCCGCGCTGATGAGCGTGGCAGCGCTGGTCGAAAAGCAGGCCTGGTACCTGCTCGAACCCTACCTGCTTGAAGTGCCGCCGCACACGATCGCCTCCGCCACCGATAGCCAGCCCATACTCGGAGAAGACTAACCGTGCCCATCACGCTCAGCGACTATACGTTTGACGACGCCAATACCACGGTCCGCGAAAAACACGAGGAGGTCGGGGGCCGGGACGCGCGTCGAATCGAAATCGAAGGACTCGTTCTCGGCAAAACGACGGTGGCGGCCATCGAGGCGGAACTGGATGCCATTCTCGACGCCGCCTCGAAGGAAGACTTTTCCGCCGAACTTTCCCTGCGGGCCGGGCGACGTCTTTGGGTGCGCCGCGACGCGTTCACGCGCGAGGTCTCCGCTGCCGCCTTGGTGGGTTCGTTCGAACTGCGCCTGCTGGCGAAGGACCCCTTCGAGGAATCCGCACAAGCTACAAGCGTCGTGTGGAGTATCACGGCCTCGGGCGCAACTCGCGCCTTCTCGTCCGGCGGGAATGCGACAACCGGTCCCGTAATCACGCTGGTGGCCGCCGGGGAAATCGTCAATCCCAGTTTCAGCGACGGGGTCCATCTCATCGGTTATTCGGGCATCGTGGCCGATGGCGCGACCTTGGTCTTCGACGGCGCATTGGGGGAAGTCCGACTCGACGGCGACGACGTGACGCCGTATTCCCGGGGGAGCTTTCCCGAAATCGCGCCGGATGGCACAACGCTCATCTACACGGATGACGCGGCGAGTTCGCACACGGCGAGCGTCACGGTAGCCTTTCACGACCGCTGGTGGTGAGCATGAATTATCGCATCGAGGTGTACGACACTTGGGGCCGGCGCATTGCTCATTTTGACGAGACGCCGCTTCTGGAGGTTACACGCGCCACACCCGACCAGGCCGACTCGATTCGCGGGATACTGCCGGGAACCATTGCCAGTCTCGGTCCCGCCTACCGAGTTCGCGTGCTGGTCAATGGCGCGTTGTTTTGCGAGGCGAAAGTGACTCGTTTGGCCCCGCAATGGAGCGATGCCCGGAAACTTATCCTCGACCGCTACGTCCATTTTCATGAAGTGGTGACGTTCGAAGCCGGGCGCCCACCCCGCGACGGCAGCAGGTCCGTAGTGCAAGCCTATCGCGACGCCGAAATCAGCGCGATCGTCAAACACGCTACTAATTCCGCCTTGGGTCCGGCGCATTATCGAGTCGCACACGAGGCGTATCCGGACGGAGCAACCCGCGAGTATCAGAAGTTTCTCACCCGAAAGACTGCCGAGAACGAACTCGAAGTGGGCGGTATTTCCGCCGGGCAATGGGTGGGGGGAACGCGGATTGACGCTTCCGCCGCCTACGCCATTGACGGTGATACGATTGGAGGCCTGGTGATTGACGGACAACCTTGGCCCGACTTCCGTCTAATGATGATTGATTGCGAAGAGACCTCCCGAAATTCCCATGCTATCACTCGCCACCCGGAGATCGAGTCTTGGACCGAAGCGCAATACTCGCGTAGCGGATATAAGCTGCGCGCCGACGAAGCAAAGGCCGCGCTTCAAGGGTTGCTGGATTCCGAAGGGATCGACTTTATCGAACTGAACCCACACCGGGATTCTGTGGGCGAGTTCGATAATCGGGTGGACGCCTACGGGCGCTACGTCGGCCTGGTCTATGGCGACGACAAATGCCTGAACGCTGCGATGGTCGAGTTGGGCCACGCGGACGTTTACCTTTATGAGGACGGGCGCTACCTCGTCCCGGAGATGGAATTGAAGGATTACCTCTCCTATTCGAGCGCCCAAGACGATTCGATCGAAGCCACCGACGTGGTAATGAACGCATTGGATGTGTCGGCGGGTCTGTACGAAATTCTCACCGCGCTCGCCTATGCCGCGGACGGATTCATCTGGTCGGTGGACCCGCGTCTTGCCGTCAGCTTTCGGCGCGCCGAACAACCGGACCACGTCTGGTTCTTCAACCCGGTCGCGATGGGCGTGACGCTCGGTTCTGATTCCACCCAAGTCGCCAATACTATCTATTTCGAAGGGAATCCGCTCGAAGCCGCGGTCAAGAAGACGTATCAGTCTGCAGAGAGTCTTGCAACGTACGGCGAGCGGGCGCGAGACCTCGTGCTTTACTCGATTTCGTCGGAACTGGATGCCGACCAACTTATTGAAGGACTTTTGAAGGACTTGGCCTACCCGGAACCGAGCGGCGCCGTCGTATGTTTTCGTGGACACGGCGCCGTGCAGGTGGGGGATATCGTTGAACTGCGCGGCGGCCCGCTACGCCGGCTCGAGCCGGAAGTAGACGGGGAGTGGGATGACCGTTTTCGCGGAAGGTTGGTGGGTCGGGTTCGCGAAGTTACGCACCGGTTTGAAGGCAAACACGCGGTTACGACTGTACAACTCACGTCGCCGTTGCGCTCGGTGCAGAATCCTATTGATTCCATGACGCGCAGCCAACCCGACCCCGAAACCTTCTTCCAATTCCGACTCGATGACACGGTCGTCGGACTGGACCTGCAGTTCCATCTCGATTGATCACAAATTTTGCGAACATCGCCGCATCTTGGAGGACAACATGGCAATCTTAGGCAAGGCTTACACAAAAACTACTTGGAACTACGCGGAACGCCCGGTCGCCTCGTCTAAACTGAATACGTGGGACGACCGGATCGAGGCGGCGCTCGAACTGATCCACTTTCTGCTGAGCCTCGCTTGGGGCGGCGGCGATGGCGTGGTGCGCCATGCCACCAGCGACGATCTGAAGGTCACCGCGACTTCTCCGCCCGGACTGACCGTTCAGGTCAAGCCCGGATACGCGTTCATTTCGCAGTTCCCGTACAAGTTGGGCGCGGCCACGGCGACTACCGCCGTGACTCCGCCCACAACTAATCCGCGCATAGACTTGGTGCAGGCTCGGCTGGACGCCTGGGACGTAGCGGTCAAAACCGGGACCGAGGCCGCCAGTCCAACCGCTCCCGATCCGGATAGCAACTGTGTCGCCCTGGGCCAGCTCTACCTGCGGCCAGGCATGACCTCGATCAAGGATACGGACGATGCCACCAACGGATACATCGTTGACGCGCGCAACTTCCTGTAACGGGCGGAATGACGTCGCATTGAATGGAACACGGATTAGACGGATGCGGGGGATTTACACGGATACCGAGACCACCGCAAGCGAAGCGCCCCCGAACCCTGAACCCTGAACCCCGCAAAGGAATCCATACCATGTCAATTGAAAATGTGCTCACCTCAGAAT
>JACQVH010000052.1 GCA_016209895.1 Candidatus Hydrogenedentota bacterium | reverse complement strand
GTTGTCATCCACCCCCAGTCCTCCGTCCACGCCATGATCGAGTTCGAGGACGGTTCGCTGGTGGCCCAAGTATCGGTCACCGACATGGTCAAAAGAGTCTAGCGATCCGCTCGGTTCATGGGGCGGTGTAGACCAAATAGACGCCCCCGATCAGCACCAACAGGCCGCAGGCCTTTTTCAGGAGCAGGGCAGCCTTTGCGTGTTCGTTCCAGTCCAGGTAGCGCTGCACTAATTCGGCGCTGGTACCGGCAATCACGATGACGAGGCAGTGCCCGGCAGCGTAAAGCAACAACAGGACAAGGCCGTAAGCGAAATTTGAGGTCGCCAAGGCGAAAGTCACTGCTACTATGGGGGCCATGTAGGCGAAAGTGCATGGACCGAGGGCGAGTCCGAAGACTAATCCGAGTAAGAATGCGGCAAACAGTCCCTTGCGCTTGGCACCGACGTTTGTCACTCCCGGTAGGGGCAGGGAGATTACTTCCATGAGGTGCAATCCGACGACGAAGAATATGAGGGCCACGAGGTAGTTGCCGAAGCGCCCGATGTCTCCCAACATCCGTCCCATGGCGGCGGTGACGGCGCCGACGGTGGCGATAGTTACGAGAATGCCCGTTGCGAATAAGAGTGAGATGCAGAACGCGCGACGGGTAGAAATTCGCCCCTGTTCATCTATGAACCCGACAATGAGCGGGACACTTGCCAAGTGGCATGGGCTGAGCACGATACTGAGGACGCCCCAAGCGAACGCGGCAGCGATCGCGACTAACGGGGCTCCCTGAACGGCGTGTGACAAGCTTTCGAACAGTTGCGGCATGGGCGGAACTCTCAATGGGCAGGCAAGTCGGCGGTAGTTGTCGGAGGAGCCAAGTTTACGCCAAGGGATTGCCACTGATTCAAGATATCCGTTCGTGAGAAGAATCCTTCGTGGCGGAACATTTCTTTGCCATCGGCGCCGTAGAAAACTTGGGTTGGAATTACGCGGACTCCGTATTCTGCGGCGGCGTCATGATTCTCCCAGACGTCAATGAACTGCACTTCGAGTTGGCCTGCGAAGTCCTTTTTCAATTCTTCGAGGATCGGCGCCATCCGTTTGCAGGGTATGCATTTTCCGGCGCCCAGGTCCACGAGTCGCGGGATACTATTGGGGGCCTGCGACAGGGGCGGACTGGTTTGGACGGCTACTGGAGACAATCCGGTCACTGGCGGCGGCTGGACGAACGCGGTCGCGACTTCCTGGTCCGCTTCGGCAGTGTGTCGGCCGTGTTTTGCGAATAGAGCCAAACCGATCGCGCCGAGCAGTAGAGAGACGATAATTATCTTCGAAACTAATCCGTTGCCGGCCTTCACCACTCGCGCGCATACTTGATTTCCCATATTGACGCTCCTTTTGTAGATTTAGTTGTCCGCACATCGAGTCGGTTTGGACCCGTATTGACGGTGGAGGGGCCGGAATGAGAGATCTTTTCCGCCCCTCCGGGTTCGTGTTTACGTTGAGTTCACAGTTTGCCTCAGAGTTCTCCAGTGATTTACCAACTGAATCCGTGGGGCGACTCGTTCAAGTCCGAGTACAAGTCCACGTGGCACTTCTCGCAGTTGGTCTTCCCACGTGTGAATTGTCCTCTCGCGAAATCGGTGCCTTGGTAGTGGCAAAGACTACAGGACGCGGCTTCGGACGGCAGCGGATGGGCGGCTATGAAGGTGCCGTCGTACTGCGCGTTCATCAGTTCGACGGCTTTGGCGGCGACGTCGCCAGCGAGCCGGCCGCACCGCTCGCTGCGCTCGACGGAGCCGCTGGCGAATCCGGAGCCGAGGCACCAATGGGTAACGGACGCGTGGCAGAGTTCGCTGTCGGCGACGCTCGAAGGCAGCCAGGCATCAGTCTTGTATTGCTCGACGAGGAATTCGTGATTCTGGGCGTAGGTATTGCTTATATCGCTCGGGAATGGCTCGACCGCATACCAACTGATGAGTTCGGTCATCAGTTTCATGGTGGTGGGCTTGTCGAAGGCGAGCCCGATGGCGGCTCCGGCGCCATTCAGGGCCCCGCACAACGAGCCGAATCCGGCCGCGCCGCCGGCGCCGTACAACATCATGTCGCAGGGAATCTTGTCGAAGGGAGCGCCGACCGCTTCGACGAGCGACTTCACGATGGCGGTGAACACTCCGCCGCAGCAGTCCTTAGTGTAGTACCAGTAATGGCCGCGTTTTCGGACCGTCTCGACGTCGAGCTTCGCGTACGGCCAAGGCAAGGCCGGGAGTTGCGAACCGGCGTCGCCGTTGGGAACGGTGTTGAGGTTGCAAGTTACCGGCTGCGTCGCGGCGGCTCCGAGTAGTCCGCTGAGCAGACCCACCTGTCCCGCCCGAACCAAGAAGTTTCTTCGTTCCAGTTTCTCCATGTTTCCTTCCTCCAATATGACTGGTTCCATTAACCTCGGTCACGCACACCGCGACCGAAGGGACAACCGTAGGTTCGGGGGACGAATCCGGGTCCGGTAATGCTGTGGAGCGTCCCCATAACAAGTTCCCCCTGAGACTTCGAGTAGCGACAAGTTACTCGAGCATCGTCTTCATTTCTTCCACCGACGGGACGCGTCCAGCGACTTTGACCTCGCCATCCACGACCAAGGCCGGCGTCATCATCACGCCAAACGAGGTGATCTCGCGTACATTGGTGATCTTCTCGATTTCATATTCCAGACCGAGCAGATGTGCCGCCGTCTCGGCTTGTTCCGTGAGCTTTTTGCATTTTGGGCAGCCCATGCCCAATATCTTTAGGTTTTTCATCGCGCGTTCCTTTCTATTTTCAAAAGCGTCAGTCATTCGCAAAGCTACGCGATCGCGCCATAGAACATTCCGCTGATGGTCGCCATCGCGACTACCAGGACGGTGTAAGCCGCCGTTTTTTTCAGGCCCATGATGCTGTGAAGGACGAGCATGCTGGGCAGGCTGAGCGCCGGCCCGGCAAGCAGGAGCGCCAACGCCGGGCCTTGGCCCATTCCGCTGCCGATCAGTCCTTGTAGAATGGGGACTTCGGTCAGGGTCGCAAAGTACATGAAGGCGCCTACCACGGAGGCAAAAAGATTAGCCCACAGCGAGTTTCCGCCGACGAGACCGGCAACCCAAGACGAGGGTATAAGCCCTTCTTCGCCGGGCTGTCCTAAGAGGAAACCGGCGACGAGCACGCCGATGAGCAGCAGGGGAAGAATTTGTTTTGCGAAGCCCCACGTCGCGGCGAACCATGTTTCGGGATCGCCTTTTCCGAACGACGTAAGAAGGATCAAGCCAATGGCGCCGACCGTGAACGGAACCAGCGGCCTTTCCGGAATGACGGCGACGGACGACAGGACAGCAATCGCCACGAGCACAACTTTCCACCATTGAACGCCAAGCCACCGGACCAGCGCGAATCCGAGAATGACTGCGCTAACGGCGGTCAGCAACCATTTCTGTGTGTACAGGAGGTGCCATAAACCTTCCGAGGCGTCCGGCTTGCTCCAGTTCGCAAAGACCAGGATGGCTACCATGGAGGCAAAATAGAGTGCAGTTTGCCACAACGGCCTTGGAACGGCTGCTTCGACCGGGACCGAGGCCGCACGCACTTTTTCGCACTTGTCGTTGCGGAAGAGAAAATGCATGGCCGCGCCGATGACAATGCTGAATAGTACGGCGCCTACGGCTCGCGCTAGTCCGAGTTCTAGCCCGAGGACCCGGGCCGTGAGAATAATGGCGAGTGCGTTAATGGCCGGGCCGGAATAAAGGAATGCGATTGCGGGACCAAAACCTGCGCCCATCCGGTAAATGCCGGCGAAAAGGGGAAGGACTGTGCAGGAACAGACGGCGAGGATGGTCCCGGAAACGGACGCGACGCTGTAGGCAAGAATCTTGTTCGCTCCCGCTCCGAGGTATTTCATTACCGCCGCCTGGCTGACAAAGACTCCGATCGCGCCCGCGATGAAGAAGGCGGGAACCAAGCACAGCAGTACGTGTTCGCGCGCGTACCACTGGACGAGACGCAATGACTCGATTACGGCATGGTCGAAACGCGGCATGCCGACGGGCAGATGAAGGCACGTGATGAATACGGTTAGGATGGCCACGGCGGGCGTCCATTCAGACTTCCAGATCACGAGATAGACTCCCTTGCTACTTGGCAAAACAGCCAATAATATTCACAAAAAAATAGACCTTACCGCATTCCGGCCAGTTGCGCCTCTGCATTTGATTTCAATACTCCCTCGATGCAGCCGAAAAGATTCAGAATGCAGGGCACGCGAAGGCGGTAATACACCATCAGGCCGCGTTTTTCGTCGCTGACCACCCCGGCATCCTTGAGGATACTGAGATGTTTGGACACCGTGGACATGTCCGCGCCGATCAGCGCGGTCAACTCGCAGACGCAACGTTCCTTATTGGCAATTTGGTCCACGATGAACAGCCGCGTAGGGTGCGCCAAGGCCTTGATGATCTTAGCCCGGGCTTGATAGCGGGCCTGCAGTTTCGGGCTCACAAAAGTGTCCTTTCCTGTTTGGTATTTTAACCAATTACTTTCAGTTTGTCAAGGCGCGTGGGAGTAAGGACAAAGGACAAATTACAGAGGACAAATGAGCTGGAGCCCAGCGGACAGTACCGGGAGGCTACGAATTCCGCCATACGGGTCCTAAGTCCACTGTCGTCTGGTGGACGAGGGAGGGCGGAATGCAGAGTGCTCCGCCACCGCTCTATAGCGAGCTACCGCGCGGGCAAGGAATGTGGAGTGTGGGTGGTGAAATGGCAGGGGACTGCTGATAGCATGTGCATGGTCAGAGGATCTCATGATTTCGTTCCGAGCAGACAGTGTCCGAAATTGCATCGCGCTGCTGGTGTGGCCTTGTCAGATCGCCGCACTTGTCACGTTCGGATTTTGGTTCAGCAAAACCGACATTCTGTTTGGGCATTACCACGGCCCGTTTCAGGTATTGCTGGTCGCGATGGGGTTCGCGGGGGCAAGCGTCGTGGGCGAGGTGATTTTCCTTTGGCTGGTTTTTGCGCGTCGCGCACGTGGCGCGCATGAACTCCCGGTTCCCAGACGACGGAAAGTGTTGAGAATCTTGCACGTTATCGCGTCGGGGTTGATGCTTTTCCCGATGGCGATCATCCTATTCGTTGGCACGTCAGAATGGCCGAGGGGGATGACGCAACTTCGCCGGGAACGCTTTGATTCGCGGAAGGCCGTGACCGCGTCCAATCTGCCGGAACTAATCGAGGCGCTCGGCGACTCCGACTACGTGGTCCGTTCACGGGCCGCACGCGCATTGGCGGAACTCGGCCCGGAAGCCGCGCCGGCGGTCCCTGCGTTGGTGGCGTTGCTGGAGAGGAGGGACGACTTCGCGATGGAAGCGGCGATGACTCTCGGCGCCATCGGTCCGGCGGCCAAGGAAGCGATACCGGCATTGGTGGAAGCGGCCGAACAAGGATCGGCGGTTCCGGTCGAGGAAGGACGCGATGCGCTCCGGGTCTATGCCGGGGAGGCGCTGGGTCGGATCGGTCCGGCGGCGTTACCGGATTTGATTACTTTATTGAGTCACAGGAATCCCGACATACGCGTGTGTGCGGCTGAGGCGCTGGGGCAAATGAGTGAGAAGGCCCGCGATGCGGTGGGGTCGTTGCGGGCTCGGCTAACCGACGAAGACGAGGAAGTGGGGAAGGCGGCCGCGGCGGCCCTGAAACACATCACGTTTCCGGTCGTTGGTTTGCCCTGAAGGATGGTCATCGTCGCTGCACGCCGGACCGAGCGAAGAAATTGCAGCCGACCTGCAGAAGCGAACTCGGCGTAATCGCTTCTGGCGACGAATCACGTTTGTTTCTCCTCATCCCGTAGCAACGCCTCTACATTGGCTACCAGAGGAGCCAAGTCCTTGTTTATCGTTGTCCACACGCGCTCGTCGTCGATCAGGTCATAGCCGTGGATCAAAACGTTTCGAAATGCGATGATCTGCGGGTAGTCTCCGATGTGGCCCGCCGTTTCGAGGTCTTCGCGAACCAAGCGACGAATTGCTTCCCCCATAATCTCGAAATTGCGCTCAACGGCAGAACGAAACGTGCGGTCTCCCTGGTAGTCTGCCAAGCTCTTGTTCTTTGCGATCTCGAGAATGAACGCCGCAGCACCCCGGATATCTTCCAAGAGTTTGGGTGTCTTACGCTGCATAGAAGAGCTTGCGGGTCCGATTTACTTCGCGAATGAAGTATGGATTCTTCAGTGCTTGCCGCATGACCAAATCCACTTTTCGTCCAAATAGCCGCTGGAGGTTGTCACGAAATTCGAAATAATGGGCGAGCCACGGCCCCAAGTCTTCTCCTGGAGCAAATTCCACAAGGAAATCCAGGTCGTTTGCGACAACACCTGGATCGTCGGAAGCCGCGGAACCGAAGAGCTCGAGTCGCTGCACGTTGTATCGCCGACACAGTGCCGCCACGGCATCTCGTTTTTGTTCAATGAGCGGTATCATGGGTGTAGAGCTATACTTTGCGATATTGTAACCGGTTGAGGCGAGAGAGTCACGCGGAACGGAGAGACCGCGGTTGAATACGTTTCTAACTCTCATCTTGTTTGTCCGGCTTTGCGTAGTTGCCCACGGTCGCAACATCCACCGCACTCCACACGTGCAATTGGGAGTCAAACCACTGTAATCTGCCAGCCTAGTCAGTTCGCTTGGGAACAATCCGTTGGCGTAAATTACGGTCGGCACAACACAGGGGTCTTTTCTCAATTCCGCCTCGGTGACCGCAAAAATCGCGAGAAATATGGTAAGCGTTCCGCGTTTTAGAAGGTCGCACTATTCTCCTCCCAGTAGCGGCCAGCTACGAAAGACCGCAAAATGATGGATAGCGGCCGATTTTGACATATCAACACATTTTGACGTATCATCTTTTGTTCGAATATGCGATGCGAATCGCCAGTTGACGAACGTAAGAAATGTTAATGTGGTGATTGCGATAGTAACGGGATTCGTCCTTGCGGTGGCCGCACACACAATTACGGGTGTGCGATGGCCGCTTGTGCCTGCATTTTGGCTCTCTGGGTTGGCGTTGCAAGTTTCGTACACGCGGCGCCTTAACGCCCTTCTAGGAGGGGGCAGATCCCGTGGCGACATTTGGAGCCAGAAACTTGCGGCAATTAAGGAGAATCATTGGGATCCCGGTCTGGATTACAGTTTTGAGCTTTGTTGTAAGAGCGTTTGGCTGGGCGGGACTGGTATCGGTGTTTGTCTCATTTGGATTCGTCAAGTTACCGCCCCAAAAAGTAGGGGCGGAGCACAAGCACTTCCGGGCATCCCTTGAATACTCCCAAGAGGCCACCCGAATACTCAATCGACACCTCAGCGCCGTGGCAGAAGGCGCTGCAAGCAACATCAGCGCCGATGAATTCGAACTGATAGTCAATACAACAAGGAAAGCTCTCGACGAGGCCAACCAAGTCTCCGACGAATGGCTCGAAAAGGTACACCCAGAACTTCGCCAACATTACCGCGACGATTTCGAGAGCGGGCTCCATCTGCAGTTAACAACGTACGAGGAAATGGACTATGGAGTACCCAGAGTTTCGGATGAACTTGCCAGGCACGCCGCCGAGGAAAGGTGGGCCGATTGGTATAACAAGAATCTGATCTATCTCAATCGGATTCTGCACGGCTCGCAATGACGGTGGGGATTGTACGTGTGGGTGTTGGCTGCTTAGGCGAACGCCTGAGGTTATGGTATCCCTAGATTTTAACGCCTTCCGCAGAGGGTGGGTGCTACTTTGCCCGAATGCGAAACGTTGGGATCGGACGTGCAGTACAGGTAAATGCGTCGAGGATATTCGGTCCGTCTAAGAAACACGTTGCGCTGACACATCCCCCTACGCCCCTTTCGAAGGGGGACAAAATGGCGGGTCGGCGCCGGGAGGGTTACTTGCCTGTGCGCTTCGGCCAGCGGGTGCCACATGCTCGATTCACGAGTCTTGGCCGCCTTTTTCATTGGCCTCTTGAGACATAATGCGCGTCCACCGTCTAAACTCATTACCTTCATCAGGAATGACTGCAAAAAACGACATGTCATCGCGGCGGACGAGCGGTTCCATGGGGAGTCGTTTGTCTGCGAACCTATTAACGTACAAGTCCATGTGCAGTGTGCCCCCTGGGCCCTCATCTCGAAGAACGCCCACAGCGGAGCCGGGCGTGTGGCGTTTGGTCGTTACACCGAGCGGCCGGAATCAACTCATTACGGTGTTTCCCCGGTCGAGTGCTGCCGCGCGAAGCTCGGTCCGAGTCGGAAGCGAGAAACTTGATTTGGAATTCGGATCAGACCATGTCGTTCCCGCGAGCGTGTTGCTCAATCCTCGTGGACAAGTTCTGTTGGCCACGGGCGGCGGCCGCTTGTCAATCGGGGGAGCACGTTTGGTTTCCGGTTCGGGGAATTGGATGGTGTTGAGCCTTGATGGGCGGCCGCTGTTGTCGTCGGGGAAGATCGCCGTCAGTTCGACGAACCGGGGAGAAGTGTGGTGGAAAAGTTCGAGGAGGGCGCCTTCGGCGCGGATGATCGAATGGCGAAACGCTGAGATGCACGCGATCGCATTTGTTCAGGCGCACGAAGACTATGGCGGATGGCGAGTCGAGACCGAACCGAACGAGCTATATGTAATCGAGGGTAGGTCCCCGGACAAAAGAGAAAAACCGAGAAGCGTTCTTGTGTCCAACGCGGCCGCTGCATTACGCTTGCACCGGTGCGGGTTGGGTTGAATTCAAGGTCATCATCAGGAGGTTTTGTTTATGCAGAGCTTTCTTATCTTTGCCTTTTCCACCGCCCTCGCGGCCGGTCCGGGTTCTGAATCCGGTTCCGCGCTCCCGTGGTATCGGGGGGCATTGGTGGTCTCGATGGCGTATGGGGGGGAACAGGGCGCTTCCGAGCGCGCTTCGGTGGAAGAGGCTCCGGTGCCGGTGCCGGAACCGTCCGAACAGGCGCTTCGTTATTATTGGAGCGGCAATATTCTGTGGGTGGTGGGCCAGGTCTGGGGTGTATTGGTACCTGCGGCCTTCCTTTTTACCGGGTTTTCGGCCCGTATTCGAGACTGGGCGCAGCGCATCGGTCGGAAGTGGGTGTTTGTGGTCGGAGTGTATTTTATACTCTTTATGGCGATCAACGTCGTGCTTGAACTGCCGCTCAGTTTCTATGTCGGTTACATTCGGCAACACGCCTACGGTTTGTCTAATCAAAGTCTGAGCAAATGGTGGATGGATTTTATTAAGGGCTTCCTGGTCGTCGCGCTCCAAGGGGCGCTGTTCCTCTGGGTTCCCTATCTGATACTGAGGAAAAGTCCGCGTCGTTGGTGGCTGTACACGAGCCTCCTGGTCGTTCCGTTCATCTGTTTCCAACTCCTCATTGCTCCGGTCTTAATTGATCCGCTTTTCAATGAGTTCAGTCCGATGAAGAACCAGGAATTGGAAACGGATATCTTGTCGCTCGCGGAACAAGCCGGTATCGAAGGCAGCCGGGTGTTCGAAGTGGATAAGAGCGTTGATACGAAGACGGTCAATGCGTACGTGACCGGCTTCTTCGGCACGAAACGCATCGTGCTCTGGGACACGACGCTGGCGAAGTTGGAGCCGGAGGAAATCCTTTTTATTGTGGGCCACGAAATGGGACACTACGTGCTGGGCCACATCTTCTCCACGATCCTCGTGGTTTCAGTGGTGCTGGGCGTGGCGCTCTATTGCATCTACCGCGTATCGGGGGCGCTCATTGAGCGATATCAGACCCGCTTCGGGTTTACGGTCCTATCCGATGTAGCGTCTTTACCACTTCTCCTGCTATTGATGCATGTTTTGTCGCTGGCACTGATCCCGTTGGTACTGGGATATTCGCGCTACCATGAGCGCGAAGCGGACCGCTTCGGGCTCGAGTTGACCCGGAGCAATCGTGCGGCGGCGATTGCGTTCGTGAAGTTGCAGGAGGAGAATCTCGGCGTCCCGCGTCCCGGACCGTTGGTCCGCATCTGGCGGTCTTCGCACCCCAGTCTGGCCGAACGCATCGAGTTCTGCAACACCTATCGGCCATGGTTGAAAGGGGAACCATCGCGTTACGGCCGGTATTTCAGGGACCACAAGGACCACAAGGACTTAAACGACATAAAGGTGGTACATCCGGTGCGTGAACGAGGATGACAGGATTGGAGCCGATTCTTTGCCGATGTCAGGTGTGGTTTGCGCTTTGAATCGCCTTTTTCAGCTTGATTGTTCTTCCCGAGATAAACAAAGGCGCGCGACCGGAACCGGTCGCGCGCCCAAAGTTCAAGGTTGTCGCTGAAGCGAGACGGGGATTAACCGAAGAACTGCGTGACGGTTGCAAAGTTCTTCGAAGCCGGGAATTTGCCCGGATACCTCGTGAACTCGACGTGGCCGTCCATGTACAGCACGTTGCACCCGCCGGGCAGGTGGTTGTAATCGGCCGTCGTGTTACTGACCTCGACGTTGATTACGTCCCAGGCGACCGGGGCGGTGCTCTCCGCGATGTTTGCCGACGAGATGTTGAGCACGTCGGTGATCATGAAGCGCGAAATGCCCTCGATCAGACGCCAGAGTTTGTTAGCGTTGGCGTTGCACGGATTGCAGCCGCCGCACAAGGCATTGATCGTGTTGCACGCACCGCTGCCGATATCGCCGTTCGCGGGGCCGTCCGGGGCGCGCCCGGTGTTGCACGGGGCGCCGATCACGGCGCTCAAACCGACTAACAAGGCCAGTATCTGCGGCGGACCGACGACCGTGGCGGTACCGAAGGGCAACCCGGCCGTACCGAAGCTGTCTTCCACCTTGTCCAGGAAGTAACCCAGGTACACGTAGCTGGTGTCACCGTTTGTGATCTGGCCTTTGATGGTGTTGGGGCAAGTAGCGCCGCCAATTTGGTCAAATGAGTTATCCTCATTGCCCGGGTCTGACGGGCAACGAAGGATATCCGGATCAGTCAGATAGTCCGGATACACGGCGATCATGTCCATATTGAAGTCCACGTCGTCGTTGGCGGCGGTGCAGCCTAGTCCATTCACGCTAGTGTCACACCCATACTGCTCATGGCCATGAAGGCGTGGCCACGAATTAAGGCGCCTGTTTTCTCCCGCATACATCTTACACACAACGCCTAGTTGTTTCAGGTTGTTCTGGCAGGATGCCCGGCGTGCCGCCTCGCGGGCCCGGGACAGGGCCGGCAAGAGAATCGCCGCCAGAATGCCGATGATAGCGATTACCACCAGCAATTCGATGAGCGTAAAGCCTTTCTTTTTCATGAGTTCTTTACTCCTTTTGGTTGAGATAATTGCTTTTTTCTTTTGATTGCCTCGCACGTGGTGGATTCGTTGACGCACAGAATTAGTGCGTCTTGTGCTTTTTCGGGTAATAAACCCCCTTCTAGGTACTTCGACCCCCTTGAAACTGACAACCTTGAATCATGAACCGGCGCCCCCCGAAAGCCACACCCGTTTCACGAAAATTATTATATCAGGAATTCGGAGAAATGCAAGCAAAAAAAGATTTGGGCGACGCGAAGCGTAGCCTGGGTGGGTCGCAATGACGGGTAGGCAGGTTATTCTGTGCGCGGCCAGATTCATTACGATTCCGATTAACTTGGTCAGAATTTTTGGGAACGAGAGTGAGATTCGTCCGGCTTAGAGCGCAAAATCAACTTGCGTGACTTTATCGGGCTCCACGACCGCCGTTACCTTTTGGCCGGGATAAAAATGCATTGTATTCCCGTCCATAATTCCGTAGGACGCGCCTACGGTGTACTCGCCGGGCGGCAGGTTGGAAAAGCGGTAGTAACCCGTGGTGTCGGTCTCCGTCGGCTCGGCCCTTCCGGGGTTCAGCCCTACGCGCCCGTTTTCGATCGGCTGGCCATCGTGTAGGACCCGGCCTTCGATTATTCCCGGGCGACTCAAGGTAATCTCGACACGATTCGTCACCCCGGGCCGGAGCGCAACTTCGGTCGAGCCGGTTGCGTACTGTGGGTGGGTGGCCCAGATGGCGACCGTCTGGGGCGAAATCTGCTCCAAGTGAAACGTTCCATCGGGGCCGGAGGCAACGCTGGTCTCGGTCAGAGTTTCCCGATCGGCCGACCCGCCGGGAAACACTTGGGCATCCGCGATGCCGTGACCGGCGGCGTCACGCACTATGCCTTCGACGACAATATTGGCCGGCTCCAGTTCCAGAACCAGTCCGCTGATCACTTGTCCCGGCTGCACGGGCCCGACTGCAAACCGGCCCGGGTTATGGCCTTGGGCGCGCAGCAGCAGGCCGAGTTCCCTTTGTTCGCCTGAGTCACTTACCGGAGTGGGCTGCACTGGAATCGAAAAATGGCCCGTGGCGTCCGCGATCAAGTTATAGGCGCTGTTGGGCAGCGAATGTTCATCGTATGGCCGGCCGCCAACAAGGGTCGTCCCGATTTGGAAAGTAACGATGGGTTGTCGCGTGCGCTTATCGAGAATTTGTCCTTCCAATCGCGGTTGCCGTTCGAGTACCAGATTGACATTCTCGCTGCCGGCCGGCACGCCCTCGAGCGTGGCCGGAAGGTACCCGCTGGGGAAGGCGCCAACGGTATAGCTACCTTCGGCCAGACCCTCCAAACAGTACGCGCCGGACCGGTCGGTACTCGCGAAGACTGCCCCTCTTTCTGCCGAGACGTTGGCATCGGCCACGGGATGTCCCTCGCTGTCGGTTACGCGGCCGGTAATGGTGAGGAATTCTCGTTTAGGGTATACGAGCCGGAGGCCTGTTCGCTGCTCTCCCCGCTTGAGGCTCACGGTGGGGCCCAGGACCGACGGGAGACGGAAGATGCCGTCAGACATCTGGGGACCAATCATTAGTTGGTACGTGGCCGGTGACTCGACTTCAATCACGAAGGCACCGTCGGTGTCGGTCGGTGTCTGCAAGTTCGCCTGCTCGTACGCGCCTCGCGCCAGTACGATGGCCCCCATAGGGCGTCCGGAGTCGTCCACCACTTGCCCCGCCAAGAGGCCATCCAAGTGGCTATTGAGCACCAAGCGGACGTTCCGGAATCCGTCGGGGTAGCGCATGTCGGCAGTGGGGGCTTCGGCATCGTTACGTGGCCGTGAGGGCGGGTACCTGTGCCCGCTCGGCCCATATCCCGGGTCATCCAAAAGAGTAAACGGCCCATACCGGCCCGACATGCTCTCCCCGCTTTCGGCGTGGAGAAACACTTCGCTGCTCCAGTCGAATCCCGCTAGGATGAAATCGCCGTATGCGTTTGATTCCGCGGATTGCGGACCAAGGAAGAAGCCAGGAAGCAGAAGCCGAGAGCGTGCCACGACACGCGCCTTCGGGACAGTTTTATTGTCTTCATCCACGACCCTGCCCGCAATACTAAAGCCACGGAGCAATACGAAATCCACGCCTCCCATGGCGGCGGGGGATAGAAGGTTGACGGCCTGTTCGTTCGGCGAGACCGTCATACCCGGCCCCATTTTTGCGCCTTGCAAGGATACCCAAACTTGGTACCGACCCGGGGTGAGACCCGCGAGTTCATATTGTCCGTCCGGAGGCGTCGTGAGCGCCTGCTTGCGCGCCCCGAGAACGCCTACCGGCTGCGCCCATACCTCGACGTCGGGTACGCCTTCTCGTCCGCGATCATTCAGTACTCTTCCCCGAATCTTGCCTCCCTCGTACACTTCCAGTATGCGATCGGCTACGGTATCGCTGTCGTGGACTTCGATGAAATCCGAACGGGTCGCCAAGGCGTATTGCCGGTCTACAACATCCAGACGATACGCGCCAGCCTGAAGTAAATCGAACGCGAATTGCCCCGAGTCGTCCGTCGTTGCGCGCGGTCCCTTCCCAAGGCCGCCCTCAGGCAGTGCCGCGACCTCGAGGTTCGATACGGGATTTCGGTTTTCTTTTTCGACCACAGTTCCGGTAATACGGGCGCCTTTGGTTAGAACGAGTCGCGCGTCCTCGGTCCCGACCTCGATGGGATCGGTTGTCAGGGGCGCGTAGCCTTCGGCCTGCACCCGCAGCCGCCATGACGCATACCAGAGGTGCTCCAAACGGAACTGGCCCTGTGGGCCGGTTTCTTGGGTCAGGGCGGCTTGAAGCGAACTTAGGACTTCATGGCCGTTGTTCTCGATGGGCGTCAGCACGGCGGCCTCGACCGGTGTTGCGTCCGTGTTGACCACAGTACCGCCGACAAGGCCGGATGGTCTCAGCATCAAGGTCACGTTTGCCGTGGGATCCAATTCCGAGAGTAGGACGCCCTCTTCCGCGTACAATTCGTTGATGGCTACCTGGACCGAGTAGCGTCCCTTGGCCAGCGAGGTGAATTCGAATTGGCCGTCCTGAACTGTCAAGACCGTGGCTGCTTCGGACAACTTCCCTGGACTCGAAGCGGAAGGGAGGTCGGTCGTCTCAGGGCCTTTGCTGAGGACGACAGTAAAGAGTCGTACCGCCGCTTCCGAGGGCGTTGCTCCGCTCGGTAAATAGACTTTGCCGGAGATGGAACCCGAAAACGGGACAGTTGATAGTGTTGCCGTCGCTGTGACGGTATCGTAGGTTGGGGCAGGTGGCGAGTCTGACGGTGTGCGGTCTTGTCCTACTGTCCAGGACGCCGGCAGGACCTGCAATTTGTTCCATCGGTAGACTTCCCAGTAATAACCGACGACGGACACCAACACGACGAGCAAGGCAACCAGTACCATTGCTATTGCGAAAGTTCGCCCCCGTTGTCGTGTGACGGGATTCATGATTCGACTCGAGACATGTCTCGACCCCCGCATCCTAAGCTTCCATTTATGTACTTATTTTACTACGCCGGTGGAGCTTGTCAAGAACAATTTTCCCTGGCCCGGGAGGATGTCTCCCGGGAGAGGGGATGGAGCACAGGCGACAACGGTCGGACACGGACGAATACGGACGAAGGCCCCTCGCCGCGCGCGGGGAGGGTTGGGGCAGCGTGAGGATCGCCGGAGAATACCACCTATTTTCAGGGGTCTCTAAGTGCGATTGGTCAGGGATTTGGGGCTTGACAACTGAAAATATATTCAGTATACTTAGGGATCGGAAAGGAGGAAGAATGCGATGAGAATGACCGAGTTACTCCGATACGATATCCCCGCTGAAATCATTGGTCTGTGGCAACGCCTGGAAAGCGATAACTTATTGCCTTTGCAGGAGTTAGCTGTCAAGAAATACGACTTGTTTGGAAGAGACAACTTGCTCTTGCAGGCCCCGACCAGTTCCGGGAAAACGTTTATCGGGGAAATGGCTGCGTTACAAACCGCGTTGCGCCGGAAGAAAGTGGTTTACTTGGTTCCCCTGAAGGCTTTGGCGGAGGAGAAGTACGCGGATTTCAAAGAGAAGTATGCGCCGTATGGATTGGAAGTAATAATCTCGACGCGGGACCATCGGTGTCTTGATGCAAAATTGGAGGACGGGAGCTTCTCGAT
>JACQVH010000051.1 GCA_016209895.1 Candidatus Hydrogenedentota bacterium | reverse complement strand
CCGATGACGCTTATAGTCCTTCCCGGTGGCCATGCTTTTGCAAAAGCATGGCCACCGGGAAGGACTATAAGCGTCATCGGATTATTCATTGGTACAGCAATTTCCTGCGACTCGCGCTGCGGTGGCGGGCCGTAACCGTAACCCTCGCCGTTACCGTTCTGGTCGTGATCGGCGCGATTTATTTTGCAAAAGTGCGCGTCGAGTTCATGCCCTCCACGGAACCCTTCGAGGCCAATATTGACCTGGAATGCGCGGAAGGTACCAGCCTGGATTCATCGGACCAAATCGCGCGGCAGGTCGAAGAGATGGTTTGGCCCTACAAGGACGACGTGGAATTCATTATGGCCAACGTCGGTTCCCAAGGGATCAGCCGGTTCGGAAACTCCGGCGGCGGCAGCAGCCATCTCAGCCGCATCAACTTGGACTTCCTCAAGCTGGCGGAATCGCGCATCAAACCGAGCCAAATACTGAAAGACGTGCGACCCAAGTTGCGCGAGATTACCGGGGCGGACGTACGGATCGAGCGCGAAGAAATGGGTCCGCCCACCGGCCCCCCGATCAACGTCGAGATCAGCGGCGACGATTTCGAAACCTTGGCGCAACTGGCTCAACAAATTCGCGCCGAAATCAAAAACATCCAGGATTTGGTGGACCTGCGTGACGACTACGACAAGGGCAAACCCGAAGTCCGAGTGAAGGTGGACCGCCAGCAAGCCTGGCTGACGGGTCTGAATACCGAATTCATCGGCTTGACGGTTAAAGCCGCCGTCAATGGTCGAAAGGCCGCCGATTATCGAGAGGGAGACGAAGAGTACGACGTGACCGTCCGTTTTCCGAGGGCCTTCCGCGAAGACTTGTCAAATATCGAAGCGATGAATCTGATTAATCTGAGCGGACACGCCATTCCCTTCTCGGCCGTCGCCAAACTCGAACAGGGTGCCGGATTGGGCAGCATTACGCATATCAATCGGAAACGTACCGTCACGGTGGCCGCCGACGTCGAAAACGATCCCGATCGCCCCGCAACAAAAGTGCTGGCGGACGTGCAGGAACGGTTGAGGCAATTCCCGCTTCCGGCCGGCTACACCCTCGCCTATACCGGCGAAAACGAGGATCAGCAGGAGACTCAGTCCTTCCTCTCGAAAGCGTTTGCGATCGCCCTTCTGTTGGTCACACTCGTGATGGTGGCACAATTCAACTCGATCATTCAGCCGCTCATCATCATGGCGACGGTTATCCTCTCGCTCACCGGCGTGTTCCTGGGGCTGGTCATCTTTGATATGCCGTTCGGAATTCTCATGACCGGAATCGCGTGCATCAGCCTCGCTGGCGTGGTCGTCAACAATGGGATCGTGCTGGTAGACTTCATTAATCAGCGCGTCGCGAGTGGAAAACCGGTCGAGGAAGCAATCGTCGAAGCCGGGACCACGCGTTTTCGTCCCGTAATGCTCACCGCCGTCACCACCGTCCTCGGACTGATTCCGATGGTCTTCGGCGTGAGTTTCGATTTCTTCAACCTGGAATGGGTGGTCGGCGGTGAAACTAGTCAGTTCTGGGGACCCATGGCCATCGCCGTGTCGTTCGGTCTCGGCTTCGCCACTATCCTTACGCTGATCGTCGTACCAACGCTCTACAGTTTCACCCACAGCATCGTCAGCTTCTTCAAGAAGCCGCCCGTGCCGGCGTAGCCAACTTTGGAGTGCGGGCGCTTGCTCCCGCTTTCCCCCGAGCGAGCTTGCTCGCGAACGGCGTGATGGCAGTCGGCAACAGGGGAAGTCCTACCCGTTAGGACGGGGAGCAAGCTCCCCTCAGAAAAGCGGCAGCAAGCGGCCGCAGTCCAAAGAGTCACATTCCAAAGATCGGGTCTCTTTAGACGATCCTGAAATAATCCACCAGCGTGCAGCGCCGTTCGCGAGTAAAGCTGATCGGCGAGGTCATGCCTTCGCCCGTCGGGCTGGCAATGGTAAACGACGTGAAGCCTTCGCCGCCCATGCCGAGGCCAGCATAGGTGGGACCGTTCTTGACGAATATCGAGCAGTTGCACAGGCGGGCCATCTTGCTGAGTTTTTCGATATTTCGCGAGTGCATCGTCGCCGTGTGACGCCGGCCGCCTTCATATTGCACTGCCAGATCAATCGCCTCGTCCACATTCGACGCGCGCACGATCGGAAACACCGGCAGGAGTTGCTCGGTCCACGGCAGCGGATGGTCGCGCTCCACCTCACAAATCGCCAGGCGGATTTCCGGTCCGGCGGAAATGCCGATTTCCTTGAGGATGACGCACGCGTTCTTGCCGATAAACTTCTTGTTAATCACACCGCGGCGGCCCTGGCGCGATTCGAAGACCACGTCGCATAACCGTTCGATGTCGCGGCCGGTCACTTCGATGCAATTCGCGGCAATCATGCAACGTTTCAGATCATCGGCGACCGAAGAGACGACCACCGCTTCCTTCTCGCTGGTGCACACGATGTCATTGTCCAGCGAAGCGCCGTTCACGATATCCCGCGCCGCTTTCGGAATATCCGCTGTCTCGTCCACCACGGCCGGCGGGTTGCCCGGTCCCGCCGCGATGACCTTCTTGCCGGAACGCATGGCTTCGCGCACCACGCCCGGTCCGCCTGTGACGCACAGCAACGCAACCCCCGGATGCTTCATCAGCCCTTGAGCCGTTTCGATCGTCGGAGCGGAAACGGCCGTGACCAGATTTGCAGGACCACCGGCGCTGATGATGGCTTCGTTCAGAATCTCAACGCAGCGGTTGGAGCATTTCGTCGCGTTGGGATGCGCGTTAAACACCACGGCGTTCCCGCCGCTCACCATCGCAATCGAATTGTTGATGACCGTTTCGGTGGGGTTCGTGGTGGGAATGATCGAGCCGATCACGCCAAACGGAGCGCGCTCCATCAACATCAGACCGTGATCGCCGCTCTTCGCCCACGGCGCGAGCATCTCCGGCCCCGGCGTCTTCAGCGTCACCAACAGATTCTTCTTGATCTTGTCCTCGACGCGCCCATAGCCGGTTTCCTGCACCGCGTCAATGGACAGCTCTTTCACGTGCGCCTGCGCCGCCACCCGCATCGCCGCAATAATGGAGAATCGCAAATCCAGACATAGCGCATCCATCTGCTCGAACGCGCGCCGCGAGAGAGACACGGCCTCATCAGCCAGCGGATTCGCCCTCGCTGACGCTTCGGTCATCTCGCGTCCGCTTTCCGCCATTTGACGACGTCTTCCACGTCCCAGGAATCCACGATGGCCATGATGACGGCGTCGCTGGGACGGTCGCGGGTGGCCTCGGTCATACGCGCTGAACTTCCGGTCGCGACCAGGACCACCTCACCGACTCCGGCCCCCACGGAATCCACCGCCACCACGTAGCCGCCGGTCTCCCGCGCCTCAAGGTCCAACAGCATCACCACGAGAAGCTTCCGGCCTTCCAACGTCGGCTCTTTAGCGGTGGAGACGACCGTGCCAACTACACGACCCAATTTCATCGGATTAGCCCCTTTTTTCCACGAAGACACCAAGAACATTAAGAGACACCAATTGGTCTTGCGTTCTTGATGTCCTTGTGGTCGCTATTTCTTGCCTTCCTGGGCGGCTTCCTTGGCGCGGCCCAGCGGCAGGACGAGGTCCACGTTCGTGTGCGGACGCGGAATGATATGCACGGCGATCACTTCGCCCACGGCCCGGGCGCCGCGTTCGCCAGCTTCGCACGCCGCCTTCACCGCCGCGACGTCCCCGCGTACGATGGCCGTCACGTAACCGCCGCCGATCTTCTCGTAGCCCACCAGTTCGACCTTCGCGGCCTTCACCATCGCGTCCGACGCTTCTACCATCGCCGCAAACCCGCGCGTCTCCACCATCCCTAACGCTTCAGCCATAGCTCCGTCTCCTCAATCCGCACACAAATCATCGCAAACGCATTCTATTCCATCGTCCGAATTTGATTCCACCAACTCGTAATCGAGACCTCGTACTCCTAATCGTAATCGAGACTCGATAGCAGGCAGGAGCCCGCACCCGGCGGTTGATCTTGCTACCCCGCATCGCGCCCGCTCAGGCCCTGCAACGAACGCACCGCCGCCTCGCTCCCGACCACCACGTCCGCCTCTTCCCCACCCAGGTACAGCCGTCCATAATTTCCGAAGGGCCGAATATCCACGAGGGTCACGCGGCTGGCCTTCTCGGCCTCATTCGCGGCCAGCACGGCGTACAGCGCCGGTTGCGTTTCGAGAATGAAGAGCGTCTGACCCGCCAGCAGCATTGAACCGCTGCGATTCTTATTCACAAGCGACGCATGATACGGGTCCACGTGGCGGATCACCGTGGACGACGCTATTCGCGGTTTGAGCCGGTCCGACTCCTTCAGACCCATCGCGTTCAACACCGCGTCCCCCGCTTGGCGCACATTGGCCTGCGAATCCGAGTGCACCTCGAGCGTCCCGAAGCTGCGCTCGACGACCTGGATCGCCGGCCGCACGTCCGTCGCTTTCACGGCAATGTCCAGCAGCCGCACAATCTCCATCCCCGGCGCCACTTCCACAAACAGCGCCGCCATCCCCGCTACGGGCATATACCCCTGCACCGTCGAAGCCATAAAGGAAGCCAACTGCTCCTGAAGACTGTCGAGAACGATGTAGCTTCTGAGCTCAGCCATCTCAATCAGTGACCAGTAGCCAGTGGTCAGTGGTCAGTCCGCATACGATTTGGCACTTGGCAATCGGCATTCTTACTTGCTCGTCTCTCGGTACTCAAAATTCATTGCTCGTTGCTCATTGCTCGGTACTCAGTACTCATTGCTCATTGCCCATTGCTTAGTAAACCGGCGTACACCACTGCCGATACGTCGGCGCCTTACCCTGCACCACGTTAAAATACACTTCCTGTAGCCGCTTCGAGACGGGTCCCGGCTCGCCGTTGCCGACCATCCGCCGGTCCACGGAACGTACCGGCGCTACCTGCGCGCCGGTCCCGCAGAAGAACAGTTCGTCGCAAACATAGAGTTCGGTGCGCGCGATCGGACGCTCGATAACCTCGATTCCGAGCTCTTCCTGCGCCAGTTGTATGACGGTATTGCGCGTGATGCCCAACAGAATATCGGCGGTAGGCGGCGTCGTAATTAGTCTATTATTCAGCACCATGAAAATATTCATCGCGCTGCCTTCGGCAACGGTGCCGTCCTCGCGCAGGTAGATCGCCTCGTCAAATCCAGCTTGTTTGGCTTCCGTCGCCGCCAGCGCCGAGTTGATGTAACTGCCCGTGCACTTGGCGCGGCTCGGAATCGCGTTGTCCGACAGCCGCCGCCACGACGAGACGGCCACGTCCAATCCCGAAGAAATATCCACGTAATCGCCGAGCTTGATCACGTAGCAGCAGAAACTGCTCTCCACGCCTTTCAGCTTCGGACCGAGCGAAAGCTCGCTCTTGTAGCAGAGTGGCCGGATGTAGACGCCTTCCTTGAATCCACTGCGCCGGACCACCTCGACACAGATTTCCTCTATCCGCTGCGGCCCTTCTGGAATATCCATGCAAAGGATATTGAAATTGCGGATAAATCGGTCCACGTGTTCCTTCAGTTTGAAGATGAGAATGTTATCTTCGTCGGCGCAGTAGTATCCCCGTATGCCTTCAAACAGGCCTGTCCCGTAATTGAAGGCATGCGTCATGATACTGACTTTCGCCTGCTCAACCGGTACAAACTTGCCCTCGAAATACGCGATTGGCCCCGGTTGCATGTGAATTGCCATCTAGTACCTCCCGCCAAACTTCCTGCGACGGACGCCCCCGCGCCTACCGGCCGCCCGTCAGTTCGTCTAACTTTAGTTACCCGGACGCGGGGTGTCAACCCCGCGACCCATACCCGCCGCCACCGTCCGACGTGTCTGACCTGTCCGAAGAGACCGGCGCGTCCGCGGGCGCCCTACTTAACACCCAGTCAATGCGCACCCGAATAGGCGCACCTACTTGTCCGATGCCGCTCTTCTCTGAATTTCGAAATCACAAACGACGGGCAGATGATCCGACAGTTTGATATCGGGGATGCCGAACTTGCGGATACGGATTTCCGGACTGTGGAGTACGAAATCCAATTGGCGCCGAGGCGCCCAGCTCGGATACGTGGGAAGATTCTCCACGTTGGCGCTCTGCAGACCGGTCGCGGCCAGGAAAAGCTGCACCTCGCGCGTACCGCGCAGAGCATTGAAATCGCCGGCCAGAATCAGCGGCTTCTGAATCTGTTTGACCAGCGAGAAAAGTTCCCACAGTTGGTAGTGCCGGTGGCGAAACTTGAGCGAGAGGTGGACCAGCATGACGGTCAACTCTTCCAACTCCATCTCGATGACCAGGCGCTTCACCCCGTTCCGAAAATAATGGAACTGCTGCTTCCGGATTTCCTTGCTGGTCAGGAACGCGTTGCCTTGGTTCTTGAGCAGTGGAAAGCGCTGCGCCAGCCACTGATTCGCGTATTTCGAATGGTACACCTGAAAATGTCCCAGCGCCTCCGCGAGCGCCGCCGGCTGGCTGCGTTTGCCGGAACGAAACGATCCCGCATCTACTTCAACCAAGCCAACAATGTCCGGCTTGACGGACAGAATGAAATTCGTGATCCGTTCCAGGTGCTCGACGCTTGGTTTGATATAGCCGCTGTACGGAAGCGGGAAATGAAAATCCGTGCCGATTCCCGCCCCATACCGGATGTTGTACAGCAAGAACCGCATTGCACCCTACTCTACATCTTCGCCGAATGCGGGGCAAGAGCACGCCTTTGGCCAGGTTCCGGTCGGCCTTTTGAATCCGGTCGCCATGCGCTAAAATAATCGGACAAATAGATGAGAACGTGCACCCCTGGAGAGAAGAATGAAGTACAGAGTGTTTCTCAAGAAATCTGAGGAAGGATACGCGGTGTGGTGTCCCGGCCTGCCTGGCTGCTGGTCTCAGGGAAGTACCGAAACGGAGGCGTTGGCCAATATCACGGATGCCATCCAAGTGTACCTTGCCACTCTTGACGACCTCAGCAAAGATCGTGAAGTGCGCTATGTAGAAGTCGGCTGAGCGAATGCCCAAGCTTCCGGGGGTAAATCATCAGCAGGCCAATCGAGCCTTCCAAAAGGCCGGCTTTTGGATTGCGCGACAAGGCAAGCATATTTCTATGACCAATGGTACGCGGATCATTACCATTCCGAGAGCGAACCCGATCAACGCATTCACAATGGCAGGTATCGTCGAGAGCGCCGGCTTAACTTTGGCCAAATTTAACAAGTTGCTTTGACACCCTGGAGGATTAAGACGCGACGAGAAGTACACGGGCTGACTGACCGGTCGCCTCAGCGACTTTGCTCTCGCGTTGCGACAAACCTATGCTTCGAAATCGAGGATTTTCCGACGGCGCCATCGTCATCAAAGGCGCGCGTGAGCATAACCTTCAGAACCTGAACATCTCGATTCCGCGGAATCGCCTGGTGGTCATCACCGGCCTGAGCGGGTCGGGGAAGTCCAGTCTGGCCTTCGACACGATTTACGCGGAAGGGCAACGGCGCTACGTCGAGAGCCTCTCCGCGTATGCGCGGCAGTTCCTCGAACAGATGGAGAAGCCCGACGTGGACTCCATCGAGGGGTTGAGTCCGGCCATCTCCATCGAGCAGAAGACGACGCACCGCAACCCGCGCTCTACGGTGGGTACGGTAACCGAGATTTATGATTATCTGCGACTCCTGTTCGCGCGCGTCGGCATTCCCCATTGCTACAAGTGCGGACGGCCCATCCAGTCACAAACGCCGCAGTCCATTGTAGATTGGATTCAAGCGCTCCCGGTAGGCACCCGCGTGCAATTGTTGGCGCCGATCGTGCGCCAACGTAAAGGCACGTACCAGAAAGTGTTCGAAGACATCAAACGCCAGGGATTTGTCCGCGTGCGCGTGGATGGCCAGTTCCGCAGCGTGGACGAGACGATCGATCTCGAACGCTACGTCAAGCACGACATTGACGTCGTGGTGGACCGGCTCGTCGTCAAGTCCGGGATGCAAAGCCGTCTCACCGACTCGGTCGAGACTTGTCTTAGACTGGGCCAGGGCATCATCCGCATTTGGTGCGAATTTCCCGACAAACGCGTCGAGGAATCCATCCAGAGCGAGCATTTCGCGTGCGTCCAGTGCGGAATCAGTTTCGAAGAACTCAGCCCGCGCATGTTTTCATTCAATAATCCCCACGGCGCCTGTCCCACCTGCACCGGACTTGGAACGACCATCGAAGTGGACCCGGACCTCGTGGTGCCTGATCTGAATTCATCCATTAATGACGGCGCGGTGCGCGCGTGGAGCATGCGCCGGGTGCTCGATTCCATGTACCGTCGCGCCTTGCGGTCGGTGTGCGAACACTATCGCCAAAGTCCGCACCAGCGTTGGCGCGACTTGCCCGAAGACTTCCGGCAAATCGTCCTCTACGGCTCGGGCGATGAAGAAGTCGAATTCTCTTTTTCCGGCGAATCCCACCGCTACGAGGTGACGCGTCCCTTCGAAGGCGTCATCCCAAATCTCGAACGGCGTTTTAAGGAGACCGACTCCCAGGCCGCACGCGACATGATAAGTCAGTTCATGTCCACCAAACCTTGTCACGCTTGCAAAGGCGCGCGTTTGCGTCCCGAAGCGCGTTCCGTGAAAGTGGGCGGTAAGACGATTATGGAGGTAACCGCCTTATCCATCCACGACGCGCTGCGATTCTTCCAGACCATCCAACTCACCGCGACACAGGAGATGATCGCCGCGCGCGTCCTGAAAGAAATCCGCGAACGCCTCGGTTTCCTGGTCAACGTGGGTCTGGACTATCTGTCCATGGAACGTCATGCGGGCACGCTGTCCGGCGGCGACTCGCAACGAATCCGTCTCGCCACGCAGATTGGCTCCGGTCTCGTCGGGGTGCTTTACATTCTGGACGAGCCGAGCATCGGCCTCCACCAGCGCGACAACAAGAAACTGATTGCCACACTGGAACGACTGCGCGATCTGGGTAACACCGTCATCGTCGTCGAGCACGATGAAGAGACCATCCGTACCGCCGACCACGTCATTGACCTGGGTCCCGGCGCTGGGGTTCACGGCGGTCGCATCGTCGCAGAAGGCACGCCGGAGGCGATCGCCAAGATCAACGACTCGCTCACCGGCCAATACTTGTCCGGCGAGTTCCAAATCCCAACCCCGAAAAAACGGCGGAAGCCGAACGCTAAGAGCCTGATCGTGCGCGGCGCCCGACACAACAACCTCAAGAATATTGACGTCGAGTTCCCCCTCGGCGTTTTCATCTGCGTTACCGGCGTATCCGGCTCCGGAAAATCGAGCCTCATCAACGAGACGCTTTACCCGGCGGCGTTGCGCGCGCTCTACGATTCCGCCCGCGCGCGTCCCGGCAAACACGACCGCATCGAAGGACTCGAGCACATTGACAAGGTCATTGACATTGATCAGTCTCCCATCGGCCGCACGCCGCGCTCGAATCCCGCCACCTACACCGGCCTCTTCGCCCCGATCCGAGACCTGTTCAGCCGAACGCCCGAAGCCCGTGCCCGCGGCTACAAGCCGGGACGCTTCAGCTTCAACGT
>JACQVH010000060.1 GCA_016209895.1 Candidatus Hydrogenedentota bacterium | reverse complement strand
CATACCGCGGCTGGCATGGAAGACCGTTCCGGGTACGAGTTCATTCTGACACCAAAAGAGATTGTGGCCGTACTCGTTCCTCAGAAGATCATACGCGTCGAGACGAGCAAGTAACGGAAACAGCACCCGAAGGGGCAGACCATGCAAGTGTCGCGCTATATGAAGTGCGGTGTCCCGCCACGGCGGGATTTCACTTGGCGCGGAGCGCCTTCAGCACATCACGCCGGACGCGATACCAATGATTCGGCCTTGGCGTGGAACGGCTCCGCCGCGGATGAAAAGCGGCGTCACGGCCGCCGCGCTCCACATCTCGGCTCCACGGCAAGAGCAACATATCACTACGGTATAATTCAGCGGTGGGCGGATTGCAGTCCGCCGTACCCTGTTTTCGTGGCGTGCGTACCCCTTTCGGCGGTTCACGATCCGCCTTACGTGCTGACCGGAATGGCCGCAAAACGACGGTCTGTCCTTTGCCTTTTCTGCGTTCCTTGCGGTTAAGAGAATGGAATCCCACCCACCGAGAACTCGAAGAACGCACGGTAAGTCACTGTCGCAATTCCTTTGTGCGGTTCGTGGCTTGGTGGTTCCTCAATCCCCAATCGTCACTCCGCACTCCGCAATCGGTTTACTCCGCACTTCATGATTGTCTCATCGAGCCTTCCCGGCCAGCCAGGCCGCACGGTCTTTTTCTTTGAGCGCTTCCGGCTCGCCCTCGAACTCGACCTTTAGGACGGAGACGTCTGAGTCGGGCGGATAGGCGGGTAGCGCTTCCAGGATCAGGCGTCCGTTGTGTTCCTGCCGGAAACGGACCTCCTCGCCGGTGGCCAGCACCCAGGCCCGCCGTACGCGGGTCTTGACGAGGGGAATGGCCGCGTCGTACCCCGGCCAGCGGAAGATGTGCAGGTACCCGAGGTTGCGCTTGCGGGTCCACAGGCCGACCATGCCGCCGTGCAGGGCGCAACGCTGCGAGCCGTAAATGGCCTCCCCGTTGGCTTGCAGCCATCGGCCCATGTCGCGCAATCGGGTCTGCTCCTCTTTGCGAACGGTTCCGTCCGGCTGCGGTCCAACGTTGAGAAGGTAGTTGCCCTCGCCCGCCGCCGCGATGACCAAGTTCTGGAGCAACTGGGTCAACGTCTTCAGGTTCGGATTGTTCCGGATGAACCCCCAGCCGCAAGAGTCGCCGATGGTCATGCACGATTCCCAGCCGCGCCCGGCCCGCGAGGCAGTGACATGCTGTTCCGGGGTATCGAGGTCTTCCTCGAGTCCCGAACGATTATTGATGAGGATATGCGGCTGATACTCACGAACCGCTCGATTGAGTTCCTGGGCTCGCCAGAACTTTGCGACGTCCTTCCTCACTTCGCGCGGCAGCCAGCCGCCGTCGTACCAGAGCACGTCAATCTTGCCGTAGTTGGTCATCAGTTCGCGCACTTGCGCGTGAGCCTGTTCCACCATGGCCTCGGCGCTGGCCTTCTCCTTGTCGGGCGCCCAGTATCCGGGGAAACGCCAATCGAGCAGCGAGTAATAAAAGCCGACCTTCAAGCCGGCGCGCCGGAACGCTTGGACGTATTCCGCCACGAAGTCGCGCCGGGCGGCCCCTTTCGGCGCAGTAAAATCGGACACCTCGCTGTCGAACAGGCAAAACCCGTCGTGGTGGCGCGTGGTCAACACGGCGTATTTCATCCCGGCCTCGACGGCGAGGGCCGCCCAGGCGTCGGCGTCGAACCGACGGGGATTGAACTGGTCCGCCAAGCGGGCGTAGTGCGCCTTGGGAATGCGCTCATTGAACATGACCCATTCGCCGCGCCCCAGGACCGAATAGAGCCCCCAGTGGATGAAGAGACCGAACCGCGCCTCGTGAAACCACTTCATTCGTTCCTCGTAACTCAAATCTGCCATGTCGGCGCCTCCTGCCGTGTGGTGCGCGCCTCCGCGCGCAGTTCCGTCTTGAGAATCTTGCCCGTGGCGTTCATCGGCAACGTGTGCCGGATTTCCACGTAACGCGGGTACTTATACGCGGCCATCTCTTTTTTCGCCCAAGCGATCACTTCGTCCGGACTCAACGTCGCGCCGGGTACGGGTACGATATAGGCCTTTACCTCTTCGCCGTACTCTTCGTCGGGAACGCCGACCACCGCCGCCAGCGAGACGCGCGGATGCGTCATCAAGACTTCCTCGACCTCGCGCGGATATACGTTGAATCCCCCGCGGATGATCATGTCCTTGGTGCGGTCTACGATATAGAAATAGCCGTCCTCATCCATTTTACCCACGTCGCCGGTGTGAAACCAGCCGCCCCGGAAGGCCTCGTCGTTCGCCTCCGGCCGCTTATAGTATCCCTTCATCACGTTATGGCCGCGAATGACCACCTCGCCCGGCTGGCCGAGCGGCACGTCCTTCATGTCGTCGTCTACTACGCGCACTTCGACGCCCCACAGCGGCTTGCCGATCGAGCCGGGTTTGCGCAGGATATCCAGCGTATGGCACGTGGCGGTTGGGGAGGTTTCGGAGAGACCGTAGCCTTCGAGTATCGTTACGTTGAACTTCTCCTCGAACCGGCGCATAACTTCGACCGGCATCGCCGCCCCGCCCGACACGCAAATCCGCAACTGCTTCGCGATCTTCTCGATATCGTACTTGTGGGAATTGGGACAGTTCAGCAGGTCCCAGAACATCGTCGGCACGCCGCAAAAAATGGTGACGTTTTCATCCTGAAAACTGCGCCAAACCTCCTCCGCGGCGAACCGCGGCAGCAACACCAAGGTGCTGCTGCCCAAGAAGCCCGCATTCATCTGAGAACTCTGGCCGAAGGAATGAAACAGCGGCAGCACGACGAGCTGAATATCTTCCGGTGTGCCCTTGCTCAAATCACGCGCGATCATGGCGTTCAGGACCAGGTTGGCATGCGTCAGTTCCGCCCCTTTGGGACGACCCGTAGTGCCCGAGGTGTAGAGAATGACCGCCGTATCGTCGGTGCGGGTCTGCACCGTGTCAAACGTCATCGGCTGGTCGGAGGTCAGTTCCATGAGACTGGGGACGCCGGCAAACGGCGACTTCCCCCACGGGTCCTTGGTGATCACCCACATGTGTTCGCAGGTGGGCACTTCTCGAAACGCGGCCAGTCCTTCTTCGCCCATGGGCAGCGTTTCCGTACCTTCGAAACAGAGATACGCCTTGGCATCGGAATCCGTGAGGTGATACGTGATCTCGCGCCGCTTGAACAACACGTTGAGCGGCACCACCACCGCGCCGGCCTTCAAGATGCCGTAATAAAGAATCGGGAAATACGGGATGTTCGGACAGGTCAGCGCCACCTTGTCGCCCTTGCGGATGCCCGCCGCGCAAAGACCGCTGGCCACTTGGCAGGCTAGCTGGTTGATCTGCGCGAAGGTTAACCGGATGTCACGGAAGACGACCGCCGTCTTGGTGGGATGGTCGCGGGCGCTGGTTTCGAGGACCGTAGCTAAATTCAGCACGCGAAATGGACCCTCCTCGTTGAGCAATGCCGCAGTCAAGAAAACGCGGGCCGAATTCTTTCACGCGCCCGCCGCGGCTGTCAAGCTTGGCGGGAAATACGGGCCAGGTATTGTTAGGTGGTCCGTCGGATCCGATGCCGGCCGGATTCAATCACGACAAAACTGTTCGCAAGTTCGGACTCGTGGTGGCACCGCAATACCCGCGCGAGCTCAATATGAACAGAATCCACCCCCGTCGGCCGCATACGTAAATATAAAACACCCCTCCCTAGTCGGCGAACGAAGACCAGAGCCCCGAAATCCCTATCACGGGTTACTAAAATCCGCTTGTCAGCAGCGGCGGTGCGAAGAAGGGTTTCATCTGAAGCATCTTGCAGGCCCAATTGACGAGCCGTTACCACGTCATGACCAAGAGTGAGAAGGAATCTTTCGGTGCTCACGTACACATCTTGGTCAATCAGCAATCTCATGAAGGGGAGACGGGAACATCGAAATCTTCAGATGCGACAAGTGCGATAGCGTATTCGACACAAGCGCGGATATCCTCGACAGTCAAATTCGGATAGTATTCGGAGATGATTCGTTCGAAGGTTACCCCCTCGTTAATTAGCTCCAAGACGTTTTGCACCGGAATGCGCGTTCCGGCCACACACGGTTTGCCGAAATGGACACCGGCATTGACCGAAATCCTATCAATCATTTCGTACCTACTCCCGAACAAGAGCAATCGTAATCGAACGGATTATATCATGCCACCCAAGGATGCTGAAGTGCGTTCATCCATTGGAATCCGGTGGATATCGGCCATCAGTTACCGGGCGGACTTTTCATGGACGGAACCCGATCATCTCCGCCAGAAAGGCAGAAAAACATGAGCGCGAAAAATTCCAGAAAGAAATCAGGCACCGACTGGGACTACCTGAAGTCTAAATCGGATCGGCGGATTGATTTTTCCGACATCCCCCGGCTGGGGGCGGACTTTTGGCGCCGAGCAACTCTGAGGATGCCCCAGAAGCAGGAAAGCGTCACACGTCGCCTGGACCCCGATGTACTCGCATGGCTCCGGAGCCTCGGACGCGGTTACCAGACTCGGATCAACGCAGTACTCCGGTCATACGTGCAGACCATCAAAAAGACGTCATAGGTCTTTGAATCACCGATTGGCCGTGGGTATGCCCCATCCTTTTCCTGAGATATTTTCTGAGCTCGGCCATCCCAGTCGTCGGGGCGTCCTTTTCGGTGGCTTTGGCTGCGCGGAGAGAGTAAATATCTTCGTAGTCCTCGATCCCTCTGAACTCTTTGATCGGAGTGTCTTTCACACGAAAATCCCTTCATACCTGATCGCCAAACTCAGAAGGGAAACGCGCTCCGGGTCCGATTCCCATTCGTATCGGGAAAAAGCGACTGGCACGACTACGATCCCGTGCTCAAATCCCGCTTCCCACGCGCACTGACTGATGTATTCGTCCACCTCTCGATCCAATGTTTCGACCACCACCAGTACATCCATGTCAGAGTCCGGTTCAGCGTCTCCGCGGGCCCGCGAACCAAATAAGGCTACGGCGCGCACCTCGAGTCTTTTCTGGAGCAGCGCCTTTAGCTTGTGGAGAATCTCATGTTCAATGGCATTCATGTTTGCCGTGGCGTGCTTAGTCCTTTTTGCTTTCTTTCACTTTCTCGGGATGATACCAAGTCTGGGTGCTCCATGGCTACAGGCGTGAGGACTTCCGCCCGATGTCACGAAGAAGTTCTTGTACGTACGCGATCAATTCCCGGGTGGTCTGTTCGTGGACCGGATCGAACGGCCGGATGGGCGGGCGTACGCGTGGCCCGGTGTAGATACCTTGAGCGTGAAGCAGGCGTTTGAAGAAGTGGATCGAGATGTCGAGATGTTGGTTCGAGAACGCCAGCACCGGCAGGACCTCGCGGAAGAGCGATTGAGCGGCATCGCGGTTGCCGCGCTGATAGAGGTCATAGATGCGCGTGTAAATTTCGTGCATGCCCGTCGGCATGAAGGCGTGCACGCCGCGGTCTAACGCCTCGATCATCTGCATCACCGCCCAGCCGCCGGAGACGTGCAGCCGCCCTTGCGTCGCTTCGAGTACCTCGGTGTATTTAGGTCCCGCCGGGACGACCTCGATCTTGAGACACCGAAACTCCGGAATCTCTTGGAACAATCGAGCGATCAGCGGCACGGGCACGCCGTAGCCGTGAGAATCCCAGTCCTGCAGCATGAGAAACGGCGGATGCAGTTCAGCAACGGCGCGAACCGCGCTCTCATATTGGCGGTCATTCTCGTACGGAATGCTGACCAGCACGCCCGGGCATCCGAGCCGGATGAGCGATTCGGTCGCACGCAGCCGCGCTCCCTCCGTCGGCGCGGAGGCGCCGCCAATAACGGGGACGCGTCCGTTCACCTCGGCAAGTACGGTCTGCACGAGGAGTTCGCGTTCCGCCTCGCTGAGCTTATCCACCTCGCCGGCCATCGCGGGGACGAGGAAGCCCGCCACGCCGGCCGCGAGTGCGAGCCGCACGTTCTTCCGCAGCGAGGGTACATCAATCCGGTCGTCCTCGGTGAAGGGCGTGTTCAGCACCGTGACGATGCCGCGCAATTCGAGCAGTTGCTTCTCCATAGTGGCAACGGTTGTACTTGATTACCGGCCGCAAACGCAATCGAAACGGGGCGACGCGCGAAAGTTTCCGGTCAATCTGTTATGATGACCGTCGGTTAGAAATCGGAAGCGGAATACTCGTGAAACGACTCATGGCGTGGGTGGGAAACTTGCTCGTTGCCCTCTGGCTGTTATGGGGCACGCTCATTTACTACGGCCGGATCAACTACCACTTCTACGACGCGCATCGTCAGGAAGTTCGGTCCGTCCTGGATCGCGTAGTCGGCTTCTGAAGCCGCCGCAATGGTTCTCGAGGACCGTGTCAACGCGGACCCGAGAGATCAACCACACCTAGGCGAATCTCGTTAGTGTTGTTGGGACGGGCGGCTTCGAAGTAGACGTAGATTTGGTTCTTGACCTGGAGCCAGTGAGAGTAACGCCAGGTGTGGTAGTCGCCGGGCGTGGTGCTCTTCAGGAGCGGTGCGTCCGGCGTGAGGTCTATGAACCGCTCCAAGTCCGGCGAGTAGGCCAGCCCCGTGGCGATATTGTAAACGGGATCGTGCCAGGATTCGTGCGACCCTTCGTAAACAAATAGGAAGCCAAAGGTCATCGGCACCACGCTCGCGGGTCGCGTATAGAAATTATGCCAGCCGTCATTCTCCATGACCGGCGCGAGCGGCTCGCGCCGCCACGTTTCGCCATCCCGGCTTCGGAAATGATAAATGCGCTCGAGGCGGTCCATACCGATCACGAACATGTGCCATTCATCTTTCACCCATAGCACGAATGGATCCTTGAATCCCTTCACCGGATAGGGTCCGGACTCGTTCGGATCAGCGGCGACGATCATACGCATGGCATGCGGATCGAACTCTGCCGGATCGGCCACGTCGGCAAACTTAATGATACCCCAGCCTTGTTCGAGCGGCGCACACCCATACAGCTTGTACAAATCAGTTTTGGGATCGCGCACCATGGCAGGCCGCTCGAAGCCGCGCAACCCCGCGTCCTCGCGTCTCAGTCGCGCGACGGGCTCGAATCGGCGCCCGTCCGCGCTTTTCAGAATCCGGATTTCATAACCTCGGAATCCCTTCGGCGATTTACCTTCGCGCATCCGTCCCGCCAGATAGAACGCCCCATCCGAGGCGCGCGTCACTGAAGGCGCGCCTGCCCACCATTCCGGGGTGTTCTCGTCCGGTTCGAGGACCACTTGGTAGTTCGAGAGTTGCGTGGCGAGATTTTCAAACATGCCGTCCCAATAATCCTTTGTGTTGACCTTGCAATTGAACGTATTCGGTCTCGTGTTCCCCAGGCGGATAGAGGACTTCATATATCTCGACACGCTCGGTGCCGCCGCTATTCGGTCGCGGGATGACCAGTGTCTTGCGTAACACGAAGTGCCGCGGGTCACGTTTCCACACGTTTAGCATGCGACGAAGTCCGGAGCCGTCGAACACGGGCGAACCGTAGAAGTAGCTTTCCGGAACGAAGACATATCGAATATCTCGGGCCCGCAACCAACTCCGTTGCTGCCGCACGGACTGCCGCCCGATTCTCTTGAGTACGTCGTAGTTCTGATAGGTGCGCATTCGGAAGTAATATGCGCGCGGATCAAACGTTAAGATCGTGTCGTCGTGGTCCAAGTGATCGTTAACCCACTGAAACGCGGCATACCGAGCCACGTGCCGCTCGAGGTACTGCTCCCGGGTCTCGCGACCAGATACCACCGGAAACTGGCCGTGCACGGCGACGATATCGTATGCGATGCCGAAAACGAACGCGAGCCCCAAGAGGCCGGATACCAGAAACCTCAAACCTCTCATCCGACACGCGGCCACTGCCGCGACGACCATCAAGGGCAGGAAAAATGGGAGCAACGCGCGCGCGGACGGCTGCAGAAAGTACAGGACTATGCCGCCGCCGATGCTGAATGCACCCAGCCGCCGCGCGATGTTGCCTCCTACCAAGAGACCGGGAACGCCCAGTAACAATACCAGGCAACCCGGAGAATTGACCCAACCGCCATACCACTGGGCGCGCATGACGACATTCCACGGATACATCAAGAAATCCCTGGCGGCCGACCAATTGACGGCCGCGGGCCAGCTCAACGTGGGGATTTGGCCTTTGGCGAAGCCTTCGAGCCACGGTACGCTGGGATGGAACGGATAAATCGGATTGCCGGTCATAAGATAACTTCCGAGCAACCATGGACCGGCCGCACAGAACGCCGTGACACCAAAACGCTTCAGGTCGGCAACACGACTTCCTGATTCCGGCACAGGACGATTTCTCGTGAGAGCTACGTCGAGGAAAAGCAACGCAGAAACGAGGTAGCCGGCGTATTCGATGCCGCAGGTGCTGCCGGCAAAGAATCCGGCCAGCAGCAACGAGCCATGCCGCCGGTCTTGCCGCCAAGCCACGAGCGCGCTCACGCCGGCCAACGATAGCCCCGCAAACGCCAATCGCGGCGCGACCATGCCGGCCTCGCGAATGAAGATGGGCGTCGTAGCAAGAAATGCCGCGGACAGAAGCCCGCACTTCCGGCCTTCCCATCGCTCGCCCAGACCGTACGCGGTCATACACGCCAGAACAGCAATTGTCCAGTTTACCAGCGTCGCGGCGCTTTCTCCGCCGCCTTGAAGCGCGTAGGTGTGAAGAACGAGCATGAACTGCGGATACCCGGAATGCGTGTTTCCTTCGAGGAACCGAATGCGGCCCTCGCGAACGTAATCCGCCGGGAGCGCCAGATACGTGCTGGCCGCGTCCCAATTCATCACCGGCGCCAGCGCCGAGACCAGCGCCAAGGTCAGCGCCGAGACGGTCGCGCCCGCGGCAAAGACTTCCATGAAAGACCATCGCCCCGATTCGCGCACCTCGACAGGCGTAGTCTCGCCGGGGCTGGTGGCTGCTTCCACGTGTCGCGCCTTGTACGGGAGCAACAGTAGGATGACCTCGACGGTCAGCGCCAGTAACGCCACGGCGTATGTGGCGAATTGGGCAGCGCGAAGAGAAAAACTGCCTACCGCAAGGATCAGCAACGCGCACAGGCAAAGGCCGGTCCACAATCGAAACGCAAATCCTTCGATGTTGGCCGGCAGTCGCAAGGGACGCAGCACCCAGCTTCCAACCACCGCCGCCGTGGCCACCAAAACGATGAACGACATTTGGACTCCCCAAACCGTCAGGCACGCGCCAGACTTAGAGCGAAAAATAGCACGACCGGCTTGGGAAGGAAAAGTGGGCGGCGAGCCGCTATCGCTTCAGCCGTTTGACTAACTTGGCGATCCACAGGTCGAGGTATTCGCGGCCGAGTTCGCGGGCGATATCAATACCGTGGGTTTGACCAAAGCGAAGTGCGGTCTCGCGAGCAATACGCCGGGCTTCGCGGCGTTCCTCGTCGGTCAGGCGTCCGTCTTGGCGGGACTGCTTGATGGCGCGCACGTAAGATTGGTACGTCAGTTCGACGGCGGCCTCGACCGCCAGCACGGCTCGGCGAAAACGCCGCGTCCTCACGCGCGAGTACCATTCGCTGGACTTGAAGAGCGTCCAGAGAGCCCCCAAGGCGGCGGCGATAACTGCGAGATTCGATTCTGAGGTGAGCACATTTTCAATTGACATGGTATGGATTCCTTTGCGGGGTTCAGGGTTCAGGGT
>JACQVH010000063.1 GCA_016209895.1 Candidatus Hydrogenedentota bacterium | reverse complement strand
GCGAGAGGTCTTGGACGGCCGAGATTGCGGTGATGTAATCTGCTCGGAAAGAAGGCGTAGACCCATTGGAACGCTCACTAAAACTCGACCCGAACAAACGACCCGAGCCACAAGGTTGTCGCGCCCGCCCCCGCGGGGGACGTTCATATGCAGGGATGCCATCATCCGTAGCACGCGACCGAGGCAGGGCTCGGACGTTACATACCCAACTCGTCGCCTCCGTCCGTCAGCCAGGAAAGCGAGAAGCGCCCGAAGCGAATCCATTCGCGACGGTGTTTGTTGACAAACTTCGAGATGCTCCTGTACCCAATACGAGGAGGTGTCACCATGAGAACTTTTTCGTATAGAATCGTTTTGGAACCCACCGAGGAGGGCGGTTACACCGTCAAAGATTCCTCAAGGGAATTCATTGGCTGAACGAACGAGTGGATTTTCATTCCAAAGTTTGCCTATGATAGGAAATTGGAGGTACGACACGTGGCCCTTTCATTCCCGGCTGAAACCATCCCCCTTACGACCGATTCCGACGGGGTCGTTCGGGTTGGTAGAACGCGAGTTACGCTGGACACCGTTATCGCCGCCTTTTCGGAGGGCGCGACAGCGGAGGAAATTGTACAGCAATACCCTTCTTTAGACTTGGCCGACGTTTATCATGTTATTGCCTGCTACCTTCGGCGGACACCGGAAGTTGAGGCGTACCTTCGACGGAGACAGGAGCAGGCCGAGGTCATCCGCAAGGAAAATGAAACACGCTTCGACCCGCGGGGCATTCGGGAACGGCTCTTGGACCGCCGGGTGCACAACGACCGCTGACGATGCTTCGGCTCGCCGCGGACGAGAACTTCAATAACGATATAGTTCGTGGTCTCCTGCGTCGGAGACCAGACCTTGACATCGTCCGGATTCAGGACGTCGGTCTCTCCGGGGCAGACGACCCAACGATTCTGGAATGGACGGCGCGCGAGGGTCGTATCTTGCTGACTCATGATGTAAGCACCATCACACGCTATGCGTACCAACGCGCGCAGTCCGGGAAGCCTATGCCTGGGGTCTTCGAGGTTGGCCGACATCTGGCGGTAGGAGCGGCTGTAAAAGACATTTTGATTCTTGTTGAAGCGAGTATCGAGGGCGAATGGGAAGGTCAAATCCGTTACTTGCCCTTGGGTTCCTGAATTCGGTTTCCTACCTTTACGTTGCGAAGCACCACGGGATGGCGAGCATCATCTGCCGTGCTTAGCGTTTTCCGTTGGCGCCGTCCGTGAGCCAGGAGAGTGAAAAACGCCCGAAGCGAATCCATTCGCGACGGTGTTTTTCGCCGCCTTCGAAGACGAGTCCGATGTCGCCGTCCGGTGGCCGCACTAAACTCGAATACGACGCGAGTCCGGCGTGAATGAGTCTCCTTACGGGCCACGTTTTCCCTTCGTCGTAACTCAACCTCACAGTCATTTTGGTACGCTCAACTACGCCAAATTTTTCTCCCGCGTTGTTCGGATTGGCAAAGAGGAGCCAGGGAAAACCACGGACGTTACCCTGATTCCAGTGCCCGATTCTCGCGGCACGACCTACGAATCGAGTCGCCTATGGCCGCAAGCTCCGGTCGTGAGGCGATTCGAGGAAGCCTTTCGCCGCTCCCTGCACATAAATCCCTACCAACCCCGTACCGTCGAAACGCTCAAAGCCCTTGACGCGCCACCCGCCATCTGAGAGGATATTGGCCTCAACGCAATCATTGCCGGCATGAAGGCGATTTCGCTTGGACGGCCCAGATATGCTGCGTGCACGGGTTCGGAGAACGATCGAGACGGCGGTGGGGATTATCGTAATCCTGGCGGGATTGTTACTTTACTTTATCCTCTACGCTGCCTTCGATAACGAACTGAACCGTGGTATGTTCAAGGAGCGGATGGAAAAGCGACGCGAGTTCCACGAAGATTATCGCATCCGACTCGGATTCAGCACTCCCCTCAAATGGGAGGTCTTTCGCAAGACCAAAGGCCATTATCGATCCCGTCCAAGGGTTCCCGATAGCCTGTATAAACTAAAGAACACGGAGATTACGGTGGTGGGATACGTGACGCCCATTGACGAGTTGGGGCAGACGCGAAGATTCATGCTCCTACCCGTGCCCCTCGACTGTTATTTTTGCGGAATCCCGCGTCTGACGGATGTAATGTTAGTTCAACTGAAAGACGCGATAGAGGCGCCCTCCCCCGGCATGCCTGTGGAGATTACCGGAACATTGATCCTGAACGGAGTACCAAACACGCGGTTCCGGCACATCCTTCTGGATGCCGGTCTCGAAGGGCTTGACTACGGAGACCTGCGCAAGCTCTGGGCCGTAGAAAACAAAACCGCGAAAGTTACCCTGATTTCGGTGTCCGATTCTCGGGGTACATTACACAATTCGCGGCGCTAATGGCCGCTCGCCTCTGGAAAGCTCTCATTTCCCAATCAAATCATCGGGCGCCGTCCGTCAGCCAGGAAAGTGAGAAGCGGGCGGAGCGAATCCATTTGCGGCGGTGTTTGTTGACAAACTTCGAGATGCTGCTATACTGAATGCAAGGAGATACTTCCCTGAAAACATACTCGTACACAATCGTTCTGGAACCCGCCGAGGAAGGCGGTTACACCGTCACCGTACCAGCGTTGCCGCCCGTGGTAACGGAGGGTGATACCTTCGAAGAGGCCATTGAGATGGCCAAGGACGCCATTGCATTGTATCTTCGCACGTTGATCGAAGAAGGAAAACCTATCCCTCAAGAAGATTCCCCCGCTGAACGAACGACCGTCCATGTTCAAGTAGCCGTGCCCGCGGTCGTATGAGCCGCTTGCCAAGCCTTCGGCCTAGAGAGGTGGTTGCAGCGCTTAAGCGCGCAGGATTTCAAGAAGCGGGACAGTCTGGTTCGCACCTTCATTTGGCACACGCCGACGGCCGGGAAGTCGTGATCCCCATACACGGCAAGGACCTTAAACGCGGCACACTCATGGCCATCTTGAAGCAGGTGGGCTACTCCCTGGACAAGTTCAAAGAATTACTTTGAGACACACCACTCCGCATCGCGACAGGTAGCGCCCGCCCTCTGCGGCGGGCGTTCATATGCAGGGATGCCATCATCCGTAGCACGCGACCGAGGCAGGGCTCGGACGTTACATACTCAACTCGTCGCCTCCGTCCGTCAGCCAGGAAAGCGAGAAGCGCCCGAAGCGAATCCATTCGCGACGGTGTTTTTCGCCGCCTTCGAAGACGAGTCCGATGTCGCCGTCCGGTAGCCGCACTAAACTCGAATACGACGCGGGTCCGGCGTGAATGAGCCTCCTTACGGGCCACGTTTTCCCTTCGTCGTAACTCAACCTCACAGTCATTTTGGTACGCTCAACTACGCCAAATTTTTCTCCCGCGTTGTCCGGATTGGCAAAGAGGAGCCAGGGAAAACCACGGACGTTACCCTGATTCCAGTGCCCGATTCTCGCGGCACGACCTACGAATCGAGTCGCCTATCGCCGCAAGCTCCGGTCGTGAGGCGATTCGAGGAAGCCTTCCGCCGCTCCCTCCAAGTAAACCCCGACCAACCCCGAACCATAGAAGCCCTCAAAGCCCTTGAAGCACCACCGGCGATCTGAGAGGATATCGGCCTCGACAGAAAAGCGGTCGCAATGGGGTCATCAGGCAGGACGACATGGGCCGCGAGAGGTCTTGGACGGCCGAGATTGCGGTGATGTAATCTGCTCGGAAAGAAGGCGTAGACCCATTGGAACGCTCACTAAAACTCGACCCGAACAAACGACCCGAGCCACAAGGTTGT
>JACQVH010000045.1 GCA_016209895.1 Candidatus Hydrogenedentota bacterium | reverse complement strand
GGACAAAGGACTAAGGAACAAACCGAGGGCAAACGCATCAAATTACCTTACAAAACCGGCAAGGCTTGTGAACCAAACCACATTTACCCCACCCCAACCCTCCCCGCAAGCGGTGAGGGAGCACGTTAACCTCCCTTCCCAAACTTCCTCCGTTAGGCCTTCCCCCCGCGTGCGGGGGGATTGACTATGCGGTCTAGGTCTTCATGTGTTTCAGCGCGCCTTCCCCCCGCGTGCGGGGGGATTGACAATGCGGTCTAGGTCTTCATGTGTTTCAGCGCGCCTTCCCCCCGCGTGCGGGGGGATTGAGGGGGGTAATGCGTCGCGAACGCAAACATTTAGATGCGATTTCCCTGGGAACAAACCGGGGCCGAGACAATACAGTTAGCATTGTGCGATAGTGTGCGGAGGAAGGGAAGTGCTCATGCTTTGGGTGTTGACGTCACTGGCTCTGCTCGGTGGTAGCGAAGCCAATCTGTTACAGAACGCGGATTTTGCGGCGGGGCTCGAGGGCTGGGGAACGCACGGAGCCGGAATCTCGTCCGGCGTGCAAGAAATCGAAGGACGAACGGCGGCCTATCTCACCGTTCCGAAAGAGGTGCCCGTCGGGTTTCCACTCTTGTTCCAGGAGATTCCGGTAAGTCCCGGCGAAGTGTTGTATGCGACAGTCGAGGCCATGGGGCGGAACACGTCCGACGGTTACGGCGCGTATCTCTCCCTCGAGTTTTACGACGCTCAGGGACAGCGTCGGAGCTATGCCCAGTCGGAACCCGCCCAGCGTGGTTCCTGGTCACCGCTGGCCGTGCGCTCGGCCGCACCGGAAAGCACGGTGCGGGCCCGGATATGCCTGCTGCTTAATGGACACGGCGAGGCGTTTTTCCGCCGCTCGGAACTCATGAAGGTAGGTCGCTTGACCCATAAACCGCTGTCCGGTCCCGTAGCCTTAAAGGTTACTCGGCAGGTGGTATGCAAGAACTTTCGTGGGTTTGGAGTGGAGGACGACGGCTGGTTCTACAATGCGGAAAACGCCGGGCACGGGATTACAGACGAAGACATCGCCATTCGCGAAGGACGCATCCAATGGATGGACCCGGACTGGATACGTATGTTCTTTTGGCATCATGACTGGTGTCCCAAGGACGACTGGGAGACTTTCGAATTCGATTCGCCGAACATGCGAAGCCACTACCGCACCTTAGACCTGTACCAACGGCTCGGCGCGAGGATCAACGTCACCGGTGTCGAGTGGGGCATGGAACAACCATACGCTGAGCCGCAGAGAGTGGCGCGGGCCATCGGCGCTCTGTTCGAGCATCTGATTCGGACGAAAGGCTACACCTGTGTGCAGGAGTGGACTCTCACCAACGAGCCAAACACGCATTTTCTGCAGCGCGGGGACACTTTCGAGCGATACGCCGAGATTCATCGGCTCGTCAAGGAGGAATTCGCACGGCGCGGACTGCGCGTCAAGATTACCGGCAGCGATGACACGAACGGACTCGTTTGGTTCGCGCGTTGTCTGGACGACGATACCTATTTCAGCACGGCCGACTTCTTCGCCTCGCACCGTTATTTTCGCTACACGGACCGCGAGCTCGCCGGCTTTTTCTATGATGACCGACTCGAACGCCTCAAAAGGAAGCGCCCGAGAAAGCCGTTTGTGGTGGCCGAGTTCGGTTTTCAGGACGAACGCTCCGGTACGCTCGAGAATCCGCTGATGGAGACGTATCCTTACGCGGTCTGGACTACGCGCTTCGTTCTAGACGGTCTCAACCGCGGCGTCGCCGGATTCTGCATTTGGTGTCTGCACGAGGTCTACTATCCCGGCAACGGTTTCATGAATTACGGCCTTTGGGATTTCAAGGATAATAACTGGAAACCGCGCCCCGTGTATTACGTGTGGGCGGATTTCTGCCGCTTGACGGACGCGGGCATGCCGGTTTTCAAATGCGAATCCGATTATCCGAATCATGTGACCGGCGCGGTGGTGGGCGGCACTCTATTTTGGGTGAACAATTCCGACCAGGCGGCGGAAATTGTGGTCTCGGGATTCCAGGGAAAGAGTTTGCGTGTCTACACGGAATCCAGCCTTCACGGGGAGCGAGAATGCGGCGAAACGTTGACCCTCGAACGGGGTCGCTTTTCAGCACCCCCACAAAGCTTCGGCTACGTTCGATGAACTCTGACTTGGGAGTGATTCGTTTTTGCGCTTGAGTGCCTGCAAAAGACGAGGCCCGCCTCTTGCCGGGTACTCGTCCAATGGAAATAAATTATGAATAGAGACCAAGCCGAGGCGGGCCTGTTAACCTTCCCTTATATCGAGATCGGCATAGCCCTGTCAAACGAAATTTCTCGGTCATAGCCCGAAGGCGAAGCCACGGCGCGGGCGAGATAAGTCGGACGAGTCCGACAGGTCCGACAGGTCGGACGCATCCGGCAGTTCCGACGGCCAAGGCCGTCCGAGCGAGTCCTTTGAACAATGGCGCACGATGACATAGAATCCGCCTGTTTTTTTAACCGACCAGAGATCGAAAACGGAGGGCAAGTTTGCAGTATGCCGATGCCGATTACGGTGCGAGAGACAGCGCTGAAAGACGTTCTGCGCGTGGAGACCGGTATCTTTCGGGACGAACGCGGCTTCTTCACGGAGGCATACTCCCAGCAGGCGTTTGAGGACCAGGGCATTGTGGCCCCCTTTGTGCAGGACAGCCTCAGCGAATCGGCACGCGGTACGGTGCGCGGGTTGCACTACCAGATCGAGCCCCACGGGATGGGCAAACTGGTGCGTGTGCTGGCGGGCTCCGTGTACGACGTGGCGGTGGATTTACGGCGCGGCTCGCCGACCTTCGGCCAGTGGCTCGGCGAGGTACTGAGCGCCGAGAACCGTCACGCCCTCTGGATTCCCAGCGGCTTCGCGCACGGGTTCCTGGCCCTCGAGGACCAGACACTGGTCCTCTACAAGTGCACGACCTTTCACACGCCCGATGCCGAGCGGGCCATCCACTACCAGGACCCCACGTTGGCGGTCACTTGGCCTTTCAAACCGAGTCTGGTTTCGAAGAAGGATGCGGCGGCGCCGAACCTTGACCGTGCCGAACACAATTTCACGTACTACCACCCGCACGGCGTTTGAAGACTACCTTGGGTCAAGTTAACGTATACGGGTCGCCCATGACCACCATCCTTGAAATCACCGGCGCAGCCCACGGCGGATGCGGCGTGGGGAGGGTGGAAGGCCGGGCCTGCTTCGTCCCGTATGCGTTGCCCGGAGACGTGCTCCGCGTACGTATCACGAGGCAATCCCGGGGCGTCCTCTGGGGGAGCATCGAAGAAATTCTCGAGTCGTCGCCACATCGAATACCAGTCGCTTGCCCGGTATATGGCCGCTGCGGAGGCTGCTCCTGGCTGCATTTCGGTTATCCGGCGCAAAGCGAGTGGAAACGACGCATCGTCCAAGACTGTCTGCAGCGCATCGCCGGATTGGAGACCTCCGTCGGCTGGGCGGAAACGCCGGAACTGCGGCTCGGCTATAGAACCCGCGCAGAATTTCACAGTGACGGAAGCCGTTGGGGTTTTTTCAATTCCGGTTCGAGAGACGTGACCAACATCGAGCGGTGCCCGCTGTGTCACGAGCGATTGAATGCCGCGCTATCCCGCCTTCGCGCGACGCGGTTCACCGGCTCCGTAGAAGTCACGGTGAATCCGGACGGGGAACAAGTATTGGTGTGGACCCGGTCGCCCTCCAAGACGCTGACGAATCTGTTCCCTTCGGTGAACACCATCCGCGACCGCGAGCGGGCACGATTCTTCCTCGATGGAGTCCCCATCGTGAATGGTACATTTTCGCAGTCCAGTCTTCTGTTGAACCGGTTGCTGGTGGCTACGGTGCGAGATTTGCTCGGCGCCCCGGCGCGAATTCTGGACCTTTACTGCGGCAATGGAAATTTATCACTAGGAACCGCCGAGCATGCGTTCGTATTGGGTCTGGATCACAATCGTTTCGCCGTTCAGGCGGCCACCGCGTGCGGCCGGGGTGAGTATCGCCGCGGAGACGAGTCGGACTTCTGCCGCGCGCTTCGTGAAGAGACTTGGGACGTGGTGATCCTGGACCCGCCCCGAACCGGCGCCAAGAGAATCGCCGAAGCACTGGCGGCATGCCGCGCTCGGGCCATCATCTACGTGTCCTGCGACCCGGCGACTCTAGCGCGCGATCTCAAGACACTTGCCGCTGCGGGATGGCATACTGACCGGATAATTGCCGTGGACATGTTTCCACACACGCCGCACATCGAGACCGTGACTCAATTAAATAGGGACAGTCACCATTTATTTGCTTCAAATAATAGGTGACTGTCCCTATTTAATCTGCGCGCGCCCGCGGTGGTTAGAAATAGCCTCCGACGTGCAGGTGAGTCACTCTTTCCAGATATCGGAAGTACCACGCCAGGAATAGATAACCCACGTAGAAGACGAATACCGTGTAGAGGATGATCACCGCCGAGACGACGATCTTGCCCGTGCGGTTCGTGCCGCGCGAGACCCAAACCAGCGGCAACGCGAAGGGACCGAGCACGGTAAAAGACAGCACCAGAATCCAGAGCGGGCGAAGGATCCAGACGTCGAGTTGGCCCTGGCGCCGCCCACACTGTGAACAAAACCGCGCCGCCGGTTCGAGGGGGTGTCCGCAGGCAATGCACCGTGCGGGTTGGTCTGGTGAAATCACAAATCGAAATTGACCTCGGTTATCGCCCCCGGTTCCACGACGGCTTCGGACTCCAGAATGGGAGGACGGTTGCCGCTCTCATCGGGCAAGTAATACTGCACCCGGACTCTAATTATGCCTTCGGCAAGCCCGGTTATTCGATATTGCCCAGTATCGTCGCTGAACACCTGCTCTGGACTGCGCGGAACGGTACTAATTAACGCCCCGGTTACCGGCTGTCCACCATCTCGAACGACGCCTTGAATTATCCCTCCCGCCGACAAAACGACTCGCACGTCTTGAACGGAGCCTGGGTGTGGTGTTACCGCTATGGACGTAGGAGCGTATTCAGGATGCGATACCAATATCGCCGTCGTGTCCTCAGGTACCGAATCCAAACGGAACCGACCATCATCGCCACTTCTAGCGCCAGGAGTGCCGGCAAACTGAACTCGACCGTCGCTTTCATTGGCGGCGTAGACCACGGCATTAACCACCGCTTGACCGCTTTCGTTTACGACGGTACCTTCCACCGCGAGTTCACCGGGTTGTAACTCGATAATAAGTGGTGGCGCGGAGTTATTATCCCCGACATCCGGTCGCTCAACCTCCGCCGGTTTGTAGCCCCGTGCCCTAAATCGCAAAATATTCCAGTTGCCGCCCGAGGAGTCAACGGTGAAGTAGCCGTCAGGATTGGCGACCCACATAGACGCTACCTCCTGAGGATTGCGCGCCAATCTATTTGAAACCGCTAGCGCCATTTCAAACGCCGTTACCGGCTGCTTTGTTCGCGCGTCTTGAACGTTCCCTTCGATCTTGACGCCGGGTGCCAGCACAAAATCCACGCCCTCGGAGCCGGCCGCTACCGCGCCACGTGTCGCTGACGCGAAGCCTTTTGCATTCGCCGTCAATGTATACATTCCCGCTTCGAGCCCCTCTATTGCATACGCTCCGTCGGAGTCAGCGGCAGATTCAACTTGAGTGTTTCCCAGGAAAGTTTGTACGTACGCCGACCCAATCGCAACCCCGTTTGAATCCGCGATGTGACCGCGTATCGAAGGACCCGACGATCCAGGGTATACCAAGCGTAAGCCCGTCCGCGACTGACCTTCAGCAAGTCTAATTCGTTCACCGGCCGGATAAAACTGTCCGCTTATCCTCCGTCCTTGGTGGCGCGCCAGCGAGATATCAAATATCCCTGGCGTCGGCACCTGGAGGGCGAATACGCCGTCCGCATTAGAACAAGCAGTATCACTAAACGAATATTGTTTTTTAGATTCTAAAGTTGCCTCAATCATTGCATACATCGGCCTGCCATTGTGATCAACTACAGTTCCGGAAATTAGGCCTAAATTTCCTTTGTTGAGAGTTATAATGATCTCACGCATTTGAGTCGCGGAAAGCACTATTAATTCAGGGGCGTATACCATGCGGGCACCAGTGCCTGGCTCCTGCGAAAGAGAATAAGGTCCTAGTCGCCCACTGTCCGCATCCGGAGTTTGTGCGTTCATCCAAATAGCATCTGTCTTGGAAAAACCATTCAGTGTGAAAGAACCATCATCGTTCGTTTCGGTGTCCGTGTTTCGAGGAGGACAGGAGAATTCCATTGACGTATAGGCGACAACATGGGCGCGAGCGACACCATTTCCATTCTGGTCCACGACTTTTCCGCCGATTTCGAGATTCTGTTCTACGTAGAAATCCACGCCGGAGACGCTCGTTCCCGATGCAACCGTGACCTCGATATGTTGTCGCATCCACTTGTCTAACGGAACCAGCGTGAAACGCCCGGATTGCCGAAGTCTGATGCTGTACGTTCCGGGCGCGAGACCGGTAAGTTCATAGCTGCCGCTTTCGTCAGTAAGGCACTCGGATATCGGGCGGGAACGCATGGTTTTTGCATCGCCGGGCCTCGCGACTACTTTCATATCCTGTACGCCATTCTGACTTTGAACGTCCTTTACCATACCGCTAACGGACCCGCAATGATCTACTTGAATATCTACTGCGATATCCTCGGCCGGTCTTACTCGAGTGGGTATCGGGCCACGGACCGAACTGATCGCCGGGCTTTCTATGTCCACAAGATAGGACCCTGCGGCCACAAAGTCCATCGAGTAATTTCCATCGCTGTCCGTCACCGCTTTTATCTTGGGTCCGGAAGGCCAGCTCGATTCCGCGACAACGGGGGCTTTTGCGACGGGCGTATCCTTCTTCATGAGTGTGACACGTCCGTGAATCCTGCTGCCTTTGCCAAGTACAATTCGTATATCGTCGCGTCCCGTCGCGTATGAATCACTCAATGTATCGGCAAATCCTTCTGCCTTTACCATAAATTGCCATTTTCCGACCGGCAAAGACTCCCAACCGAATGCGCCATCGGCGGTCGTACTCTGAGTCAACACCGCCTGCCAAGTCGGTTCAAGCGGACCGTCTATGTCAAACGCTGACGGCATGATCGTGGCCTTAGAAACACCAGCGCCTGATTCATCCACGACCTTCCCCGCGAGTTTGCCTCCACTCATCAGAACCAAGTCGCAGCGCGTCCAGGGTCTGTCGGTGGATAGCCGGACTGCCGTAATCGCCACTCCTTGTGCGGATTGTGCAAGAATTCCATAATCGCCAAAGGGCAAATCGTCAATTTCGTAGTACCCCTTCTCGTCGGTTGTGACCGAAGACGACTGCTCTGCAGGAACTCGCCCCAAACTACAACGTACTAGCGCTTGAGCAACTTTGTTTCCGTCAGTTGCCATTACGTCTCCCAGAATCAACCCTACACTACGGCTGATTTCGTCAGGAACGGACGAAGGCGTTTCGTCTACTTGAGCCTGGCTATGCTTTGCCGCCTTAGACCTCGAAGGCCCCCGTTCAGCAACCTTCTTCGCGGTATCGGTCGAGTCACTCTCCCACAAAAAATACCCTATCAAAAGCAGAATCCCCGCTATCATTAAGAAAAATACTATGAACAATCGTTTACGGCTCATGACGCACTAGGCCTCCGTTCTGTCGGCTGGAATTATGGGTGGAATTATGGGGGGCGCTACCCATATTTCGTGGTATTGAGGCGTTGGCATTGTCGCTTGGCGTCGCGCCATTGCTCCCCGGTAGCGTGACGCGCCAAACTTCGGACGAAGCCCGCACATGGCTGCAGATAAATCCCGACTGCCGGGGTACCGGACCCCTGGGAAGTGCCGCTTCGGGATTTGGTTCCCCGCAGATTCATATCCCTCGACCGCCCTAGTACGCGTCGAAAGAGACGCCCCGTTTTGACTACGTACCGAAAGGGAGTGTAGCACCATAGGCCGGGAGTGTCAATGCCAATCCAGGGCAATCGCATCAAATTACCTTACAAACCCGGCCGGGCTTGTGATCCAAACCACATTTACCCCACTCCAACCCTCCCCGCAAGCGGTGAGGGAGCACGTTAACCTCCCTTCCCAGACTTCCTCCGTTAGGCCTTCCCCCCGCGTGCGGGGGGATTGAGGGGGGTAATGGGTCGCGAACGCAAACATTTAGATGCGATTGCCCTGAATGCCAATCTAAGCCTAACGAAGGCACCGACACGCTGGAAAATGAGAGTCGTTACCCTTATTCCGGCGTCCAATTCTTGCGGCGCAGTACACAATTCGAGTCATCCATGGCCTGAATCCCGCGGCGGCCGAGTAATCCGAGAGCATCCGGCCACGGCGTTCCAATTGAAAGCGATCGGAACGGCCCGGGGGCTCGTAGCCATCGCAAAATGGGCGCCATCTCGACCGGTGCACCGCGTCCGAATTGTCACCCCAGTAGACCCTGTACCCTATTCCCCGACCTCCCCTCGTTTCGCAAGAACGTTTCACCTCCCAATTCACCGTTCAGTGTTCACACAATTTACACGTCGAGTGCAACACCGGGGCCTATATATATAGAGGGATATTTGCAACGCGGGTTTATCCGCCTCTGGCGGGCTTGACCGCCGTAAGGCAGGCGACCCCCGCAAAGGAGGACTTATGCGCCTTTCAAGCGCCTCTGGTGCTATGGAACATGCCATGCTTACGCACCGTGCGCCAACCCCCGACGACCACGTGCCGGTACGCACCTCGCCGTTCGCCGTTCACAATTCGTCACTCCCGACTCCACACTCGGAAATTTCCTACAAAAATGTATCACGCTTTTGTACCGATTTTGACCGCTTTTGCACAACTTTGTACCGATTTTCACAAAAAAAGTCCGCTTTTGTACCGCTTTTGTACCACTTTTTCACGCCCAATCCCCATCTCGCGTCCACTTCTCCCGTTGCACACCAAGCACTTACATACGCTGACCCCGCTCCAGGTCAACCAATGGACGCCAGTTTTCACCACCAACGTCGCCAATCACATTTCCCCGTCGTAGCCGCCCGAATGTCCAGTGGGCGGGTTCCGAAACCTAATTCGGACAAGAGTAGAAGAATACACCTATTGCCCCCGGCGCAAGGGAGGAAGGACCAGGGTGACCGAATCGAGCGTGTTGTTCAGCCGAGGGGCTTCAAAAAGCGTTTTCGAATTCAGGTTCTCGATTGCGCTATGATCACGCGGCATTGGGGTGGGTTTGGTGGTGGCGAGCGAGTGATAGATTCTTCCACCCGCGTGAAAGGAAGTGTTTACCCGTTGCGTTTATTTGTCTTCTCCAGCATTCGTGAATTGGACAGTGCTCCGCGCAAATTCCTGTTATTTACGACGTTCAACGTAATCTCTTGGCAGTGCATCGTCGGGCCGGCGCTGGTTCTTTTTGCGCGCAAGATTGACATGCCCGCCTCGTGGGTGGGTTTTCTTATCTCGTTCATGCCGCTCTCCATGGTATTCGTATTGGGGACCACGCCGCTGGTGACGTGGCTGGGCTCGAAACGGCTGATGTTCACCACGTGGATGCTGCGCAATCTGATCGCCGGCGTGGTGTTCCTGATGCCGTGGGCCGTCGCCCATTGCGGCACACGCGCCGCGTGGTACGTCCTGCTGGGAGCCACGCTTGGATTCTGCTTGATGCGCGCCGCCGGCGCGGGCGCCTGGTTCCCATGGCTGCATGAAGTCGTGCCGGAAAATCAGCGGGGCGCGTATTTCAGCGCGGAGGCCTCGGTCGCTCAGATGGTCAACATCGGTGTCATCCTCGGCCAAGGGCTGCTCTTGCGCGGAGATCCGGATGTGGGACGTTTCTTGATTATCTACGCCGTCGGCATTGTGGCCGGTCTCGTTAGCCTGATATGGATGTATCGCGTGCCGGGCGGCGATAGCGTGGACGAAGGGTTGACCTGGCAGGAAAGCTACTCCGCTTATCGCGCCGCGTTCAGCGACCGCGCGTTCTTATGGTTTGTAGTCACGGCCGCCTTGTGTTTCTCTTGTACGTCCTGGCTGGGCTCGGCGTTGGTGTTGTACATGCGCGACGCGCTCGGCCTGAGTTCGCGGACCATCATGATCCTGATGGCCGCCGGCAGCGTGGGGGTGCTACTGACCATTCGCCACTGGGCGCGTTTTGCCGAGCACAGCGGAAGTGGCGCCACCATCTTTCTATCGTTGTCCGGTCATTCCATCATCGCATTGACCTTTCTGGTCTTGGCGCCGGGTGTGCCGGGAACGTTCTACGCCCTGGGCCCGGTGCTCGTCCTGGGAACTATCTTCGGCGGCGCGCAGTGGATGGCCGCGCACCGTGCCATGTTGAATTATGTGAAGACTTCGGCGCGCGTCGGATACACGAACCTTTGGACCGTAGGCACGGCGCTGACCATGGGAATTACGCCGATCTTGGCGGGTCAGATCATTGACGCGTGGGGTTTGTGGGGATTTCGAACCTGCTTCCTGATTGCGGGACTGGCGGGTTTCCTTTGCGCATTGGCCAGCCGCACTGTCGTGCGAGATGGCGCCGCCGCCGACGCGCTCGAGCGCAAGCTAAGAGCACCAGCGCCGGTGATTACTCTAGCGAAGATCATCGGTATTACCTTGGGCATCCATAAGAGTAATCGGCGGCAGATTCCTCAACGCGTGGAAGGTTAACAACGTATGCCCCGACGCTGGCGGCAAGTATGAAGAGGAGAAGAGTATGATGGCATCAACGTTCCTACTGCTGGCCGGAGTCTGCTCGGCAAACAGCGCTCAGAATCAAACACAGACCATGCCCGTTCGGGTACCTGCCCCGTGGACGGTCGAAGTAGGTCCGGGGTCGGTCACGGCAGCCGACAAAGAGATTCGGCTGGGCGAGGCGGTCCGCCTGTCAATCAGTCCTCCGGCACGAGTCGAAATCCATGACGAGTGCTACGCGGACGTGCCGCGATTTAATCCCGAACAGGGCGGCTGGCGGAAGGGGGCGCGTCTTCGCGGCCTGATTACCGAAGAGTGTACGGCCACCGGCGCGCTGCATCCGGCAACACTTCGGTTAAAGGCTGCGCCCGGTAACAGTCCGGCTTTTGACCTCGACGCGGACTACAGCCTGGACCCATTCTGGGGCACCTTCGGAACTCTCGAAGGGGGAAAAATCGCGGCCAATCAGACGCTGTACGTGGACTATGCCTACGATTTATCACGGCTGGACAGCGTCGTGGTGGACGGGAGCGGCACGGCTCGGATTGTCGCGGGGCAGCCCGGGCTGGGTTCTGTATTGCCGCCGACCTTGGGTCTGGGCGAAATATCCATCGCCAATATCTGGGTACCAAGCGGAACGCAGCAACTTTCAGAGGAGAATCTGTATCCGATTGAGTTTGGGGACCCGATGAAACCGGGTCCGACCGAAAGCGTCGCGGAGCGGCTTCTACCGAGAACACTTGCAAAGCTGCGTGCCGGCGACGAGGTCACGATCGTGGCCTGGGGAGACAGCGTGACTCACGGGGGCGGCGTCGGAGCGCAAGTCCAACTTTGGTATCAGAACCAGTTTGCAGACCGCCTCCGCGCGCGTTTTCCGAAAGCGCGCGTGCGGATGCTCACGGCGGGCTGGCCGGGGGCGGGCAGCAAACAGTATCTGGAGGCGCCCGCCGGTGGGACCTACGACTTTGGGCGCGATGTACTGCTGCCGAAGCCAGACTTGGTGACGATTGAGTTTGTGAACGACGCGTATTTGGATGAGGGCGGTACGCAAACCCACTATGGCGAGATATTGCGGCGATTAACGGAGGTCGGCGCGGAAGTGATCCTGATCACGCCCCACTTGGTGCGACCGGATTGGATGAAGGTGTCCACACTGAAGTTTGACGATGACCCCCGACCCTACGTTAAGGGTCTCCGCAACTTTGCCGCAGCCAATAACGTCGCATTAGCGGATGCCTCAAAAGACTGGTGCCAACTGTGGCGGCGGGGCATCCCATACGTTACACTCGAGGCGAATTCCATCAATCACCCCGATGCTCGCGGCCACGCCATCTTTGCCGACGCACTGATGGGCCTCTTTCCCGCCGAGTAGCGTCGGGGGCGAGGGAAAAAAATAAGGGGCAAGAATGTCTTTTCGACATGCTTGCCCTTTAAACTCTGCGTAGTACACACTAACCGATGGGTTTGCCCAGATTACGGCAATCCATCCGGAAGCGAGAATTGCGTCCGTTGGCCATTCGCGTGTACCTGCATCACCGTACCCTGGATGTCGTTCGCGCCGCCGGTCCACTCGATCGTAACGGAACCAACCGCCGAACCGCCGTTCTTTTTCGGGAGCAACTGTTCGCTCGCGCTCTCCTGAACGGAGTCAACAACCACCGCGCGGGACGCCCAGCCCTGAAGCGGGGCCATTACTGCTGGCGTGTTCGGAATCGGCGAACGTTCCGTGCCGTCCTTGTCGAAGAAACGATACGTAACCGAGACCGAACCGGTTGTCGTGTTCTTGAGGCGTATAAACCCCGCCTCACCAGCGCCACCCGGGGTGCCGTTTGTCCACGTCGTGTTAGCCGAGTCCAAGATCAACGGAATGTTAACCGACGCCGCAAACGCCAAACTGCCCACAGTCGCTGTTAATATAACCGCCAAAGCAAGCTTCTTCATCTACTTGTTCACCTCCTTCCTCAATAGATACTGCATACCAGGCTCGATGAAAAAGGGATTTATAGAAGAGACCCCGTTACGCGGACTAACATACACCCAGATCCCCCCGATTGATGAGTCCTGTGCAGCCCTGACGTACCGAAAATCACTCCACTTCCCTTCCCCAATGAGCCTCATCTCGCCGCCAAAATACACGGCTTGCAGATAAAACCTGAGACGTAATCTAGCATATCAACCGGTGCCTGTCAACAACTTTATTTCCGAATCTCAAAACCACCGATCCCGGCCGGGACTTGGGGTCGAAGTTTGTCCAACAAGGCAAGTCCATCGCGATGGTCAGGCTTCAGTCGCAGAATCACCAGGGCTTGTTCCGACGCTTCTGCGTCACGTCCGGCCCCATGCAACAACAGCGCGAGAGCATAGCGGGCCTGCAAATCTGTCGGTCGCAAGGTTGTGGTTTCTCGAAAATGGCCTTCCGCTTCGGCTAAACGTCCGAGTCGGGCCATTAGCACTCCTGAGTTGAACCAGGCATCCGCGTTGCGCGGGTTTGAGCGAAGAGCTATTCCGAAGTGTTCCAGTGCGCTTTCGAAGTTGCCCCGGTACCCGTACACGATGCCCAAGTTGGCGTGGGCTTCGGCAAAGGTCGGCTTGACTGCAACCGCTTTGACGAAGCAGGGGAAGGCCTCGTCTAACTGGTTCCGGGCCAGCAACTGCACTCCTAAGTTGTTGTTGGCCACGTGGTTGTAAGGCATCACGTCCAACGTGTGACGAAATAAGGATTCGCTATTCTTCCAGTAACTTATTTGGCGCCAAGTGGCCATCGTCAAGGCAAGCAGTACCACCAATGTCGCACCCGTGGCTGCACGCCGCCACCGAACCGGCGCCTCGCAGATTCCCCACGCGACCACGATGAAGATTCCGATGAGTGGGACGTAGGTGTAACGGTCGGCCAGGGCTTGGCCGCCGACTTGGATAAACCCGATCACCGGCAATAACGTTCCAACGTACCAGGACCACCCCACGGCGACATAGGGAAAGCGGCGGAGCCAAAGCACAACAAGACAGGTAACACCCATGGCGACCGCTAACAACAATGCGGTGTGTGGGAGTCTAAAGCTCTCCGGATATGGATAGAATACGCAAAGGTCCCTCGGCCAAACTGCCTTTTCGAGATACGTTGCGTAGGATTGCGCCGAGTTCTGGGCCCGCTGCACCAATGATACCCGGTCGAAGGATCGAACGGCGCCGCCCCGGCTCTGTGCGTGTAGTGTTAATATTACCGACATAATCGAGAGTACCAAGAACGGCCATTTTTCGACGGCCAGTCGCACGAACCGTTGCCACCCATTCCGCGGTGCTACCTTCGCGCGGCAGGAATCCGGGGTTTCCCCGGCGGGTCCGTAGCGGTTCAAGGGCCAGTAGTCCAGGAGCAAGAGTATTCCCGGGAGGGTAACAAGCATCGGTTTGGCCATGAGACTGAGTGCCATCGTCCCGACCGCCAGCCCATACCAGGGTCTCCGGTGCAATTGGACGTACCGGACATAGGCCAGTATACAAAGAAATCCGAAGAAGGTGCAGAGCACATCCTTTCGTTCCGAAGCCCAAGCTACCGACTCGACGTGTAGCGGGTGAAGCGCGAATAGGGCCGCCACCAGCGCGCTGCGCCAAGTTGTGCCGGTTGCGCGGCGCAAAATCCCGAGCAGAAGGCAGGTGTTGGCCACGTGCAGCAAGAGATTCGTAAAGAGAAACGGGGCCGGCCTGATTCCGAATATGCTGGCGTCAACGAAGAGAGAAAGCCAGGTCAACGGATGCCAATTGGCGGCATAGGAGGTCGTAAAGGCCCATTTCAGGCTACTGAGCGAGAGGCCCTGCGCGACGTATGGGTTGTCGAGGATGTAAACCGGGTCGTCGTAGTTTACGAAGGTGTGACCCAGCACTTGAAGATATACGGCGACAGTTGCTGTGGCCACCAAGACGCCGATCCAGAAGATTTTTCGGGCGCGTATCCCCGCAACCGCGGCGTGAACGCGTTCGGCAAGTTCCATCGCTGACCGCCTCCGACTACAGGTAGCCGACCGCCCGCAGGCGGTCGGCGGTATCCGGGGCAATCTCGACGTCCGCACGCGGAGGATATAAACTTCCAGAATGGTCCCTGCGCCAGGCTTGGGCCACTGCCGACAAGTAGTCGGAGAATACCGGACGCAATCCCATCAAGTTGACCATCTCCCGCGGGTCGTTGACCAAATCATAGACCTGAATTCTCGTGTTGAAGTCGTCGCGTATCAACTTATACCGATCCCACCAATATGCTTCGAGCGGGTTTCGGTCGAACGTTGCCTGCGCGAAAGCCAATACCTCTTCCCCTTGAGGCTGTCGCGCGGAAAGCACGTTCAGCAGATTTCTGCCTTGGATTTCCTCGGGCGCTGGCGCTTCCATCAGCGCACAGACCGTCGGGAACAGGTCAATATTGCGTACGATAGTACGGACGCGCGCAGGCGAGGCCGCGGCCAAAGGTTTTCCCGAGAGAATCAAAGGAATATGTGTCACCTCCTCATAGACGGTAAGGTTATGGCTGACAACTCCGTGTTCCAGAAACGACTCGCCGTGGTCGGCGGTTACTACGAATACGGTGTGGTTGTCGAGACCGAGTTCGGCGACGGCGGCCCGCAGTTTCTCAATCTCGGCATCCACCTGGAGCAGGCATTCATCGTAGCGGGCGCGAAGTTGAAGCAGTTCTTCCCGGGTAATGGTCTTTTCACCGAAGTTGACGCCCAGAATTGAATCGGAATCCGGGGTGAACTTTCCGCCGGGGTCGGCCGCGAAATGATTCACGTAAGCCGGCGCCGGGAAATATGGCTCATGCGGCTGCATGTAGTGCGCATAGAGGAAGAACCGGTCCGACCGGTGGCGCCGCATAAAATCAATGGCCTGATCGGTGACCAGCGACGGATCCCGGACAGCCTTGGGTCCGGTGTAGACCCGTTCGAAAGCCGTGATGAATTCATCGAATCCTTCGGGAATTCGATTGCTGGCAAACCATGGATTCGCCGAGACCAGTCCCGTGATAATACCTGCGTCGCGCAGAGACTTTTGGAGGAGTGGAGCGGATTCGGACGGACGGTACGGGTCAAGGGGCGAGCCATGCTGAAACGGGAACAGCGACGTTAACAGCGACCAGGTGGAACTGTAGGTATACGGCGCGGCGCTATACGCCCGCTCGAATACCAAGCCCTCGGCCGCCAGTCGGTCCAGATTCGGCGAGGTATCGCGAAAATAGCCGTAGCAACCGAGCGCATCGGCGCGACATGCATCGAGAAGAATCAGCACCACGCAGTCCGCCCGAGTAACCGCCGGAATTTCGTTTGCAGGAATTAGGACCGCGGTGGCCGGAGCGCCGCTAAATACCAGGCGCGGTTTGAGCCAGCGAACTTTCGATTCCGGATTCCGACCGGACCGGTCCACCGTGTCCAAGATTAATTCCAAGTACTCCTCATCATACTTGCGCAGATTGACGTGGTATTGCTGTATTTCCTTGATTGGCGGCTCAAACGTCACGACTTCTTCTTGCACCGCGTCTTGGGGGTCGTCGCGGCGAACATGAACGCGTCCCGCGCTGTCGGAATCTGTACCCACACTCACCTCGAACGTGCAACTGCTTCCCGGAGGCAAGCGAACTGGAATCTTCAACACACTGTCCGCGCGCTGAACGAGTGACTCTGATTCAAAAACGACGGCCCGCCGATCGGGGTCCGGAACGGTCGGTGCTGTCACAGAGCCGCCACCGGTCGGGTCGGCGAGGGTCAGTCGCATCAAGCCGAACGACCGCCTGTCGTTCCCCTGATTGGCGAGTCCCAGTTGTGCCGGCGAGACGGCATACTTACTGAGAAAGGTGACCTTATTTGCGCCTACGGACTGAACGTGCTTGGGTACGACAAAACTGAAAGACCGGATTGTCCATCCATCTTCCTTCGCGAAAGTGCAAACCCCGACGGGACGTTCGTTCCAGACGATCCGCACTTCTTGGGGCGGCAATTCGCCAGGCTGGACGGCGTACTGACACAGCTCGAGGCTTAGGAGAAGGTCGCGCGGCCGCAGCACCGTGACCGACAGGTCGGAAGTGATTGACGTTGACCAGAGGCATTCATTGATATCGGTCAGCACGCCCCACCAGCGATTCCGCCAACCCTCGCCCAAGCACGCGAAGGATTCTTTCCGATCGAAGGGAAGGTGTCGCGTTTCCTGAACTTCGAGGTACGGGGTCTCCGGATTCCACAATTGCTGTTCGGCGTTATCGGGCCTTTCCTGAGCAAGCGTGAAGGAACTCGCCGTCATGAGCATGGCGGCGATACTCACCGCACGAACCACCCGCCAGCCGATTTCAGCGCCGGATTTCATGGGAATCAATACAGTCCTACTCCGAGGGGCCGTATAGCGTTTGCGAACTTAACACAAGCTTGCGGGACCTTTCAAAGGCCGGGACGCTTGAGCGCGTACCCGTCGCAAAAGAATCCCTCACGGTATGGTCCGCTGTTAACGGGCTGGGAAGATGTGGTCAATCTCGCCCAGTTCTTCGGCGGTGAAGACCACATTCTTCAGTGTTCCGACGCATTCTACGATCTGCTCTCGATTCCTCGCGCCGATCAGCGCGCTGGTCACGCGTGCATCGCGCAGGACCCATGCCAATGCCGCCTGCGCCACGGATTGCCCACGGCGCTCCGCAATCTTTGCGAAAGCCCGGACCTTGTTCACGACGTCCGGCGTTACCGATTCAGTCTGCAGGAAGCCATCGGCATCGGCCGCGCGCGATTCCTTTGGGATCGGATTTGCCGGGTCCAAGTATTTCGACGTGAGCATGCCTTGGGCGAGCGGCGAAAACGCGATCAGACCGATCCCGCAAACGTCCGCAAAATGGTGATGCTGATCGTTGTCCATCCAACGGTTCAGCAGGTTGTAGACCGGCTGATTAATGGTAATCGTCGTCCAGCCGTGGCGTTTCGTAGTCTCGGCGGCCTGAACCAGCAGCGCGCTGCGATAGTTGCTCACTCCCGCGTAGAGCGCTTTTCCTTGTCGTATCACTGAGTCCAATGCCCCCAACGTCTCCTCCAACGGCGTATTCGGGTCCGGCCGATGATGATAAAAGATGTCCACGTAGTCGAGACCCAAACGCTTCAGCGACTGATCGAGACTAGCCACCAGATACTTCTTGCTGCCCCATTCGCCGTACGGCCCAGGCCACATGCGATAGCCGGCCTTCGTCGAGATGATCAACTCGTCGCGGTGCCCTGCAAAGTCCTCGCGCAATATGCGTCCGACGCGTTCCTCGGCGCTGCCCGGTTCAGGACCGTAGTTGTTGGCCAAGTCGAAATGCGTGATGCCAAGTTCGAAAGCCGTGCGCGTCATGGCGCGGCAGTTCGCGTGGTCGGCCCGCGTGCCGAAGTTGTGCCACATCCCCAACGAGATCGCCGGCAACAGCAAACCGCTCCGCCCGCTCCGCCGGTACTGCATGGTGTCGTATCGCAACGAACGAAAGGACATATACTTTGCCTCCATTAGAAGTTAGTGAAGAGGCCCACGATGGTACCACGGTTGATTGGAGAGCGTCGAGAACGCCACAACGCGTGTTGCAACTTGCCATTGAACGACAAATCGAAGTCGTAGGCGAGGCCGCCAAGAGGATTTCAGAAGAATTCAAATTGTGTCATCCCGAAATTCCTTGGTCGCCAATCATAGCTCAAAGAAATGTGTTGGCACATGAATACGGGGAGATCAAACAAGACCGCATGCGGCTCTTGGCGTCGGAGAGAATTCCTGCACTCATTGCTCTTCTGAGACCTCTGGTGCCGCCCACGCCGGGAAACGAGATTCAATCGTAGAGGGCTCGAATCTGCAGTGGAGCAATGGCATCCGTTATTTCCACCCAGTCCTCGTCGCTATCTACCCTGTCGAAAGGCTTATCGTTCACGTTGCAGTGAGAGAAACGCTTTCCGTCCGGGTGGCGGAATCGAACATAGATAACCCTTGGCGGATTGCGTGTGGGTGGGTCGAGGAACGCCGTGATCTGTCCATTCTTTACGTGGGACTCGTAGCGTAGCGACATCGGGCCGAAGAAGGTAGCGGCGCGTTCAATCCCGATGCTCTGTCCCTCCGCGAGCCAATACCGCGGGATGGCCGCGCCCAGCCAGAGTTCGTCTCCGCGTTCTTGAACAAACATCAGCCGCAGCCAGTACGTCGAGTTTGCTTCGTCGGAACTTTTGTAATGATCGCCGCGCCAGTCGCCCAGGTTCGGCAGCGCGTGTTCGGTCATCATCCGCGTGTCGGGAAAGTAGCTCGCGGCGAAGGCGTTGAAATACGCGCGCAAGAAATGTTTCGGCTCGTCGCGTTGAAGGTACGGGATCGGATTGCAGAGTAGATTCGCCTGCATCGAGATGCCGCCGCGGCCGAACCAATACCGGTCAAAGTCCGGTCCTGTCAGTTCATAGCCGTATTGCTGTGAGAGATACAGATTGTCTTCGTAGTCCTGGATGATCCACGTGGCGAGCGGGTCCCAGGGCTCGATTACACCGCACCGGATGAGGTGAATCCCGCCCTCCAGCGTTTCGGTTATCCACCCAAACGAGCGGCCCCTGCGATGCACTTCGGACGGGACGTGGGGCACCCACGCGCCGTCCCGCAGACGTACCACGGGCGCGCGCGCCATCGCTTCGGTAAACGCGGCCAGCAAATCTTTGCGGTAGGCTTCGGCCTCGTCGAGTAGCCGTCGTCCGTCCGGATGGCCCGCGTCCGCCAGCGCCGCGGCGGCGTTCTGCATGCCCCACCACGAGTAGATATTGGTTGAGAGCCAGCAACGCCAGTCGCGGATGTCTTCCAGCGTGCCCGGTGGCAACAACCCGCGCTCGATGGCGCGGATTGGCGTACGCCCTGCTTCCTCAACCGTGCGTTCCCGCTGCTCGACAATCCATTCGCAGCCGCTCACGATATGCGGCGCAGCACGGTTCAGCCACGCCTTGTCCCGCGTGTACCAGTAGTGCTCGCCGAGGCACCACAAGACCCAACCGTGGTGCTGGTTGTACTCCCCGTGCTCGTAGCCGCCCGCCCCGTAAAATACGCCGTCGTGCGACGAATAGTCGCCGGGCAGCGGCACGGTTCCCTGGTAATGCAGCCAGGTTTCGAGCGTTTCCTCGGCGCGCTTGTGAAAACCGCGCCGGTCCAAATCGCTGACCATCATGCAAGACTCGTTCGCAAACGCGCCGTAATGAAACGTTCCGACTTTGGCGATGTAACGTCCCGCGGCGTTCACCTCACGCTCCGTGTTGATCAGCAGGTGCGACATATGCGCCCGGTAGAAGTCGTTGATCATCGGTTCCGGCGTGCGGATCATTGCGCTCGCCTCGACACGCCCGCGCCAGTGCTCGGCTACCCGCTCCAAAGCACGGTCAAAATTCAGCGCCCGCACCCGTGACCAATCCGCTGGTGACGTTAACGTGACAAACGGAATCGCCATATCCAGCCGGGCAAGGGCACTGCGGTCATCAAACATCGCCTCGAACGTGGTGTTCGGCGATGATTTTTGCAAGGACCCTTCCTTGCCCAGCACGACTATTCGCACCCGTTCGGGATCGGATGTGGAGGCCGCCACTAGGCCCTCTTTGTAAACGAGATCCTCTTCCTTGTCGCCGTGACGGCATCCGAAAATCAGTCTTCCCATCGCGGTGCCGGAAGCAATCCGCTCTAGCTCGAATCTCAGCATCAGCACCATCGTGTCATCCGCCGCGACCGACGTCGCATCGCGAGGAACGCCGTCCAGCGGATACGCGAATGCGGTCTGCCGGTATCGCACACCATCCGCCGTCCACTCCGACACAACGGTGGGCAAACACCCGTCCATGAGAGTGCGCGTTTCGGGGTCCGTGTCCGGCAATCCGAACCGGTACCTTATTTCGTGACCATCCCAAAGGCACTGCGCAGTATCTTTGCCGGGTAGGTGCTCGATCCAATTCTTGAGGCAGAAGACATTCCCACGTTCATCCAAGCCGAAATGTTGCCGACTGCCTTCGAAGCTGAGTGGGATGTAATGCCGACCCTTTGCCGGCATATCCGCCCACGCTCGCGGAAAAGTCTGTTCCGGAACGTCTTTGACCCGCGAGTAGAGGTCCTGTTCCGACACGGGAAGGGCGTTTCGGCGCGCCTCCGCCTCGGCATAAGAAAGCGTTTCGCCCGCCTTTCGCACCAGCACGCCGAAATCTGGAATCAGAATGTGGCCCCACTTCGCGAGGTCCGAAGCTGCAAACGAAAAGCTGTGCTGCCGCGCCCGCACGGTGACAATAGTCTCATCGAACGAGTTGTAGGCCGCTGTCCGCGCGAAAAGGACCCGCGCGTGCAGGCGATCAGTGCCTTCTTGTCGTTCGGCGTGTTCAAGACGACCATTGAAGACTTCCAGACGTCCGTCCCACACCTGCTTATCTTGGGCGGAGCCTCCCCATTCGATCTCGAAGTCGAAAGGTTGCAACGTCGAATCGGTGTACGCTTCGAAAGCAGCTATTCTCGGAAGCGCCGTTTCTCCCACGAGCCGTATCTTGAATGTCGTCCGGTACGTCGCAGCGAAATTTGTGAGCTCCGGAAACTCCCGCGCATTTACCGGATGAAACGTAAAGCTGTAGACGGCGCCGTCCGCCTGCAAGTCTGTGTCGGCCTTCATCCATTTCCCTTGGAACCAATCGCCCACATGCAACCAGCCCTCTTCACCAGCACCGGCCGGCTTATCGCGCGGAATCCGCTTCTCCGGCCACCAGGATTGCCAGTATTCGAGATGCAGCGTCTTCGGGTCCGGCTCATCGCGATGTCCCGCGAACCGCACCACGACCCGGAAGATATCGCGGCGTTCCTCCCAGAAAACCCCGTAGTCCCGGGCGCTCTCGTCCCACGAACACACCTGCCCAAACGGAACGACATCAAGCGTCGGTTCATCGGCCCAACCAGCATGCGCCATGCTCGTCAACAGAATAACCGCCCCTATCATGGTCTAATCGCCCATCTGCGACACGAGATGAAAGTTTGCACAGTATCCACGATGAGACGCTAACAAACAACACGGATGTCCGGACGCCAGCGGCGTGAAATTGGAATCGAGGAAACAGGGCTTAGTGCGGTGGATCGGCGGAGGGTAACGACACGACAGAGGGGTCGCGTGGCCGTCTCACGTGGTACGTTCGAAGCGCCAAGCTCGCGATCGTCGAGCGCGGAACCATCTGATCGCAGACACGTATAGCTTCCGCGGAGTCGGTATCGTATTATATTCTATGATCGTTGCGATTTTGGGAAGGTGGGTGGCTTCTTGTGTAGAAGTCGAGGGCTGGGGCGAGGGGATGAACACAAGAGGAGGAGTCGTCATGAATATCGAGAGTGCCGCCACACATACCGTTGGCGGCGCTGGCCATACCGAACACCGCGAGGAACCGTCGGCGGAGCCGCATCACGAGTGAGAAGACATGGGCCAGGGCCGTTCTCGAACAGAGGAAATTGAAATCTATGAAGGCAAAAGACTTCGATCGTAAATTTGACGCGCGCGAAGACATCACAAAGTGCCTCGACATGTCGAAGGCGCGCCGGCCGGGGGTGGAAGTGCGTCGCGTGAACGTAGATATTCCTGCTTGGATGATCAATTCGCTGGATAGGGAATCGGAGCGTCTTGGTGTACCACGGCAGTCCCTCATAAAGTTCATAATCGCCCAACATCTCGAGAAATCGCATAGTTCCGGAACGTCCGGTTGACGACGAGGACGTGTTCCGGGGGTGATTGAAGTGGTCGCAAGTTTCCCGTTTCGTATCTCAGGGGAGAGCGTCGTGTTGAAAATCGCGTGGTTACTTGGAATTATCATAAGCACCACTTATCCCGTGGCGGCAGGCGTATCGTACATGTTCCCCGTGTTGCCCACCGAACACCGGCAGATGACGGACCCCGAAACCGGCGCGGAACTCACATTTCTAACCACGCATCCGGCAGACGACCAGAACCTTTACTATGAGCAGCGGTCCTGGCTGGCGGATAGCTCGTTGATACTTTTCAATTCCAGCCGACCAGTCGGCGGCCTCATGGGATATCTTACGCAGACCGGCGAACTGGTGCGGCTGACAACGCCCCATGGCGGCTTGAGCGGCGCGACGGCGGCGCGCGACCGTAACAGTGTCTTCGCAGTGCGGGGTGCGGAGGTCATCGAGTTGTCCGTGACGATCAAGCCTTCAAACAATCCCACACAAGCGCCTTCCAGCGCGATCGCAAAAGAGCGAGTGATCGCTACCTTGCCGGAATCCACCGGCCCGCCGAACACGTCGCTTACCGAAAGCTGCGACGGCAAATTCCTCGCCATCGGCGTCGGCGGACGCGGCGACAACCGAGTGCGGCCGGACGGCTGCGTACTGCTCATCTCAGTTAGATCGGGAAAGGTCGCGGAAATCTTTCGAACTCCCGCCGCTGATTTCAGCGGCCACGTCGTGTTCAGCCGCACGAATCCGCGTCTCGTGAGCTTCGGCAACGCCGGCAGTTGGCTCACGGTGATGGACGTGCGCAAGAAGCAGGTCGTGTTTACGCACAAGAACGTCCCCGGCGAGTTTTGCACGCACCACTGTTGGTGGATTGACGACACGATCACATTTTGCGGCGGGTTTCATCCCCAGCCGACCGAAGACGCCGACGTGAAAGTGATGAATATCTATACGGGCGAAGTCCGCATCATCGGCAAAGGCAGTTGGTGGCCCGGCGCCACGCCCGCCGAACTCGCGCGGCAGAACTGGTGGCACGCCTGCGGCCATGAGAACGGGCGCTGGGTCGCCGCCGACAATTGGCACGGCGACATCGGCCTCTTCCACGGCAAGACCACGCGCACCTATATTCTGACCAAGGGCCACCGGACCTACGGACACGGCACGCACCCCGAAGTCGGCTGGGACCGTCGCGGCGACCAAGTCATCTTCGCGTCGCACCGGCTCGGGAACGTGGATGTCTGCGTAGCGACCATCCCCAAGGCTTGGCAAATAGAGTGGGAAGAGCAATTGTCCAACGACAAAGGATAAAGGACAAATGATAGAGCAACCCCGTATGGGCGGATGGAAAAGTCTTGGTCAATATCACGTCTATTTGCCCGGTTCTTGGAGTGCGGCGGCGGTGACGCCACTTTTACTTGGCACGGAGTGCCCCATCTCAACAATCAAGCATTGGCTATACCGCCGCGCTTGATTCCGCGCCCGCCTTTCCGCGACCCGTCACTGACGCGCACAGGTATTCCCGATTCATCTTCGCGATGTGTTTGACGCTGATGGCCTTCGGGCAGGCAGCTTCGCATTCGTAGTGGTTCGAGCAATTGCCGAAACCTTCTTTATCCATCTGAGCGACCATGCTGCGCACGCGCCGTTCCTTCTCCGGACGACCTTGCGGCAAGTGGGCCAAGTGGCTGACCTTGGCGGCGACGAATAGCATCGCGGAAGCGTTGGGACACGCCGCCACGCACGCCCCACAACCGATGCACTGCGCGGCGTCAAAGGCCGTATCTGCCGCTTCCTTCGGCACGAGAACGGCGTGGGCGTCCGGTGCCGCGCCCGCGCGCACCGAAATGAATCCGCCCGCCGCAATAATGCGATCAAAGGCCGATCGATCCACCACGAGGTCTTTCACCACCGGAAACGCGTCGGCCCGCCACGGTTCGATCACCAGCGTCTGGCCGTCTTTGAAATGGCGCATGTGCAGTTGGCAGAGGGTGGTCTTCTTCTCCGGACCGTGCGGCTGACCATTGATGACCGTGCCGCAGGTGCCGCAGATGCCTTCGCGGCAATCATGATCGAACGCAATCGGCTCTTGACCCTTCCGTTCGAGGTCCGAATTGACCACGTCGAGCATCTCGAGGAACGACATGTCCGTGTCAATATCGCGCGCCGGATACACCTCGAATCGGCCCGGAGTTGACCCGCTTTTCTGCCGCCACACCTTAAGCGTCAAGGTGATCGTCTTGGCCATTACTTGTAGCTCCTCGCGGCCGGATGCACTTCCTCGAACACCAGCGGCTCCTTATGCAGCGCCGGTTCCTTCCCAATCCCGGTAAATTCCCACGCGGCCGCGTAACTGAAGTTGGCATCGTCGCGCAAGGCCTCGCCGTCGGACGTCTGGCTTTCTTCGCGGAAGTGACCGCCGCACGATTCTCTTCGGTGTAAGGCATCGCGCACCATCAACTCCGCGAACTCCAGAAAATCCGCCACGCGCCCGGCGCGTTCCAGGCATTGATTCAGCGACTCACCGTTTCCGACTACGGCAGAATTGTGCCAAAATTCATCGCGAAGCCCGGGAATCTGCGCCAGCGCTTCTTTCAGTCCAGCCTCATTGCGCGACATACCGCACTTGTCCCAGAGCAACAAGCCCAATTCGCGATGGAATTCGTCCACCGTCTTCTTGCCGCGGATGTTGAGCAGTGCCTTAATGCGTTCTGCCGCCGCCGTTTCCGCCGCTTTGAACTCCGGATGGTCCGTGCTCACGGCCGGAATCGGTCCCGAAGCAAAATAGTGGGGGAGCGTGTAAGGGATAACGAAGTAACCGTCGGCCAGTCCTTGCATCAGCGCGCTCGCGCCGAGGCGATTTGCTCCGTGGTCCGAGAAATTCGCCTCGCCCAGCACGTGCAGTCCGGGGAGATTGCTCATCAGGTTGTAGTCCACCCAAAGCCCGCCCATGGTGTAGTGCACCGCCGGAT
>JACQVH010000049.1 GCA_016209895.1 Candidatus Hydrogenedentota bacterium | reverse complement strand
TTGCGGGGCCGCGTGGGACGGTACAAGCATCGCGCTTTCGCCTACTTGCTGGTTCCCGGCGAACGCGCCCTCTCGGAAGACGCACAGAAACGGTTGAAGGCGCTCGAGGAGTTTTCGACCCTTGGCGCCGGGTTTAGGATCGCCATGCGGGATTTGGAAATTCGCGGTTGCGGCGACATCCTCGGCAGCCGCCAGCACGGTCACATCATCGCGGTGGGCTACGATACTTACACCCATCTGCTGAATGAAGCCGTGGCGGAACTCAAAGGCGAGTCGTACGCGCCGCGCAGTCTGCCCCCGGTCGAGATCGCGATTGACGCGTACATCCCCGAAGAGTATGTCCCGTCGGAGGCGCAGAAGATTACGCTGTACAAGCGGATTTCCGGGGCGCGCTCGGTGGAAGAACTGGAAGAACTCCGCGCCGAATTGGCCGACCGTTTCGGCGCCCCGCCGGCCCCCGTACAGCGCTTGGTAAACGTGATGCGCGTGCGCGTGCTGGGCGTGGAAGCCGGCGCGAATCGCATCGTCGCGGCGCGCGCCATGCTCAAGGTGGAATTCAAGTCCGGCGCGCAGTTGAGCCGAAAGATTCGCAACACAGTATCTTTGGAATTCGGAAACCGCGCAGAATTCTCGTGGCAAGACACACCCGCAATAACGTTGTCCCTGAACACCGAAACGCCGGAAGATACGTTAAGAATGGCAGAACAGTTGTTGAAGACCGTGGGAGGAACCGAAGCGACCTTCCAGGAAGCGTCGCTGTAACCCAAATGGGACGTATAGGGCGTATCGGACCAATATGACGAGAATGGGGGAGGTTTGCTATCGTGTCGTTCAATCTGAAACTCATCTGAGGGGACCATGAATAATTCCAAGTCGAGATTACTTTGGGAACGAGCGAACCGGGTACTGGTCGGCGGCGTCAACAGTCCGGTGCGCGCATTCAAGGCCGTGGGTGGAAACCCGTTCTTCGTCGCTTCGGGCAAAGGCCCGCGCATCCGGGACGTGGACGGCAACGAATTGATTGACTATGTGCTGTCGTGGGGACCGTTGGTCCTCGGTCATGCCCATCCGCACGTGGTTGAAGCGGTGCGCAAGGCCCTCGAGAGAGGTTCCAGTTTCGGCATCCCGACCGAAGCGGAGGTGCTCCTCGCTGAGCGCATCATCAAACATTTCCCGTCCATTGAAAAGGTGCGGCTGGTCAACAGCGGTACCGAAGCCACGATGAGCGCGATACGTCTGGCGCGGGGATATACGGGCCGGGACTTGGTGGTGAAAGTGGAGGGCTGTTACCACGGCCACGTGGACGGCCTGCTCGTCAAGGCCGGCAGCGGACTCACCACGCTCGGCGTGCCCACGAGTCCGGGCATTCCAAATGCGTTTGCTTCGTGCACCCTCACAATGCCGTTCAATGATCTCAAAGCGGCGGAGGCAATCTTCGCGGCGCATCCCGAAGACATCGCCGCGCTCATCCTGGAGCCGGTCGCGGGGAACATCGGCGTCGTGCTGCCCGAACCGGGGTACCTCGAGGGCCTTCGCGAATTGACCGAGAAACACGGTACGCTCCTTATTTTCGACGAAGTAATGACCGGTTTCCGCGTGGCGATGGGCGGCGCCCAGGCAAAATACGGCATCCGGCCGGATTTGACGACGCTTGGGAAAGTCATCGGCGGCGGATTGCCCGTGGGCGCTTACGGCGGTTTCGCCAAGATCATGGACCACCTCTCCCCGGTCGGTCCCGTGTACCAGGCCGGCACGCTTTCCGGCAACCCGCTGGCCACCGCGGCGGGATTGGCTACCTTGGATGTGCTCGAACAGCCCGGGGTGTTTGACGGCATCGAAACTTCGCTTACGAAACTCTGCGCGGAACTGGGCGCGATCGCGGCGAAAGCCGGCATCCCCGTCTATCAGACCCAGGCCGGCAGCATGGCCTGCCTGTTCTTCCACGAGGGACCCATTCGAAACTACGCGGAAGCCTTGAATTCCGACACCGAATGCTACGCACGATTCTTCCGGACCATGCTCGAGAACGGTGTGTATCTCGCGCCCTCCCAATTTGAAGCCATGTTCATGAGCAGCGCCCACGGCCCCGCCGAGATGGATCAAACCCTCGAAGGCGCGCAACAAGCCTTCAGCCGATTGCATTGATCGCGAAGTTAACCACGAAGACACCGAGGAACGGTGAAGGCTGAAGGATGAAGGGTGAAGAGTGAAGGCGCAAGACAGTTTGACCGTGGCACTCGGCGGCCCGTCGCAGAATCCCGTTGATCGGGAAAGGTGGAATCTGGCCCTCGGCGGGGGGCGTTGAAACCGGGGGATGTGGCGTAAGTTATTGGCGGACAATGGTTTTGTTCGGAGAAAAGGGGCGAATTTGGGTAAAAAGCGGGGCAAAATCGGTGAAGAATGGGACATTTTTGGTAAGAAACGGTACAAAACGGTACAAAACGGTACAAAATCGGTGAAGAATGGTGAAACATTTTTGTAGGAATTGACGATTCTGACGCTGGGGACCGGGTGGACATTGTGGACCGAGTGGACGGTACCGATGGGGTCTCGATGTCTGGACATTGCAAAAGTCCTCCTATATATATAGCCCCGGGCGTTGCACTCGACGTATGTAAACAGCGAAAGATGCGAGATACGACGTCCAAGGTGCAAGGGGCAAGGTGCGAAGCATGAAGGCTGAAGAAGTGAGGCTGTAGACCGTGGACTGAAGGCTGAAGTATGAAGTATGAAGGCTGAAGAAGTGAGGATGAAGGGTGAAGGCGGAAGGGCGGAAGGCATGGGGCCTGGCGGCGATGGCGGTAACAATTAACCACGAAGACACGGCGGGCACAAACCTTTTTCTTTGCGCTCTTTGTGTTCTTTGGGATTGGAGTTCTTTTGATTTAACCACAAGGAACGCAAGGAGCGCAGAGAACTGAAATTAACTGTGGATGGCGCGGTTTATGCGGATGACTTGGGTGCGGCTGCGCGGAGTCAAGCACGTTGGACCGTGCGATGTGGTAGCCCGTCGCAAAGACCTCGTGATTTGGAAAGGTAGCGCCCGCCCTCTGCGGCGGGCGCTGAAATCGAGGGATTCCGTGCCCCGTGCCGTCCGCCCGAGGCAGCGGTTCCAGAGGCACCCAAGGCTCGGGCGTGGCTGCCCGCCCATCGGCCTATGCCCTTACGGGCACACTACGAACCGGGTTTTCCCCGAAGAACCTCGTTCGTAGTCACGCCGTCAGGCGTTTTCCGTCGAACCGATGCGCGTCCGGATGCACGCTGCCCGGCTCACCACTATTCATGCCGTCGGCGGTGACGTGGGGAACTCCAGCACGCCCCAAATGGTTTGCGCACGGCCGCGCAACTGGTTTGGTAATGCTGGGGAGACTTGGGATAGCGTACGACATGCCATTCAACTACGAAAAAGACTAGATGCGTCTTGTAAGCGAAGATGGATATATAATGAGTGCGAGCAGTAGCAGTATGCATACCAGACTGACTACGAAGACGCCGTAGATGATTGAAAAATTTCAGAACCGGAGACTGCGATGCGAGAAGAATTAACCAAGGCTGTCCGTGGCATTCGAGAAAAACAAAACCTTCGAGAGGCAGACGAAGCGGCAATAAAGAACGGCGTCGTACTACGCCTGCTAGACATCCTCGGTTGGCATCCCCTCGATGTGTCGGAAGTAACGCCAGAGTATTCCGTTGGTGGAAGAAGGGTCGATTTTGCCTTGCGCGTGAATGAATCCAATAAGGTATTCATAGAAGTCAAACGGCCGGCTGAAGAATTGGAAATGCACCAAGAGCAACTCCTAAATTATTCATTCGCTCAAGGTGTGAAGTTGGCCGCGCTTACTAATGGTACCACCTGGTGGCTCTATCTTCCGTTGAACGAGGGCCGTTGGGAGCAACGACGCTTTTACACGTTGGACTTACTCGCGCAGGACCCGGAGGCGGTTTCGCAAAGATTTGAGGAGTACTTGTCAAGAGAGCAGGTCGAATCTGGAAATGCGGTCAGAGCGGCCGAAGACGTATACCGAAGTCAGTCAAAGAAGGCGACACTGCGCGGAGCGATACCAAGAGCTTGGCTCGGCCTTCTCGCGGGTCCTGATGATTTTCTCATTGACTTGCTTATTGAGACAACCGAAAAACTCTGTGGCTTAAGGCCCGAACGAACGGAAGTCGCAGAATTCCTCAGTGACTTTTCTCATAGAACTGCACCAACGGCTCCCCCTCCGGCCGCCATCGCACTTACTGAAAGGGCGCATCGTGCACCGATTCAGCGAATTTCAGTTTCTCCCAACGCAGCCAGTTTTGCGAACAAGCAAATAACAAAGTTTGTGCTGCTGGGCACCACGTACAACTCGAGGACATGGCAAGAACTCCTCCTTACTGTGACCGGCGAAATGTACCGCCGTCACCCCCGCGATTTCGATAAATGCCTGGCCTTGAGAGGATCAAAGAGGAGCTACTTCAGCAGGAGCCAGCAAGGACTCCACCTTCCTAGACGAATTCCGAACACAAGCTATTACGTTGATGCAAAGTTGAACAGCAACTCGATCGTACGTATAAGTAAGAAAGTCCTCAAGCTTTTCGGATATCGCGATACCGACCTAAGAATTTGGGCCGAGTGACGGAAGGGACAATCCGCTGCCGAGTAACCGTGACGCCAATTTCCGAACACCACGACTTTGACGGGAAAGGGGGGGACGCTACCCGGATTTCGTCAACGTGTAGCCCTGTGGATTCCGGGTTTCTTGATTTCCAGAGGTCGGATTTCCGGTTTTCGCATGGGTCAGAAATGCCAGACGCGGGGGATGAGGAGGACCGCTACGATCAGAATGAGGATGCTGAGGGGGAGACCTACGCGGATGAAGTCGGTGAATTTGTAGCCGCCGGGGCCGTAGACCATGAGGTGGGTTTGGTAGCCGATGGGGATGGTGAATGCGGCGGAGGCGGCGAAGGTCACGGCCATCACGAAGGGGCGCGGGTCGAGGCCGCGCTCCTGGGCAATCGCTACGGCGAAGGGGAACATGAGCGCGGCGGCGGCGTTGTTGGTCAGGAGTTCGGTCAGGATGTTGGTCATAAGATAGACGGCGAACAGTATCGCATACGGTCCCCACGTTCCTGCCGTGCTCACCACAATTTCGGCCACGAGCCGCACCAGGCCGGAATGTTCGAGGGCTTTGCCGAGACCGAAGGAAGCCGCGATGGTAATCAGGGTCTGCCAGTCCACGCTCTGGCGGGCGTCGGAAATGGAAATGCAGCGGCTGCCTACCATCAAGCCTGCGACAATAAATGCCGCCATTACGGTGCTGATCTTGCCCGACACCAGCAATAGGATGAGGATGCCCAGAAAAACGAAGGATAACACCGCTTTTTCGTGGCGCACGGGGCGCGAATCCTCGACACTGCCCACCAGGAAGAAGTCCGGATTGTTCCGGTGCGCGCGAATGAAGTGCGGGCCGGTCTGCATGAGCAGCGTGTCACCGTTCTGGATGACGATGTCGCCGACGCGGCCTTGAAGCCGTTGTCCGCCGCGGTGCACGGCAATAACCACGGCGTTGTAGAGCGCGCGGAAATCGGCATCGCGAATGCTTTTCCCTATCAAGGGCGACGTGCCGGAAATGACGGCCTCGCACAACATGCGCCCGCGCCGTTGCGTCGAGTGCAGTTCCGTCGTGTCCGGGGCCACGGGAACCAGTCCTGGGATGCGCTCCAAGTCCACAATCGTGGCGATAGCGCCGGTAAAGGTGAGTAGGTCGCCTTCCAGCATCACTTGGTCCGGGGGTACCGGCGCAAAGACTTGTCCCTCGCGCACGACCTCCACGAGGAACAGTCCGGGCAAGTGGCGCAGCCCGGCGGCTTCCACTTGTTGGCCGATCAGCCGGCATCCGGCCTGGACGCGCATGTTCACTAGGTACTCGCGATACGAATCGCCCAAGCGGGCCAGCGGGTCCTTATAGTCCGGCAAAAGCCGGCGTCCGACAAACAGGAGGTACAGGGTGCCGACAATGGCGATCGGGAGCCCGACGTAGGCCAGTTCAAACATACTCATCGGATGCAGCGTTTTGTGGAGTCCGACATCGGATTCCGCGGCCTCAATCATGAGACCGTTTACGACGATGTTCGTGGAGGTCCCAATGAGCGTGCAGGTGCCGCCGAGGATGGTGAGATACGACAACGGGATCAAAACGCGCGAGGGGGAAACACTGTTCTTACGGCACCAATTCGTCAACACCGGCAGGAACATCGCCACGATTGGGGTGTTGTTCAGAAACGCGGAGAGGGTGGTCACCGAAACCGACATGCGCGCGAGCGCGGACCGCTCGGTTTTGGCCTTACCCAGGAACCAGTTGCCGATGCTATCCAGCGCGCCGGTCTCCCGCAGTGCGGCGGCCACGACGAATAGCGCGGCGACAGTCAACATCCCCTCGTTCGCAAAGCCGCTGAATAGTTGCTCGGGTGTCACGATACCGGCCACGCCCGCAAGTACGGCCGCGCCGAGCAACAGCGCGTCGGGGGCAGCTAAGTTACGGGCCAAGGCACCGAGCACGAGTACGACGATAGTGAGCATATACCATGCTTGCCAGGTCATTTTATCGCAGTAACTCCGGAATTCATTGTAACTCCCTCACACTCGGCGTGTTGAGAATCATTACTAAGATAATCGTAATTGTACAGTATTCACTCCCGACTTTCAACCGAGATATAGATTCAATCGGTGATGGACCGTTCTTCATACCTCCCCGGAGAGTCGGCTTCCTGGTACTTTGATCACGAAGAGCCCCCTTCAGTGAGCGATGTCATTCGCTCTTCAACGACTCACAGAACTTCGTGAAGTTCTCCTTCTCGGCTTGCATGGCTGCACCCGGCCCCGTCATCTTGACAAAGACGCTGTCGGCGGCTCGTGGACAGACCACGCCGAGCAGCATGAAACCGGACTGCGTCGCCCCGGCCATACCCGTGAAGTCGCCCGTGATTTCCACGAGTTTGGCGTCTTGGCCCATGACTTTGATTGTCGGCAACTGATCAACTTGCTCCTGGGTCAGCGGGTCCTGGCTCATTTGCTGTCGCCAGCGGTTGATGTTCGCCGTTTCGCCTCCGGCGGCGCCGGAAAGTACACTGATGTAACATTCGGCCTCGCCATTGGGTCCGGCAGTAAAGGTTACGACACGCATCGGTTTCTCCGGACCGCGCTTCCAGGTTTCCGGCGCGGCCCAGGAGAACTGGGAAGGGTCCGGTCCCGGCGGCTGGAGCGCGGTTGTGCCTCCGCCCGCTACCACCTGAAGCGAGGCGCAGAAAGCCTCAAAATTCTTGGTCTCATTGTCTATGAGCGATTTCGGCCCGACCATCTTCGCGAAGATGGCGTTGCCTTCGCTCTCGAGGACCACGCCGAGCATCTTGTAGTCGGGTTTTCCGGGATCGCCCGGAGCGCCCATGCCCTGGTACGTACCTTCAATCTCGACGTAGACGGCGCTCTTTCCCAGGAC
>JACQVH010000055.1 GCA_016209895.1 Candidatus Hydrogenedentota bacterium | reverse complement strand
GACCTCAGTTCCAGTCCCCCCCTCGTTTCGCAAAAAGCACCCCAGACCTCCGGACCAGTCCTCCCCCTCGTTTCGCAAAATTAGTACGCTCGGACTCCAATCCGAACTCCGTGCCCCGCCTCCAAATTGCCCCATACGCCGAAGTCGTTGCCTTCCGGAATCGCCATTTGCCATTCGACATCAACAACAAGCCGCGTTGCACCAACCTCGCGCGTAGGCCAAGCTTGAAGCCGACCTCATCCAACCGCATACTAAACCGGTTTGGGTACCAGCGAAAGGAGCGCATGCCATGAGGAGCTATGTGGGGAGTTTGTGTGTCATGGGATTGACCATCTTGGGAACCGCCGACGCGTCTGCTGCCGATAATCCGTTCATCGGCCACTGGGCCTTGACCTTGCCGGGTGGCGGCGCAGGGTGGCTGGGAGTCACGAACGACCAAGGATTTCTGGACGCGACCATTCTCTGGGGCGGCGGAAGCGTTGTTCCGGTGGATAGTGTGTATCTGGACGGCGATGCGTTGGTCGTGACCAGGCGCCGCGAAGTGGAACGGAAGGACAGCGCCGGGAAAGTTATCCGAAAGCAGGTATTCACCGAGACTATCACGGCGCAGGCGGCGGGCGATACCTTGAACCTGACGCGCGTCGTGCCGAGTGAGAAAGGAGCGGGTGTGACGCGCGAGACGTTCACCGGCAAACGCATCCCACCGGTGCCGCCCGCGCCCGACGTGTCCAAATTGAAGTTCGGCAAGCCGGTCCAGTTATTGAGTGGTAACAGCCTCGACGGTTGGGAATTGACCGATCCCGAAGATACCAACGGTTGGAAGGTGCACGACGGCATCCTGGCGAACGACCCCGTGCAGCAGGAAGGGAAGCCGCATAATCCTTACGGAAATCTACGCACAAAATCCGAGTTTGGGGATTTCAATCTGACACTCGAGGTGCGCGTGCCGAAGGGCGGCAACAGCGGTGTGTACCTGCGTGGCATTTACGAAGTGCAAGTCGAGGACAGCTACGGCGAGCCCGTGGACGCGCATAATATGGGCGCGATTTACAGTCGCATCGCGCCGACCGTCGCCGCCGAGAAACCGGCCGGCGAATGGCAGACCCTCGACATGACGCTCGCCGACCGCCATGTGACTGTGAAACTTAACGGCCAGGTGACAATTGATAACCAGCCCCTCCTCGGCTGCACCGGCGGCGCCCTCTGGTCCGACGAGTTCCGCCCCGGCCCCATCTATCTCCAGGGGGACCACACCGCCATCGAGTACCGGAACATAGTGCTCACGCCAGTTATCAAATAGCCACTCACAAACACGTGGCGCACGGTCACCAACGCTCAACATAAGAATTTCGTGGAACGTGGCCCAAGACGTCTTGGGCGGTACGTGCGAAATTGGGCTTCGTGTCCGAGGCATGATGCGATTTGGTCGTGAAGGATCAACGAAGCGGCTACTCAAAAGATATGCGAGCGCCCGTTTCCCAAGGTTACCACACAATGGGTTCTTGCAGAGTTGGGAAACTTCGTCGCTGCGACGCCGGACAGGCGTCGTTTTGAGCCTTTCGTTCGGAAGATATCAGTGGATGCACGGTTCTTGATAGTGCCAGCCGATGGCCGCTTATTTGAAGCAGGGCTAAGACTGTACGCTGCGCGTCGGGACAAAAATTGGTCCCTCATAGATTGCATTTCCTTTGTCGTGATGGAGGAACTGAGACTTGATCAGACGTTGACTGCCGACCACCATTTCGAACAGGCAGGTTTTAAGGTGGTCCTTTTCTAGGCGGGGGAGTTGCGTTGTGCGGTTGCTATGGCGTCAAGTGAGACCAGCCTCGCCGCGTTCTGGAAGTAGATTTTTTCGAGCACGTCTTGGGGCAGGTCGCGTCCATTCAGAAATTCTTGGTGGGCGTTGTCGAAAAAGTCGCGGCCGTAGAGCAGGCGGCCCTGGAATTCGATAAGGAACTCCTTCGCGAATTCGGGGTCGCGCTTGAGGGCGTTCAGGCCGGAGCCGGCGGACAGATCGCAGCATAGATTAGGATACGTTCGCAGCATCTGTACGAGCTTGCCGCCCGGCACGACCTTACCCGCAGGATAAGCCTCTCTATCGAACTTGTCGTCGCCGGAGATATGCGCCCAGAAGCCGGGGGCGTGGCCCAGGAAGATGGTCTCCGGGCAAGCGCGCACCGCGCGTTCGAAGGCCTCGATACCCCCGCCGTACCACCAATTGGGCCGCGGATATTTGTGCCCCGTGGGGAATTCGTAATCAATATGCACGGTCACCGGCAGCTTCTTCTCGCCACAGAAACGGTACATGCGTAGTGCGTCAGGATTATCGTAGGTCATCCGCAACTTCAGCTCTCCATAGACACGCACACCGTGCGCGTTGATCGCGGCGTCCAACAGATCAATCGCTTCCGGGCGGCGCGGGTCCGGCGCGTATCCCAATACAAACTTGTCCGGCGCGCGCTCGACATAATACAGGCACCGCGAAAACGGTATCGGACCGTCGGAGTTGGCCTGGGGTGTCACCCGGAGATTATTCGGGTCGTAATCGCCGGGTGGCGCTTCCCAGCTTAGCAACCAAGTTCGATCAATCCCGAAGCGGTCCATATTTGCGAGAAACTTGACAAGGTCATGTCCATGCCAGTCGGGGTGATTGTGGCAATCAATGATCATCGGTGGCCTCTTCCAAACGAAGCAGGGGCTTGGATTCTTTGCCGTGTGCGAAGACCTTGAGAATGCGGGTCCGCACCTGCGCCAATCGTTTCTCGGGGTCTTCATCGAGCGGGATTTGGCCGCCGGCCATCGTCAAATGTCCGCCGCCGGTGCCCAGCCGGCTGACTACACGCTTCATACCACGGTAGGCGTTGCCGCGGGCATCGGTGGCGCGCGCCGACAAGTGAATGGTGTTTCCGCAGACGCCATAGCAGACGGACGTGCGAGCGCCCCGCAGCCGTAGCATCAATTCCGCCACCTCGGCGATCATGTCCGGACTGGTGCCGCCCCGGATTTGCGTGATGACCGCGCTCCCGGCGACCACGCAGTCGTTCAAGCTGTCATGTAACATTCGGAAATACTCCGGGGGCACGCTGGCGTGTCGCATGCGCGCGAGCTTCTTCTTGTCCGCCGTCGGAAAGAGCGCGAGGAACGCAGCGGTATCCGCCGGGCTGACCTCGCGGCCCAAATCCTGAGTATCGGACAAGATACCGTACGTGAGCGCGGTGGCAAGATTCGTGTCCACGAGAATCTGCGCACATAGCAGGTACTCGTAGAGGATGGTGGCAGTGGCGCCGTATTCCGGTCGTAGATCCACGAACTGCGCCTGCCAGGTAGCGCGCCTCGGCCGGAGATGATGGTCAATCACGATGTCCGCCGGCCGGGTCGCGTACAGGGCGTTATTTCCGGACTGGGGCTGTGTGTCGAGCAGGCATAACGTACCGAATCTCCCCAACTCCTCCGGCGTGATACGATGGGCTTCGATGCGAAGCAGTTGGAGCATGGCGCGGTTCTCGGCCCGTCCGCAAATCCCGCCGTACCCGATCACGGCCCGTTTATTGATTCGATCATGAATCAGGTTGCGTAGCGCTAGGGCGCTTGCGATGCCGTCCGGGTCCGGGTTGTTTTGCAGCAAGAGCAGCACCCTTCCCTTCCTCTTACAGAGACTCAGGACTTGCTCCACACTCGCCGCCGAGCGGACCAAGTCGAACGGATCAGGCATACGTGTCTCGCTTGTGTTCCACGTTTCTCATACGTTAAAGCGGAAAAGAATGATATCGCCATCCTGCACCATATACTCCTTGCCCTCGAGCCGCACGTGGCCGTGTTCGCGCGCCTTGGCCATGGAGCCGGCAGCCATGAAATCGCGATAGTTCACGACCTCGGCGCGGATGAATCCGCGTTGTATATCGCTGTGGATCGCCCCGGCCGCGTCTATGGCCTTGGTGTTTTTGGGGACGGTCCAGGCATGGACTTCTGGCTCGCCGACGGTCAGAAAGCTCATCAACCCGAGCATGTCGTAGACGGCGTGAATAAACCGTATTCTCGAATCTTCGCCCAGTCCCATCTCTTCATGAAAGGATTGACGCTCCTCTTCCGGGAGCCGCGCCACTTCCAGTTCCATTGCGCCGCAGAGTTCGATTAGGGTTTCATCGTTTTGCTTCGCGTACTCTTGCAGGCGGGCCGGGTCCGGCTTACCGATGGATTCTTCGCCGTAGTTTGCGAGCAGCAACAGGGGTTTTCGCGATAAGAAGCAATAGCCGGCAATATCCTTCTCCTCAAGCGGCGTAAGTGCCAGCGTCCGCAACGCCCGGCCGTCCTCGACCGTCTTCCGGCATCGGCTGAGGAGTTCAAATTCGTGGCCTTTGAGGCCTTCCTTGCCCAAGCGGTCCAGCTTTTTCTCGAGGATGATTAAGTCGCTCAATTGGAGTTCCGCTTCCATGTCCCGGCAATCGCGCGCGGGGTCAACGGTCTTATGCGGGTGCAAGACGTCTTCGTTCGTGAAGGCCCGCACGACGTGGACGAGGGCTTCCACGTTTTTCAGGATGTTGAGGGCGGCGGTGTCCAGGGCCTTCGCTTCCCCGGCGGCCTCGTTCGGCGCCACGTCCACAAACTGTACCTCGGCGTATGACTTCTTCTTGGGATGATAGATTTCGAAGAGCCGGTCCACGCGTTCATCGGGCACCCTGATCACCGCGATATTCGCGTCGCGGGTGCCGAACGTGCCCACGGCCGCGTGGGCGCCGGTTAGGGCGTTGAAAATGGTAGTCTTGCCGGAACGCGCGAATCCGATGATGCCGACCTTCATGTGGGGCTACCCCTTTGCGTAAGGAAACCATGGTAGCAACCACTGTAGAGCCGGCGCAATGTTGTCGCTAGTGGTCGGTGGCGGCATTTCGGATGAAGCGCGGGGCTTTGCCTCGGGGCTTCAAAACTGCTAGCATAGCTTCATTGGTGCTTCCTGCCACCCGATACAGAAATGATGCACGGCAAGGGGATACATGTTTCCGGTTATACAACCCAAGGTATGAGAGGACAAAAGTTTGAATAAGGAAGGAATGGGACTGACTTTGGCCGTGTTGGTCGCAGGTCTTCGGGGGTTCGGGGCCGACGAAGTGCAGTATTCCCTACAAGTTCTTCCGGCCGAGCGCCAGCAAACGACGGACCCTGAAACCGGAGCCGAGTTGACGTTCTTAACCACCAACCCGGCGCGGGACACCAACCTCTATTTTCACGAGCGTTCCTGGTTGCCGAACGGGTCTCTAATCCTTTTTTATTCGCAGCGAGAAGATGGTGGGTTGATGGGCTATATCACCGCGACCGGAGAGCTGGTACGAATTGCCACCCCGAGCGGCGGCGTCGGCCAGGCGACGGCTTCGATAAACCGTAGCAGCGTGTTCGTGACGCGCGGTCAGGAAGTGTTGGAACTAGCGCTTGAGATCGAGCCATCCACCAGTCCCGAGGCGTCGCGTTCGAAGGTTACCTGTACGGAACGCACCATCTGTGTGCATCCCTATTCGAGTTTAAGCAGCTACCTGAACCAGAGCTGCGACGGGAAGTATCTTTCCGCAGGTTGCAGTGGACCCGCGTCCAGCGATACGAATCCCGGTATCGTCATTATCAACGTCTCGACCGGGGAATATCGGGAACTCTGTCGGATTCCGCCTTCGATTGGATACGGCGGCCATGTCCAGTGGAGCCATACGAATCCCGACTTGCTAAGCTTTGCCGGACGCGCCGGACGCTTATGGGTGGTGGATATCCGCGACGGCCAGCCCCGCAATGTATATAAGCAATGGCCTGACGAACTCGTCACGCACGAATCCTGGTGGGTAGACGATCAACTTCTGTTCTGTGGAGGTGTACATCCCCGGCCCACCGAGGACTCGCACGTGAAGCTTCTGAATCTCGCGACCGGACACGTGCGCATCGTCGGCGAAGGTAGCTGGTGGCCGAATGCATCGCCATCGGACATCGCGAAGCGGAATTGGTGGCACGCCGACGGCAGCGACGATGGGCGCTGGGTGGTTGCCGATAACTGGCACGGCGACATTATGCTGTTTGAAGGCAAGACCGGCCGGCCGCGGTTGTTGACCGCCGGTCACCGAACCTACGGAAGTGGAGACCATCCGCATGTCGGATGGGACCGGCGCGGCCGGCAGGTCGTGTTCGCCTCACAGAAGCTTGGGAACTCGGACGTGTGCGTTGCGACGGTCCCCGAGACCTGGCAGAAAGAGAATCCCTGATGACATCAAAGGTCGTCCGCAGGAAGCGCGGCGGGCTGGCTTTTAGGGGGGCTTACCGCTTATGCTTGCGGGGATAAAAGGAACCGGCACATGAAGGTTGACGTTACCAGCCTCAAGCAACAGGCGGCCGAGAAAGCGCTGGACTTTGTCGAGTCCGGCATGGTTGTCGGGCTGGGTCATGGCAGCACGGCGATTTGGGCGGTACGGGGGCTGGCGAGGCTGCTCAAGGAAGGCCGCTTGGACAATATCTTTGGCATCGCCTGCTCGCGCCAAGTGGAAGAAGAGGCGCAGCAGCTCGGCATTCCGATGAGCAGCCTCGATGAACATCTAGTCGTGGACGTGGCCATTGATGGCGCGGATGAAGTGGACCCGCACCTGAACGTGATCAAAGGCGGCGGCGGCGCTCTCCTGCGTGAAAAGGTGGTGGCGCAGGCTACGCGCCGCGAGATCATCGTCGTAGATGAATCAAAGTTGTCATCGCAACTCGGAACCCACTGGGCCGTGCCGGTGGAGGTGCTGTCTTTCGGTTGGCGTTCCCAAGCCGCCTATCTCGAAGCGCTGGGCGCACACACGATCCTGCGGCGGGACGATGAAGGCATTCCTTTCCGCACGGACCAGCATAACTATATTGTGGATTGCCGGTTTGGGGCGATTCCGGACCCGCACGCCCTGGCGGAGAAGCTGGACGCGCGCGCCGGCATCATCGAGCATGGCCTGTTCCTGAACATCGCCACCGATCTAATTGTCGCCGGACGCGACGGCATTCGCCACCTCCAACGACAACAATAACCCACCGGTCATTTCACATTCGCCTCATTCCACAATCCGCTTTCCACAATCGGTTCATTCCGCATTCCGCAATCCACAATTGTCAAAGCCCTCTATCCTGCTTGGTCCAGATTTGCCTCTCGATGAGATTCAGGTACTCCGACCAAGGCTGATCCTTCTGCTTGGTTTCTTCGACGACACGCGCGATGGCGGATGCCTGCGCATCGAGGTTGTCGCAGTGATAGAGCACAATGGCTTCGAGCGTCTTGGGCACAACGGGCGAGCCGTTCACCAGTTCGCCGTGGTGCGACAATACGCAGTGCAGCAATTCCAGCCGCAACTTCTCCGGGAAATCCTCGATGGAATCAATGCGCCGTTGTATCATTTCGACGCCGATGGCGAGGTGGCCCAGGAGCTTGCCCGGCGTCGTATATTCGATCATCATGTCGTGGGTCATCTCGTCCAGCTTGCCGACGTCGTGTAGGAAGACCGCAGTTAAGAGCAAGTTGCGATCTAGTTGTGGATAGAGATCGCACATCGTCAAGGCAATGCGCGCGACTTCGTAGCAGTGCTGCGCCAAACCGCCTCGATACGAATGATGCCACTTCTTCCCGGCAGCGGCGGTCGAGAATCGGCGCATGAAGTCGGCGTCATTCAGAAAACTGTCTACCAGTTTTCGGAGCGGTGGCGTGTTGATGGTTACCAGAAGTTCGCGAAACTTCTTCAGGACCGCCGGGATGTCCGCCGGAGTGTAGATAAGGTCTGCCAGGTCGTATTCGCTTTCGCGCAGCGGTAATACCTGGTCCACCCGAATCTGCAGACGATCCTGGTACGTGGCCACAGAGCCGCGTACATTCACGACGTCGCCCAATTCGAACAACCGGGACACCGCCACGGCGTTGTTCCACATGATGCCCCCGACTTCGCCGGTCCGATCCTTAAAAACCATCCCCAGGAATTTGTTGCCGTTGGCCTGGTCGCGCAGGTCTTTGCGCGCCGCCACAAAGTAATCGTTGACCGTGTCCCCTTCCTGCAACGTAGCCACAAATTGCTTCTTCATTCTTTACTCCAGGTACGGTGGTAAATCGCTCTTCGTATCTGCCAAGCCTATCGCGCACGTGTCCCGCCATGCAAGTGCAAGAGGACAATGGATAAATGGAACACTCTCCTCGAGGGAGCGGGGAGCGTAGGAGTGGGGTCATGGTCACGCGAACCGAACGCGGAATCCCACGTATATCACTTTCATTGGGTTCGCGCTTGCCTTATGCTCGGAGAGGGAGGATACATTCAATGCCTGGGCCGAAGACTGCGATATTGCTGACGCGCTCGATGCAGGCGCGATGTTTTGCGGAAGCCGACCTGCGGCGAATAGCGACGTTCGCTGAGTTGTCGCTTGCCGACCGGGATGAGATTTCTGGAGACGTTCAGCGGAGCGCGATGGGCGGGGCCGAGATTATCGTCACTGGATGGGGAACGCTGCCAATCTCGCCGGCCTTGCTGGACGCCGCGCCGAATCTGCGACTGATGTGTCATGCCGCGGGCTCGGTTAAGCATTTGGTCAATGACGAATTCCGCCGGCGCCGTATCCGCGTATGCTCCGCCGCCTCGGCGTTAGCCGTCGGTGTCGCGGAGTTCGCATTCGGAATGATGCTGGTGACGATGAAGGCGGTCTGGCAATTTCGCTCGCTCACGGCGCAAGGACGCTGGGGCCGCGAACAGCCGATCGATTGGGTCCGCGAACCGTATGAGGCGACGGTGGGTATTATCGGGGCAAGTTTCGTTGGACGCGAGATGATTCGACTCTGCCGGCAACTCAGCCTGAAAGCGATGCTGCTCTACGACCCCTACGTCTCCGCCGACGAGGCCGCCGCGATCGGCGCCCGCAAAGTCGAATTGGATGAGCTGATGCGCCGCTCCGACGTCGTCTCCTTGCACGCGCCTGCCACCGACGAAACGCAACGGATGGTCAACGCTCGGAATCTGGCCTTGCTCAAGGACCGCGCTATTATCATTAACACGGCTCGCGGCGCGTGTGTAGATGAGCCTGCCCTCATCTCCGAACTTCAGTCCGGCCGTATTTTCGCCTGCCTCGATGTCACCGACCCCGAACCGCCTGCCCCAGGAAGCCCGCTGTACAATCTGCCCAACTGCGTATTAACGCCCCACATCGCCGGCGCCATCAAAGAGAACACGTTCCGCCAGGGCAAACTCGTCGCCGATCAGATTGAGAGCTATGTGCAGGGCGGCCGACTACCCGGAGAAGTTAATCTCGAACAGTTGCGCCGCTTGGCGTGAGTCAGGGAGTGTTCCCGGATTGCGCAGTAGGTTGCTCTGGTACCGGCGCGCGTTCGAGTAGTTTCCAGGTTTCAAAGTTGCCGGCGCGGAGGCGTTCGGGCGTGCTGATCCAAATGTCGCTGTCCTTGACGACGAAACTCAATCCGAGTTGATGAAGCAGCGCATCCAAGGCGGCGCTAGCGGGCAAGTTTCGCGCTGAAAAACTGACGATGATGCCGTCCGTCGCATATTGACGGCCGGTCTCGCCGGGTGGAGGTACCACAGTAGCGTCAACCGCAAACCGGATGGCCGGTTCTTCAGTTGTTGCGGAGACGGGGCTAGATGCCGTACTCAGTGTTTCCGCATTCTTCTTTCGAATGGCCTCCGGCAGATAGGGCAAAAGTTTGGCCAAGTGTATATCGCCGGTCTGAAGTTCGATCTCATTGGCCAGAAAACGCCCCACGTCGCTGTCCGGTGGCGGCAATACCGGCTCGCGATTGCGGTCCAACTCGATAAGCCTCGGCGAACTTATCCATAAGTAGCCGTCCTCGACTGTATACGTGAGATTCAGGGGTCGCAGAAGGGCCTTCAGCACATCCCGCAAGGCAAGGTCCCTCAGATTGATCAAGTAAACGATCCCGTCGGTGACGGGTTCGACCCCGGGCCGGGGTCCAGAGAAATTCACCCGGTTCAACTTATGCTGAAGCTCCTCGGGAGGCGGCACGACTCGAGAGTCGATCGCGAAGTTGAAGCTCTTATCGTTGCTCACGATATCCAGGATCTTGTTGATATGAATGCCCGGCGAAAAACGGAGACTGATCCGTTCATTTGATAGAATGGCCTCGGTGTCGTACCGGTCATAACGCTCATCGGGTTCGCGGGCGGCTTCTTTCTGGATTCTCTCGGGTGTGCTGATCCAAAGGAATCCGGGTTCGACCACGAAATCCAAACCGTGTGGATACAGAAGAGCTTCCAACGCTTCGATAATGGGCGTCTTTTGGATATTGAGCGTTTCCTTGAGGTAACCGTCGGTCACATATTCGGCGAACGGGTTAGATTTGGGGGATTCTTCTTGCGTATCGGACTCGGGAGGTGTGAAATCGTAGAGGGATGCCTGAACGGCCCGGTAGTCTAGCACGATATTTGTTTCCAGGCTTTGGCTAAGGAAGTTCACGACGTCGGTGAGATGGACGATTTCGAAGGAAAGCCTACAGGTCTGGTCTAGCGTTTCTTCCATCGCGGCTCGTGCCTGCATATTTGGAGCTGCGCCCTGGGTGGACGCGACCGTCGCCAACGCAAGATCTCCCTGTCCTTCTTCAAGGGACTTAGGCGCGGCGAGTCGCTGTGGCAGGTGCCCAGTCGGTTTTGTAGGCTGCCGCAAAGGACGGGCCACAGGTCCCGCGGCTGGTGCCGACTCGACCGCCACTTGGGCCTGGGGTACTTGACGATGCATTTTCGACACCGTGTACATTGCCCCGGCCACCAAGGCCATCCCAGCGACAACGGTAAGCACGACATATTTCGTAGTCATGGTTGTCCTCCACGGTTGTGATGCTTTGCCGATCGCTCTGGTCTCGCCTAACCATGAAGCGGCGCCCCACGGAATGGAGGCGATGATCCGGGCTGCGAGTCCATCACGTGGTTTATCCGCCCCTAGAGACCCTTCGACGTCTGCGGCCAGCAGGTCGCGCAGCTTGTCTCGACCCAATTGCAAACGTTTCTTCATCGCGTCCGGCGAGATGCCCAGGAAGGCCGCTGATTCGTCTACAGACAATCCCGCCGAGTAATGTACAAGTAACGCTTCCCGGTACTTCAGGGGCAACGTGTCTACGCGGGCGCGAATCAGTCGGCGCATTTCATCGCGGTGTAGGGCTTCGTCAGCAGCGGGAGCTACGCTCCGCTCTGCTGCCTGCTCCCGGGCATAACGTTCCATGGCTGCGCGCCGACGGGATGCCGCCCGCGAAAACTCGAGACATTCCCTCCGGGCCACTTGGCAAAGCCATCCGGCCAGCGAACCCGGATTACGCAACGTATTGAGACGGCGGTAGCATTGGACAAAGGATTCCTGAACGACGTCCTCGCAGTCGGTCATCTCGCGGATGTACCCGGAACATAACGCCCATACGCGGCGGAGATATCGGGTCACGATTTCTTCAAATAGCCGTTCGTCTCCACCGAGAATTCGCTGGACCAGTTCCGTATCTGTCATTGTAACGTCTCGCTTTTCCTCAACGTGTCCGTATTTAAGATGCCAGAAGTCTTCTTTTGGTGAAAGGACGGCGAATAATGGTGACAGACCGCCGCCCGTGTTAGAATGCCGGAGTGCCGCCGGTGGGAAGGGATTTGACGGGTCAAATGAGGAGGCAGGCCAATGGCGCAGGTGTTGGGAATCAGCGGGAGTCCGGTGACGAACAGCAACACGGACCGGGCGGTCAAGCGGGTCCTCGAGCATACGGGGCTCGAGACGGAGTTTTTCAAGCTGAGCCAGTTGAAGTTGGCGCCGTGTTACGCTTGTCTCTCCTGCGTGGACACCAACCAGTGCGTCGTCAAGGACGATGGGCAGATGTTGGCGCAGAAGTTTCGCGAGGCCAAGGCCTTTGTGCTTGGCGGCTGGACGCCCTATTCGAGTCTCGACGCGCGCACCAAGACGTTCATGGAGCGGATGTACTGCCTGCGGCACCAGAACGGCCTAAATCGTGGCAAGTTTGGCGTGTCCGTGATCACCACCGCCTGCACACCGCGTGTGCCCGGATTGCCTCCCGCCGCTGAAACCGCCACTTCGCAGATCGGCTGCTGGATGATGGAAGAAGGCATCACGAATCTCGGATCGCTGGTAATCCTGGGCAATGTCCCGTGCATCCGGTGCGGTCACGGAGATGAATGCGAGATGAGCGGCATCAAAATGCTCTGGGGACCCGAGGCGACGGTCGCCTCGGTCGGCGTCCGCTCGCTTGAAGACGACCCTGACCTGCTCGGAATCGCCGAAAAACTCGGCCAAGAAATCCGCCAAGCTGTCCTACGCGCGGATGATTAGTGCATCCCATTCTGCAAATATGAGGAAGAGAACACCGTGACGGGAAAAGAATGTGTGCAGCGGACGATTGCGCGGGAGCCGGCAGCGTATGTGCCGCTGGGGTTCTACGTCGTTGACTACGATACGATCGAGGCGGTGATTGGGCACAAGACGTACGTGCGCGACAAGATTGCCTGCCAGTTGGCGTTTTGGGAAGGCCGGCGCGATGAAGTGGTCGAGAGTTTCAAGAAGGACACGGTCGAGTTCTATCGGAAGATTGATTGCGCCGATTTGATCACCTTCAAGGAAGCTCCCGTGGTGCCGCCCAAGGACGCACCACCGACGAAATTTCGCAAACTGACCGACAACACCTGGGAGACCGAGGATGGCCGCGTCTGGATGGCTTCGTACCTGACCAACGACATCACCTGCGTCAAACAGCCCGACTCCTGGGTGCACGCACAACCGAAGGTGGAGGATTACTCCGGCCCGGTGGAAGAGCGCCCGCCCGATCCGTCAGTGTTCGAGGCGTTTGACTACCTGGTCGAGCACCTTGGCCAGGATCGATATATCGCGGGACTGTCCGCCGGCATCACGGCGCTGATCAGCCTGCCCGGGGAGTGTGGCGGTCTTTTGAGTTACTACATGCTGCCGGAGGTGGTCCGCGCCGCGTCGCGGCAGTCCGTCGAGCGCCAGAATCGGCGTGACCAGTGGTACATTCGCCCGGGGCAGGACGGCGTGCTGATGGAACAAGACATGGCCTCGAGCACTGCGCCAATGATATCTCCCGAATTGTTTGAAGAATTCTGCTTTCCGGCCGTGTGCGAACGCATCGGCCGGGCGCGCTCGCTCGGGTTTCAGACGCTATTCCACAATTGTGGGAACAACCGGCCGTTGATGTCGTACTTTATCGAGGCCGGGGTCCAATGTTATCAGTCATTGCAAACCATTCCGGATATGTCGCTCGAGGGGCTGAAACGGGATTTCGGCGACCGGATCGCGTTTTGGGGTGGGATTCCAGTGGAACTGCTGGTCGCGGGCACGCCGGGCGAGTGTCGCGAGGCCGTGGGCGAAGCGCTCGAAGTGGGCGCGCCGGGTGGGGGGTTCATCCTGGGCCCGAGCCATTCTGTCGCCAAGGGGACCAAGTACGACAATTTCATGGCCACCCTGGACGAGTACGTGAAGCTCAGAGACAAGTATCAATGAAGGAATCTGAGATTTGAAATTTCAGAGTGACCGTGTAGAACCCCAAACGTACTTTGGGGGCGTGCGCGCGCGACCGCTCCCTGCCCAAGGACCCAATCGGCGAGGACGCCGACCCTGCCCCACGTCACTCGGAACTCGGAACCAAAAATCAATCAATCGCTTCGATCGGTTCCAGTTCTTCTTCCGGTTCGCGCGGTTTCTCTTTGGGTTTTTCCTTTTCGGGCGCGGGCTTAGTCTCTTTCGTATCGCGTGGCGAAGAACTTTCCCCGGCAGATTCGGACTCAGGGGCCGGCGGCGCCGGACTCAAAGCGGGCACCACGCTGAAAACGTACATCTGCTTTTCCTGTGACGTAGCGCCGGTGAGGGCGCCCCAGTCAATGGCATATACGCCTTCTTCCAACGGCGCCGAAAGTCGCACTTGCAACAGCAGGGCTTCCGGCTCGTCAATGGGGATCCCCTCGATGGGCAGCGCCTCGGCCGGCGCCCAGACCTCCTTCGTTTCGGTCTGGTTCTCCGATGCGGTCAGCGTTACTTCGACCAGATTCAGACGATGCAGCGTGATGCCCTGCCAGGGCAGGCGATGACAAACGATCAACGGCTCGTTCAAAGTTGTCTCCACGTCAGTCCACCGCGAGGTGCCGTATACGGCGCTGCCGTCCGTGGATGGAAATCGTTCGGGTTCCAGCCGCGCCAATGCGCGATACTTGTGATCTTCGTAGAAATAGACGCCTTTATCGCGCGGCAGGCGCCAGAGCGCGATGGTGGCCGCTTGAACCGAGCGTGACTGATTGGCGTCCAGCGCCAAACGCCCGGACGTATACCCCGTCTTTGTGAATTCCAGCACCATCCTACCGGGACGATAGCGCACGCGGTAGCGGCCATACGCATTCGTCAGGGTCTGGTAGCTGGTACCTTCGACTGTCACCGCCACGCCCGGCAGCTCTTCTCCGGCAATATCCATGACTGTACCGCGGACATAAGTGCGCTGGCAGCCTGCCAACAGGAGGCAGATAATCAAAATGCCACAGCAGGAAGCTTTCCGGCGTGCCCAATTACTGCGGGTGATCAAACCCTCATCGTCCGTGGTGCTCGGCATGGTCGGTGGCGACGGTATGTTCGTGGAAATGGCCAAGTTGATGGAGTTGGTTGTGGAGCTTCCGGTACTCGCCGGTCAGGAGCATCCGCATGCGCTTGTAGGTTTCTTCGTCTTTGCGAGTGCCTACGGTATCCAGATACGCCAGCGCGCCTTCAATTTGCTCGAGGATCGTCAGGGTGTCCGCGGCGGAAAAGAAAGGTGAGCCTTCGACGCGGACCATCACGGGGGACGAGTGGGCGGTGATAATCTCGGGTTTATCCGGGTATTTTCCTCGGACCAGAATGGCGAGCCAGGAGCTCCTGGCGATTTTGACGCTCCAATGTCCGGAATCTTCCCAAGGCTGCAGCGATTTCGTTTCGCGGATTTCGCCGTTAACAATCAGGTCTATTCGTGTCATGGGAATCGTCACACTGGCGGCCTGCCAGGTCACGTCTACCGTGCCGCCGTTGCGCGCCATGTCAATCCATGTACCGGCCGGCTTGCCCTCGATGGAGAATTCGAGGAGGGGGCCGTAAGATACAAACGTATGGCCGGAACGGACCGCGGCCTTCCAAGCTTCGTGTGTGAACTCCTCGCCCTCTTGCAGACAGGCATACGTGCGCACCGTGCCCACCGCGGTGTTCGCGCTCATCTTGTCCGTACCGCCGACCGCCGGGAAGAAATATCCACAGTTCAGGTAGCGGTACCAGTCCGAAAGTGAATACGGGTCAATGCCGTTGTAGAGGTTTCCCCAGGACGTCATTTCGATAGCGTCCGCGTTGCCGCTGACGAGCGTTGCGGCAGTTTCCGCGCGCGGATTGGGAAAATGTGGAATGACCACCAGACCACCCTGCTGCTTGCACTTTTGCGCCCATTCAGTCATGAGGATGCTCACGGGATCGCCGAGTGCGGCTTCATCCGGTCCGCTGCTGCACATGGGTGCGATGATGTTCCCGTGATACCCGATCAGCGAAATGTGGCCGAGGACGTGTTGCCGATTCTCGGTGCCGACGCGCACCAGCCATTCGCCGTCGCCGCCGGCCTCTTTTGAGCCAAACGTGGTTTTACCGTCGAAGTCGCCGACGTTAGTCATCAGTTCGCCCCATTGGCTGGCCAGCAGGCAGACGACGTTGACGCCCTCCGCCGATCCCTCGAGCTGCGCGGTCGGCGGCGCGAGAAAATGCACGTGGGTATCGGCGGTCACCCAGCCGCGTTCGCGCCAGGGGAGCACTTTCTCGATGGGTATCGTAATTTCGTTGGTATCCGGTCCGACGTTGAGGACGGCGCGTACGGGACGAATCTCGAATCCTTTGCTGACCTCGATATACACGCGACCCAACGGGAGGTTGATGACGGTTTCGCCGAAGATGTATGTGCAGTAATGAATGTTCTGGTTCAGAAAGTCCGTGCTGTAATCTTCGTACCAGCCCGGATTGGGAATGCGATGGCGGTCCACCGGGGCCAGGTACTCGCCGGCCTCGCCGTGCACGTGCAACTTGACCGGCACCGGTCTGTTGCTCGCCTTCTCGACCACGCGCAGTCGGACCCGTTGGGTCGCCGGAGCGATAGCGGTCATTGGCCCGGAGGATTTGCCGTCCTGCAATTTCGCCACGGGGACGGTTTTCCCGCCCGAAAGATGGAACCGGGCCTCCGGATGCGCTGTGTATTCGATCAACACGGTATTCTTTGAGACTTCCGGTACTTTGTTGTTGTACATATCGGACCATTCGGCGTGGCGATACATGGTCTGTTTCTGCGCTGAGATCACCTGACCGAGATCGAGTTGAATCTGCTTGAGGCGTCCTTCCTTGTCCACATTGAAATCGAATTCAACGTTCTTCGGAAGCCTCAGAACTGCCTTACGGCGCGGCTCCCATCGCAGCGGCAACGACGAGACTTTGCCCGCCGACACCCCGGAAACGATGACCACCCCGTTTTTCGGCTCGAAACGCAGTCCGACGATGCGCTTCTCCGGGTTCGGGTTCTGCCACGCCCACAGCCAGTTGAGCCAGGGGGCGAAATCGGCCGCGGCGGCGCGCGTCTGCGTCCAGCCCCAAAAAACGATGTTGTTTCCGTGGAGCGGCATCGAGGGCTGCTCGTGCAGTGGACGGATGGGATGGGGTTGTGTTGCGCGACCGCCTCGAAACAGTTCTCACCCCAACCGCGTTGGAACATTCCAAGTTGGTGCCGACGCAGGATTTTGTGGCGGGCCTCGGCGCCGTCAGAATAACAAATGACGTAATCGGCCACGTGTTCGTGAAGTCGGCCGATGCCTCGTGACGGTGAAACGAACCCATGCTGATTCCATTCCAGCGGAACCGCGTCTGAAGTATGCAGGAAGACCAGCCACGGCGCTCGGAAAGGTTTGACCTTGACGGTGACCGGTCTGTCCTTCAGTAGCACGACGCGGCCAATGTCAAAGGGAACGCCCCAACAAGTGCAGCCACCGCGCGGGGCTTCCGAAATGGCCCTAATCATCTCCTTCGACACGCGCGCTTTGGCCAAGCCGGCAAATGCGGCGTTCCCGGCCAGTCTGATTGGGGTGAACAATGGCGACTTCGGTCCGTCTTGAATCTTCGGCATAAGAATTCTCTCCCTCTCGCTCCAAGGAAAATCAGTTTATCGGATTTTTAATTTGCGTCGCGGTTACCGCGGGCGCTCTTAGCCCGAAGCCGCTAATGACTCGTATTCATAAACCGGAACTTCGACCGTTCTTGCCGGCCGCACGTTCTGACGCAGCACCCGATCAATATTCTTTGCTACTTCCGGCGCGAGCACCTTCTCGGAACATTGAGTGCAGACCCCCATCGGAACGTCTTCGAACACAAGAAGCTGCCCTTGCCATCGCACCTCACGCGGCATCCGTCGTTCTTCAACAGCTCCACCACAAAAATAGCAATCGGCATAGTTTCTTGTCATTTTCGCAAACTCCTCAGCGGTTTCTGGTGTTGGGGTCTTTCCATTTTGGCATGCTTGGTTTGTAGACCGTAATTATTATCAAATGACGGGATCGATTCTGTCCACAAACGACATGAACAGGCAATCCCCCCGAGGCAAAACCCAAAACTAAACAACTCGCGCCTCGCGGGTCTTCAGTATCTTGCTCTATTATGCTGCCGCTGAGAAGAGCGGACTCTACTTGTTCAACCGTCAAACTCTCGGCGATTCGCTCATCGTCGGCGTGGATCGAAATCTCGTATGTCTGCGCGAAAATTTCTTCACGAATGAAATCTATGCTAATCACTTCTGTTTCGCCATGAACTCGGCGCTGATGCGCGCGCTTTCCAGCGAGTCGCCGGGGCAGGTGTCCTGCTCGACGATGTACCACTGGGCGCCGGCGGCGTTTCCCGCGCCGAAGATCGCTTTCCAATCCAGGATGCCGCGTCCGACTTCGGCGAAGGTGTGAGGCTCGCCGGCGCTCATGTCCTTGACGTGAATGAGGGGGCACCGGCCCGAGTATTTCCTGATGTAGGCCACTGGGTCCACGCCGCCGTGCTTCAACCAATACGTATCCAACTGGCCGGCCACGTGGTCTGGGCTCGAGTTCGCGTAGAGGATGTCGAGCGCGTATTCGCCGTCGAACTTCTCGAATTCGTGCGCGTGGTTGTGATAACAGAGCCGAATACCGGCGGCTTTCAACTTGGTACCGGCGGCGTCCAGCGCCTGGGCGCACTTGATCCAGCTCGCCTTGTCGGTGGCGAACGGCTTACCGAGCCAGGGCACGACGATGAACCTAATATTCAATGTGCGGCACATGGCGATGACCTCATCAGTCTTCTGGATCATTTCTTCGTAGCCGACGTGGTTGCTGATGGCCGTGAGTTTGACCTGGTCAAGTATTTTCTTGCACTCCGCCGCGCTTACCCCGCCCAGTCCGGCCAGCTCGATGTAGTCATAACCGACTTCTTTAACCTTCTTCAGCGTACCCGCGAAATCTTTCGCGATGTGGTCGCGCACCGTATAGAGCTGCAATGCATAGGGTATCTTCGCCATGGTCATTCTCCTTCCAGGGTTCAAGGTACAGGGTCTAGCATTCAGAAGACTCGTCACTTACTGCTCATTGCTGACAAAGATTCTTCTTCAGGAATTCGAAACTTATCTGCGCATTGTCAAACGGGTCACCATCGCCGGAATCCTGCTCGTAAATCCACCATTCCACGCCGGCTTCGCGTCCCGCGCGGAAAATCTCCGGCCATCCCAACGCGCCTTGACCCAACGGCTTAAACGCGGGTTTTCCGTCAACCGAATCAGCCGCGACATCTTTCACGTGAATCACGGGGCAGCGTGCCGCATACTTCCGAAGGCATGCCGCCGGGTCGGTCTTGCCCCAGTAAATCCAGGCCGTGTCGAATTCCGCGTAGAGGTTCTCCGGGTGGGTCTCTTCATACAGAATGTCGAGTTTATACCGAGGGTCATCGGGGAATCGTTCGAACTCGAAGGCGTGGTTATGATACGAAAAACGAATTCCTGATTCCCGAAGGCGCGCGCCCAGCGCGTCGAGCCGCCGCGCGCCCTGTCGCCAGCCGACCAATGAGTCGCGGCATTCCAGCATCATCGAACCCGGCGCTAGATCCTCGACTCCGATGGTTTTCCAATGCTGAAATGCCGCCTGGAAATCCTTCTCGAACGATTCGACGCTGCAATGGCCCGCCACGGCGCGCAGTCCGGCAGTATCGAGCAATTCCCGGATTTCGTCGGCGAGCAGGACCGGCATGCCGCTCCACTGCACGAACTCGAATCCGATATCGCGCACGCTGCGAAGCGTACCGAGCAAATCCTCGTCGGCCGCTTCACGCAGCGTATAAAGCTGTAGCGCAATACCCGGTGCCGACACCGTGATCCCTCCGTTCGACCTCATGCCCAAGGATAGGACAAACTTCGCCCCATACGGAAAAGATATTAATTGTCCACGCCATCACCGGACGTGTCAAACTCCTGTGCCTGCTTTCCCAGAGGCTAAGAGACATGATCACGAAACTTCTCGCAAACGTGACTTCACTATCATTCAAGCCGGCTTTTGATTAGAATCGAGTAGTGAACATTTCTGAACCGATGACGCTCTTCACCGACTACGTGGTGGCCGCCGTATGTGGGTACCTTTCCGTCAAGCTGTTACAGCAGGCGGGAGCCGATCGCCCGGCAAAACTTTGGGGGATCGCGTTCGCCGTCATTGCGTTCGCTTCCATTACCGGGGGCAGCTATCACGGTTTTGCGCCGAACCTGGACGTGTTTGCTCGCGCGGTCCTTTGGAAGTTCACGGTGTACGCGATCGGAATCTTCGACTTGATCGTAGTAGCTGCAACCATTCTCGCCGCGGTCCCGGCTCGCGCCCGGCCGTGGCTCCTCGGCGTGGCGGGACTGAAGTTCCTGGTGTACGCGGCCTGGATGACCACCCATAACGAGTACGTGTACGTTATACTCGATTCCGCCGGCGCAATGGTGGTGCTGCTCGTTTTCCACGCCTACTCGCTCGTGGCGCGCCGGGACGCCGCCTCGCGCTGGATAGTCACCGCGGTGATCGTCTCCGCCGTCGCCGCCGCGGTCCAGGCCTCCGGCCTCGACCTCCACCTCCACTTCAACCACAACGACCTTTACCACGTCATTCAAATCGCAGCGATGCTCATGTTTGGCGCGGGCGCCAAACAATTGAGAAGTTACGCAGAACCTTTTCTTGCGACGGCCACAAACACCCCAGCCCGAAGTAACGCGCCAAACTTGCACGACTAACAAGTCATCCAGCCAATCCGCTGTCTATCCAAAGCTCGTACAAAGCCGTCCCTGTGTCCTTTGCGTTCCTTGCGGTCAAATTATCGATTCCCGACCAAGGCGAATTCAGAGACGCCAAGGCAGTCTACTATCAGTCGCTATTTCTTCGCGTCTTGGGACTTTTGAGGTTGACGGCTATGGTCGCGGCCTGGAACGCCCCGGGATTAACGGGTTCGATTCTTGTAGTGACTCACGAAGTCTGAGTACTTGCCGAGTTCCTCCTTGCCCCGGGGACTCAGTGCATAGATTCCGCGTCTCACGCGCTCGAACCAGCCGTAATAGTTGTCGTACAGGATGGACGTGGTCTTGGGTGAGGTGTTCAAAGCGCGCAATTGGCGGGGCGAGAGTGGGCCGTGTTGTTCGAGGCAGCACGCGATGTGGATGGCGGCCTCGCGGTACGCGGTCATGAGTTTCTGACGCGTCACGCCGCCTTGATTGTAATCCGACGACCGACCCGCCGCCTCGTCCAGAATGGCGCGTCGCCGTCGCGCATCACGCCGGGCCCGATATGGCATCGGATGCAGCAGCACCTCCACGCGCGCGGTGGACCGCCCAAAGTCAACTTGAATCAAGCCGAGTTCCAGCTTTCGCAGGAGTCGCCGAACTCCCTTCCATCCATTCTTCCAGCCGTTCTTGTCTGACGCCGGCACCGCAATGTACACCGAGTCCGCCATCCGCTGCCGGTCCACGGCCTGCACCAAAAGCGCTGTAGAAAGGTGACGTTTCATTTCCACAATGATGAGGTCCTCGCCCTTCGTCGCCGTAAGGTCGCAGCCCTCGACTTCTCCACGCACGGCATAGCCCCGGCGAACGAGGTAGTCGCGGACCGGACCATACAGATCGCTTTCAGACCACCGACGCGTCGCCATACTCGCGCCTAAGTTTCACAATTCCGCACTCCGCACTTGTCCGCCTCAGGCGGATTCCGCATTCGATCACACTTCCCAGTCCGTGAATTTTCGGCGCATGAGGAGATAGAGGAAGAATGGTCCGCCGATAAGGCTGGTTACGATGCCCACCGGCGTTTCTCCAGGCAGCAACTTGCGGGCGACGATATCGCAGCAGCACAGGAACGCGCCACCCACGATTACCGAGAGCGGCATCACGACACGGTGAAGGGAGCCGGCGATCCCCCGCACGGCGTGCGGCACGATCAGGCCGATAAAACCGATGGGTCCGACCTTGGACACAATGATGGCGGTCATGAGGGAGCCTATACCAAACGTGACCAACTGCAGGCGATTGACGTTGACGCCGCGCCCGGCAGCCAACTCTGCGCCGAAACCGAGTTGATCAAACTTGGCGGCTTGCGCCAAGAGCACCAGTGCGCACGGTGTCACACCGACGAGCAACGTGGTTACCGGCTCGTAGCCCAATACGTCCACGCCGCCCATCAGCCACCTTTCCATGCTCACGAGTAGTTCCGGATGTGCCAGATAGCGCATCAACATGATCCCGGCGTTGGCCAGCATGCCGAGGGTGACGCCGGCCAGCAACAACACGGACGGGGCCATCCGGGTATGGCGCGTGGCCAACAAATAGATGAGGAGCATGTCCAGACCCGCGAACAGGAACGAGAACGCCTCGATCGGCGAGAAGGAAAGGAACGAGAAAGAGATGTTAAGCGCTTTGAGCACAATAGTGCCGACCCACGCGCCCAGCGCGCCCGCGCTGGCGATGCCCAGCGTGTACGGCGTGGCCAGTGGATTCCGAAGCATGGCCTGGAAAACGCAACCGGCCAAAGCTAATCCGGCGCCGGCAATCAGGGCGGCGAGCGTGCGGGGCAACCGTTGCTGAACGATGATGCTCAAGGTCGGAGCTTGGTGCATCGGCAGGTCCTGGCGCCACTCCACCCACGCCTGCCGAAAACTGAGCGTCTCGGTGCCAATGGTCAGACTCGCGATGACGATTCCAACCGACACGAGCGCCACGCCGACAACCAAGGCCGAACTTGCGCGACGCTCTCTCATGGCTCTTCCTCAGGGGCGTCGGCGGTGACCAGGGGCGTATTGGTCAGAGGATGGACTCCGACCCGGATGCGCGCAGAGTATGCCTGTGACAGCAGGTCTTCCGTGAGAACGTCGATCGGTGTTCCTTGCGCCAGAAGTCTGCGTTGAATCGAAAGCAGAATCAGCCGGTCGCAGAAACGGGCCGCGAGATTCAGGTCATGAGTCACCACCCCGATGCCGTAACCTTTTCGGCAGAGTCGCCGCAACAGCGCGAAGAATTCCGTCTGGTGGTGAATATCCAGTGCCGAGGTTGGCTCATCGAGCAACAACAAGCTCGGTTCCTGGGCAAGGATGCTGGCAAGCAGGACTCGCTGCCGCTCGCCGCCGGATAACGTCATAAAGTCTCGGTCACGCAGTTCCTCCGCGTTGGCTTCGCGCAGACACCTTTCCGCGACCTCGAGGTCGTGACGCCCGAGCCCGCCCAAGGCCCCGACGTGCGGATACCGGCCCAGACAGATGACTTCGAAGACCGTCAGCGAGAATACCGGATTGACCGTTTGCGGCAGGAAGGCAATGACTCGGGCGCGTTGTATGGATGAAAAAGAGGCTAGGACTTTGTCATCAAGCCGCACCTGACCGGAATGAGTTCTCAACAGCCCGCACAAGACCCGGAGCAGCGTGCTCTTGCCGGCGCCATTCGGTCCGACGATGCCCACCACCTCGCCGCCGCGCACCGCGATATCTACGTCGGTCAGAATATCCTGGCCGGGTTCGTAGGCAAACGCGAGATGCTTGCCTTCCAAGCAGTGAGTCACGGCGCGGGCAACTCCACGTCGGGATGCAGCCAACCGGCGATGGTCCGCGCCACGAGCGGGATGCGCGGACCCGGACGCAGCCCGTAGGATTTGAGGAACAAATGAACGCGACGGTCCCGGACGGCCGGCAACGAAGGCAATTGGTTCCAATCGGCGACGAACCGCGCCTGCTCCGCTTCGCTCAGATTTTCTCCTGCGTGAAATTCGAGGATCACTTCCGGGCGCTTCATGACCACGCTCTCTTTCGACGCCTCGAAATACTCTTCCGGAGAATCCGCAAACACATTCTCTCCGCCGGCCGCTTCCACCACTTCGGACACGAACGACTGCCGGCCCACGGAAAACAAGTTGTTGAGATCGTGGTTGGTGCGAGTGTTAATAATCAACACTCGAGGTGGGGGAAGCCCGGCGACGGCTTGGCGGACCGCGTCCAATTCCTGAGCCACTTTCCGTCGTAGTTCGTCGGCCTGCGGTACACAACCCAGGGCCTCACCGATGGTCGCGATACCCGCGTCAATCCCGGCCAGGCTGTCCATGTTGACGTTCAGCAGTCGAATTTGATTCTTGGCCGCGATGTCCACAACCTTTTGATGTCGCCCCTGAATTATCATCAATTCCGGCGCGAGCATAGTGATCTTCTCCGCGTCCGGGTCCATATAGCCGCCAACTTTCGGGATGGACTCCACCTCCGGCGGATAGTCACAGTAGTTGGTGACGGCTACCACGCGGGCGCCTTGGCCCAAGGCAAATACCGTCTCCGTAATGCTTGGGGCATAAGAGATAATGCCTCGTCGCGTGGGCGACGGTGCTGTGGGTTCGCCGCATCCGGCCCCCAGCATAGCGAGACCGAACAGAATGACTGGAATGTAGCGGCTCACTTCAACCTAGCAATGCGATCCGCGACTTCTTTCGAGAAGCGCTGGATATGTTCCTGAACAAACTGGCCGGGGTCGCACGAAACGTCGGCGACCAGCGGCGTCAAGTCCATGGCGAAGGTCAGGCCGGTGGCTACGTCCGTGGCGTGGGAAGCGTAATAGGTCGCGTGGGCGCGCCGTCGACCGAGCGTCGCCAGGTCATAGCGCTTTCCTCCGGAAACTTGGGAATCGAATACACCGAGCAGGGCTGCCTGTAAGTTCTCATGTGCGGACACGTCGAACGCCGCTTTGTCGTGGTCGCACATCCAGTCCAAATCCCGCCAGACTTCGCAACCGTAAACTCGTTTCGGACGCTCGTTCGGCGGCAGACTGCGCATGGCTTCGAGCGCCCTCAGTGTGACGCCGACATGGGTGTCGTGCTTGTCCGCCAAATTGTGCGTGTAGACTACTTCCGGGCGCGCGGCTCGCAGGATTTGGGAAAGGTCCTCGACCGGTCCCTTATTCTCGCCGTCTTTGATCGCCGAACTGGGATAGTCTAAGAGCACTTGCGCCGCATATTCTCCGAGGAGCGCAGCCTTCTTCTGTTCTTTAATGCGGACTTCGCGCATCTGTTCGTCGGTATACGGTTTGTACACGTCGTCGCGCGGCGAGCCGCTGCCGTTGGTCACCACGATGCCCGTGAACCATTTATCCGACTGCTGGAAACATGCCAGGATGCCGTCGGACGCCATAATTTCCAGGTCGTCTTGATGCGCGCCAATCGCTAGATGCGTGGTCCGAGCCAATCCCGCCTCCTCGGCCACACCGTCCGGAATGAACAATTGCGCGGAACTGAGTTGAAATTTCATGCTCTCCCTCCATTTTCACCACAACAACAGTCTCACTCCACCGAGCATCCATCAGCCTCCCGCTGGTTATCTTTGAGGAATTGCCGGCAAACTGGCCGCCGCGATGGATTGCCCCACACGCCGGACCTTTTCGTCAGGCAAATGTACGATAATCCGCCGCGCCAAATCGGGAAACTCGTTTTCCAACACCTCGTTCGCTACATCAAGAATCAACTGGCCGCCGCGACCCGACGTGCACCGACCCAGGATCAGGACATGCTTTAGTTCATAGAAATCCGCGTAGTGGGCAATACCATAGCCCATGTAACAACCCATACTCCGCCAGATTTGACGCGCGCCCACATGGCCCGCTTCCAGTTTATCCTGGATTAGTTTCAATTTTTCCGCGTCGGTGATGTTTGCCGGGACCTCGATACCGGCCTTCGGCGCGAGTCGGAAAACACATTGCTGCGAAAAGTACAACGCCCCGACGCCGCGGTCGCCCGACCACTCGTCCGTCGGCGCGTCGGGACTAAAGTCTACCGGTGCGAAGGCCAGTTCGTTGAGCCAGCCGGTGATGTTACCGTCAAGTGTTACGTAGCCGCCGGCTTCACTTGAACCCAGTGCGATCCCCAGCACGCCATTATCTTCCAGCGACATGGACCCGGCCAAGGCCGTGACTTCACCGTCGTTCACGATTTCGAGCGGAACGCCGAATTCATCCCGTATCCGCAGGAACAGGTTCTTGGCCTCGTGAAAACGGTCTTTCGGAACGCCGCGAAACAACGAGGCGATCTTGACCCGATTATTGATGTACACGCCCGCCGCACTGCCGCCGATGGCGTCCACGTGCGGAAGCTTCGCGGCCGCGGCCTTCAGCATGGCCATGATCTCGCGATAATGATATTCGGGGTCAGTTTGTTTTCGCGGTTCCCAGACTACCTCCTCGCTGAAAATAGCCTCGCCCTTGGCGACTGCGGAGACTTTTCGGTCCGAAGCCCCGAGGTCGAAACCCAGCCGGTAGCCGTCCATACGCCGCCCCAGCGCCTGCGTCGTCTCGTGCTCCGGTGGAACCTCCGATGGCGCGCAAGACGTTACCGTGAAGGATTTCTCATAGACGTCTTCACCCATGAAATGAAAATCAAATTTGCGCTCCCCATTCGGGGCGTAACATTCTGTAATATGCTTGCCAATGCTTCTTGGGCCGCCCACATAGACTTTCCACCCGCCCCGTTGCCACAACAGAAACTTGATCAGACGCTCCGCATAGCGAAGATTTGCCCCTGCGCGCGGATGCGTCTCCGGGAATACCATCGTCTCATACCGGGAGACCGAGCTGTCCGCCCGTTCGAGCCCGAGCACCAACGGCTTGCCTCCCCCCGACGCGGCAACCTCGTTCAGAAACGCGTGATTCGCCAAGACCGCCGGCCGAAACTCCGTGTCCAACGGCGGCACATAACGCGGTTTGACTAGTTTGAAGGCTTCATTCATAGCATCCCCATCTGTAGATTCTAATGCGAGTTTCTCTTACCGAGTGGGAAGGGAATATAACACAAGCCGTTTTCTCTCGGAAAACTTCACAAAACGTCACTTTCCGACCAAGCGGCCGTGCAACACGACGACAGGGATGTCGGATAACGCTACCGGGCGGCACCGTTTTTGGTTTCGGGGTGTGAGCCCGTTGGAGAATTCAAGTCGGATACGTAGAAATTCCAACGCAAGCTGTTAGAATTTACAGCGATCTTGCAACTTTTCTTTCCCCCCGCCTGTGACTCCTTGGTCCCCGCTTATTCGTTGTTCGATGGCCATGCTGAAGCCGCGGCCTTGTGTAAAGATAGCGCGGGGTCCCTGAGTCGGCATTCGGCCGGACCGAGCACGGTGTAAATCCGGGCCCGGTCGTCAAAGCCGCTCAAAGCCCGTTGGGAGGCATTCAGATTCGCACCAGCTAAAGCAGTCCAGCCTTGCTTTGAGCTGGCCGCGTAAATGTGAAGCTCTTCCAGATTTTCCGGGGCGCAGACGTCTTCGCGAACCTTGAGAGTCATTGCGATATCTGCTATGCCGCGCGGTGTCGAGAGCTCGACGCCGAGGTAGGGCGTGAACGCGGCAAGGCCCTCGGGCAAGGGCAGCGCGGGTTTGTCGAAGACGAGCAGGCGCGCACCTATGGCGGATTTGGCGGTTATGACGAAGAGCCCTTCCATACCGGGCGGGCGCAGTTCGATAACGTCGCTCCAGACCGAGTCGGTCACTGCCACCGGCGTGGGAAGTTCCAGCACCTTTTCGGTTGACGCGGTGCGCGGCTGGAGCATCCGTTTTTGGATTTCTTCGCGCTCTCGTTTTCGCGCGAGTTTGCGCTCTTCGTTCGAAACGGGCGCGACAGGTTCCGTCGCAGACGATGGTGGCTCAGCGGCCGGCAGCGGTGTTGGCTCTTCCGACGCTGGCTTTGGTTCTGAGAGAGTGATGGCGGGGTCGTTTGCAACTGGTTCCGTGTCCTCGGGTATGGGCGGTTCCACGGCCTGAGCGAGTTCAGGGGCGGCCTCGACGAGGGGTGGTGAAGAGACATGATCAGCTTCTACCGAAGGCGGGGTAATGGGAGCCACGACCGGCCCACTCTCTTTCGTCGCCTTCGAGACGACCGGTTCTGCGTCCTGCGCAACCAGGATTGATTTCGCCGTGGGTGGGCCCAGCACGGCATACGTGCGCGGCGCGGAGTCCCGAGCGCTGATCGTACGCGTCTCCGGTATAAGCTGCTGTGGCGCCAGACGATTCCAGTTCGTCGCTGCGTCGTACCCGTAAAGCGCGAGTTCTCCGAGCCGTTCCGGCGGGCAGGCGACGGTCGGGATCGCGAGGTCCAGTTCCACCTCTATCGGCACGTCTTGCGGTGCATGATCGGGAGTAATATAGACGGTAAAGGGGACCAGTCCGTCCGGCAGCGGGACCGGAGAATCGGTGGTCAAGTTTAGGCGTGCCTCGACGGGCGTTGCTGCCTGGATGGTCACGACTCCCTCGGAACCGACCGGCACCAGATGAAGCACTTTGCCGAAGGCGACCTCGGCGTGCCGTTGCACCACCTCATGTTGGAAGTGCGTCCGTTTGAATCGCCGTTCGACCATAAGATCCATCTGGTCGGCGTAATGGGGGGACGTGGGGTCTTCCGAGATACCGAAAGGCAACATGCTTACGGACTCGGTGGCCGCGCCGAACTTCACGACCATCGCGTAGCCGTAACCGTAAGTTACGGGCCATTGCCGATTGGCGAAATTGCGGTCCGAAGATACGAAGATGGGTTCGCCGCTGATGGCCCCCGGCATAGGCACTTCTCGCTCTCCGCGTCGCAACATGTGTACGTCGCCCCAAGGCACGGCCAGCGATTGAAACTCGTTCCGCATCACTTTCGCCGCTTCTGAAGCCGCCCGTAACGTAAGTTCCTGCATTTCCGGCGGATTCCGCCGCAATGCGTCATAAAGGTCGCCCTCGGAACGGAACAAGGGTCGCGCCTGCATAAACAACGAGGCCCACCACACATGGAAGAACGTCATGCCCGGACTATTGGTTTCGGCGACATAGTTCCAGTTTCGCAGTAACTGCAAGGCGGCGGGTAAATCCGGGTGCGCTTGCGCGACGAGATCGGGACGCAGTTGGGCCGTGCCGAGAAGCGTTGGCACTGCTTCCATGGCGAATGGGACCAGTACGTCATAGAGCATGGACTGGGCATCGCGAAATGTCCGCTTTCCCACTTTGAGCAAGTGTCTGGTGCGCTGGGCGCGATAGGTGTCGCGGTCCAACACGAGCCAGTTCGGATAAAGCTCGGGCTTGAGCCTCGAATCGTCCGCCGCTGCCCAGGGGGGCGTGCCGCAGGCTTGAATGTATCCACAGGGCGGATTAAGCAGCGAGGGAAGGTCGCCCGCGGGTACAAGTGCGCCCCACGCATAAAGTGGATTATCGGCCGGAATCGGCGCCAACCAGTCCGCCAACACGGGGATTCTCCGATCACCTGCTTGCGCGCCCTCAATCGGCTGAATGGCGCCTGCCGTGGTGGATTTCATGCCGACTTTCGCGTTGTACAAATAGAAAATGTTCCCCTCGCGATCCGCATATACGATGTGAAAGCACGGCAACTGCTGCGCCACCAGCGCTCCTTGAAAGGCTTGCAGTGTCCGGGCCCGAGCCATCTCGAACAACTGCAGCACGGCCCCGAACTCTCCGTAACCCCCGATACGATAAGAGCAGGACTGACCTCTGAATTTGCCGATCACCGGTCCGCGCGTGGTCCGCATACAGGTTACGGCGCGCCGGACCGGGCCGCTGGCCGTCGCGACGTAGTACGGCTTGGTATAGGTTAACGTGTGGAGGTAAAGCAGCGTTTCTTCTTCGAAACGACGGAAGTTTGCCGACTTCGGATTTCGCCCCGAACGGAGCGGCAACTCCATGTACACGTCGGCAAAGTCGGGCTCATTCGGGCTAAGCGCCCATCCCAGCGCCTCGTTGTGCCCCTGCAGGATGACCGGGAGGCCGAAGAGCGTCGCGCCCATGACGTTGACGTCCTGGCACACCAGATGCGCTTCGTACCACTGAAATGGGCCGTTGTAGTACGTGTGGGGATTGATCACCAGGATAGGCTCGCCCGTTTCCGAACGTTGCGGGCCGATGGCCCACGCGTTGCCGGTCACCGCCGCCGCCGGTAAATGATATGTCTCCGCCAGGTCAAAGGGTGCGAAGCTCATGAGGTAACAGTGCAGCAGCGCGAGAATGTCCGCCGGCTGCACGCCTTCGGCCCACGGCGGCACGTGGGCCGGGTGGGCCACCAGCCACGCGTTTACACCGATGGCGAACCCCTCGCACAAGTCGCGCGTGATGGCATCGGCGCCCGGAAAGGCCTCCTGCGCCAGTGCGGCATGCTCCATCTTCAGCGCAAACTCGTCGGAGGCGGCATAAGTCTCGCCCAGCACTTCGGCCGCGCGCCCATTGGCAATGCGGTACGCCAGCAACATCGCCTGCAGATGGTCTTCGGCCTGAGCCCATCCGAACGCGAAGGCCAGCGCCCGCGGATTGTCCCCGTACACATGCGGCGTGCCCCATTCGTCGCGATAGAGCGTGGCCTGCGTCCATAACACGGAAGGATCGTTGGAAACTTGAGCGGAAGCAAAGTTCAGTAGCGCCGACACCAACAAACAACAAGCGAATACGTGCAACGCGCAACGTACGAAGTGCAGTGTCAGGCGATTGCGGAATGCGGAACGTTCCGATCGCGGAATGCGGATTGCGGATTGCGGATTGGACCGAATGCGGAATGCGCGATCGGTTTCTACGCAGTCATTCTGGGTTGCGGTTGGACAATGGCAACGATATCGCAAGTATTCCATGCTTTGGACCCAAATGGTGCGTTTCTACGTGGTGTTTCCTATTTCATACCTCGCGTGGCGTCAATCTCAAATTTCGAATCTCCGAACTGAAATCGCTCGATACGCACCCGCTCAGATAACCTCTAATCCATCCTTATCGGGCAATTCCGGGAACCGGGCATGTGGCTCCGCTTGATACCAGAAGGCCGTCGAAGCGATATCGTCCTGCATCGGAAGATAGCGCCCGCCGCTGCGCCAACCTAAAGCCTGAATCGTGACACGGAGGTCTTTCTCAAACCGAATCGGGTCCATAATGTGCCAACGATATAGGCCGAAGCGCTGCTGCGACTTGTAGGCGCCGTCGGGCCGAATCACTTGCGGCAAACCGGAGTACGGCGTGGTGAAGACCGTGTATTGGCCGTCGCGGTCAAAATTGTAGGAACCGCAGAAGTAATCCTCGGTCCCCGTGCCGCAAATTGTGGGAAACTCCCCATCCCCGTCCAGATAAAATTTGATCTCGCCTTCACCCCACCAGCCCGTATTGTTGACGCCCCAGGCCATGTACGTGCCCACATAATGGCCGTGACCTTTGACGCCGTCAACAATCGTGTGGACCGTCCTGTATGGGAGTGGGTTGCTGCGCCGAAACTGGACGTGCAGGTATGCGGCATCGTCGGGTATGTCCGTGAGGGTGTAGTTAACTTGGTAAAATAGAACGATCTCCTCGTCGGCGACGTTCTCGACGGTCATGCGGCAGTGCTTGCGGAATGGCATTTCCCAGTAGCAATTGAAGGCGCTGCCCGGATTCACGCACACCGGCAGGGAATTCACATGCGCGTACTGGCCCCAGCCCGTGCAGAAGAAGTCCCCAATCGGTACTTCAATACTCGGCGTCGGCTCCTCGTCCCACCATACGCGGAGGATGCTGAACCGCCAGTGCCCGGTAATCGTTATCCAAATCTGTTGAATCGCGCCCGGGCCGCTGATGTCGGCCATCGTGAACCTCTGTTTCGGTTCGATCTTGACCGCCGGTGAAATCTTCCAACCACGCCCCAGGTCCCGCGCCGCCTTCGCTCCGAGGCCGTCGGCCGCCATCCCGGCTTTGCCCTTTTCACCGGTGAAATTCTCCGCCGACAACGACCGGGTTTTCGCATGCGAAAGACGGGAGAGATTACCGAGATCGAGATTTAAGCCGTTGTACATATGTCGCTGCCTTTCTTCAGTAAGTCTAAATTCTAAAGTTTGAATTCTAAAACCACGCGGCGGGTTCTGGTTCGCGCCAATCGAGGTGGCAGCCCGCAAGTATTGCTTGGAGATTATCCGTGATGCACCATTGCCATTCTTTTCGAGAAACCCAAATGACTTTATGG
>JACQVH010000054.1 GCA_016209895.1 Candidatus Hydrogenedentota bacterium | reverse complement strand
GATCTCCGGGTCGGTCTCATCGGTCTGGACACGTCCCATGTGATCGCCTTTACCAAAGTGCTCAATGATCCGACCGCGCCCAATCACGTGGCCGGGGCCAAGGTCATCGCCGGGTACAAAGGCGGTAGTCCCGACAATGAGACCAGCCGCTCGCGGATTGACGGGTACACCGAACAACTTCAGAAGGAGTTCGGCGTGCGCGTCGTGGATTCCATCGAGGAACTCTGCACGCTCGTGGACGCCGTCATGCTCACCAGCGTGGACGGGCGGCCGCATCTAAAGGAAGTGCGTCCGGTGTTCGCCGCGCGCAAGCCGGTGTTCATTGACAAACCCGTGGCCGGCTCGCTGCGCGATGCCGTCGAAATCTTCCGATTGGCCAAAGAAGACAACGTCCCCTGCTTTAGTTCCTCCTCGTACCGATACTATGCGGGTTTGGTCGAGTTGAAAACGCAAAACGTGGGCAAGATGCGCAGCGCTATTTCGTATGGTCCCGCCCATCTCGAACCGCATCATCCCGATCTCTTTTGGTACGGTGTCCATCCCACGGAGGCGTTGTTCACCATTCTCGGCACGGGATGCCAGACCGTCGTACGAACGGCCACGCCCGATACCGACGTCGTCACCGGCGCCTGGTCCGACGGAAGGGTCGGGACGCTGGTAGGTCTCCGCAACCAAGCGACGCCGCATAAGGTTATCGTTTTCGGTACGGAAGCCGTCGCCGAGCAAAAGGAAGGGCCGGACGACTACGCGCCGCTGGTCGCCGAGATCGTCAAGTTTTTCCGGTCCGGCGTCGCCCCCGTGTCTGCCGAAGAGACCATCGAGATTTTTGCCTTTATGGAGGCGGCGGACGAAAGCAAACGACAAAATGGCGTACCGGTGCGCATCGCCGAACTCATCGCCAACGCTCAGAATCAAGCAACCCAATAGGCAACGTGATCCTGATCTTCCCGCTGCCGCAGTCCGCATCGTTGGCTTCACACGGGTCGGCTCGAGGTTCGTGTTTCGCTGGTAACCGATTGCCGATTCGTGCTATCATGAGTTTCTCGCTGAATGCTTGCGCTAGTGCTTCCGAGGTCCGTAAGCGCAGCACGAGTGTAAACCGGAACACGTCGAGACCCGAGCCTGAAGTGTAGGGTATCTGTAAGCACCTACGAACTAACGGCTTATAGATATGCTACCTTATGTGACTATACATAGAAGTGCACGAGTTGGACAATGTCATAATCCGCGTGTCCACGGTTCGGGTCCGTGCACCGCTACCATTTTGATTCACGCCTCCGAATATGTGATGGCCGCAGGGATTGGAACATGGGCATTGACGAGATCCTGCGAGAGAAACGCGAGGAAATCCTGAAGGTGGCGAGACGCCACGGGGTCAAGCGGGTGCAGGTCTTCGGCTCCGTGGCGCGAGGCGACGCAACCGAGTCCAGTGACGTTGACCTGCTCATCGAAGTGGAAGGGCCGACGCCTCCTTGGTTTCCGGGCGGCCTTGTGGCCGATCTCGAGGTCATTCTGGGCCGTCGTGTTAATGTAATCGAATCTGAAGCCCTGCGTGAAGACGTTCGTGTTCATGTGATGCAGGAGGCGGTCGCGCTGTAAAGGAGCGGGTTCTTCTTGGCGACAGCGGCGGAGCGGTGTTTGGAGGCGGTACGGGTGGCCGTGCGCCGCTTCTCGATGTTTGCCCCGGAAGACACCGTGCTGGCGGCAGTTTCCGGGGGGCCGGACTCGATGTGCCTGCTGCACGCCCTCTCCGAACTCGGTTACAAAGTCGAGGCGGCGCATCTTGACCATCAGACGCGGGGGAAGGAAAGCGCCGGCGATGCGGCGTTTGTCCAGGAAACGGCAACTCGCTTGGGAGTGCCCGTCTATATCGAGCGTCGTCCGGTAAGCGCCGAAGCGGAAAACTCCGACCTCTCTTTTGAAGAATACGCGCGACGCGTTCGCTATGAATTCCTGGTGCGCAAGGCGAAGGAGCGGGCGTGTCGAGCGGTGGCGACGGGTCATCACGCGGACGACCAGGCGGAAACCGTGTTGATGCGCGTGGTGCGCGGCACCACGCCGAGCGGCCTCGCCGGAATTCCACCCGTGCGCAAAATCGAAGGCGTGCGCGTGGTCCGGCCGCTCATGAAATGCACGCGCACGATGATCCTCGAGTACCTGGAAGAGCGAGGTCTCAAGTATCGTGTGGACAGCAGCAACCAGGACCCGGTATTCCAGCGCAATAAAGTTCGGCTCGAACTGCTGCCGCATTTGGCGCGGGATTACAATCCGCGGGTTGCGGAGGCATTGCTGCGGCTGTCCGACGTCCAGCGCGACGAAAATGATTTGCTGGACCGCATCGCGCGGGAGTTCCTCGAGAAATGTCTGCGCGCGGACGGCGCCGTCGTGCGCAAACTCTTCGCGGATGGGCATCCGGCCTTGCAACGGCGCGCGCTGTTGCTGCTTGCTTGGCGGCGGGGCGTAGACTGCCCGTTCGAGCGCGTCGAGGCCGGTCGCAAGTTGATCGCCGACGGCGCCGCGGGCGCGGGTTGCGACCTGGGACAAGGCCTGTCGTTGCGGAATGCGCGGGACGTGACCGAGGTGCTCACCGCGACCCCCGAACCCCAGGATAGAATCGTTCCCTTGATCGTTCCCGGCGAATCCAAAGCCTTCGCCAAGCGGTTCCTGATTCGTTACCTGCGGAAATTGCCCGATACGCCCTTGGCCGAATACTGCACGCCGACGCGGCAGGTTTTCGATGGCGACGCGGTGGGGGCGAATCTTTCCGTACGCCATCGGCGACCCGGCGACCGCTTCACGCCGTTCGGGATGTCCGGTACAAAGAAATTGAAGGACTACTATATTGACTTGGGGCTGCCGCACAGCCAACGGGCGAGCCAACTTTTGCTCGTGTCCGGCGAGCGAATCGCATGGGTCATCGGCCACGCCATCAGCGCCGACGCCGCCGTGACCGAGCACACCATCCGTCCCCTTGAGGTCGAGGTGCTGGATGCGCCTCAGTGACCGCCCGCTGCTCACGGCCGCCGAAATCCAGGCACGGGTCGCGGTCCTCGGCAAAAGCATTTCCGAAGAATATCGCGGAAAAGAATTGACCGTAGTTGCGGTGCTCAAAGGTGGGGTCGTTTTTGTTTCCGACCTAATCCGACAACTTCAGGTTCCCCTCACGTTGGAGTTCATCCGCGCCCGCAGCTACCAGGGCCATCTGTCTCAAGGAATCGTGGAACTTCCCGTGCTTCCCGAACAACCGCTCAGGGGGTGCCACGTCCTAGTCGTCGAAGACATTGTAGACACCGGCCGCACCACCGCCGCCATTCTGGACCGCCTCGCCGCCGAGCAACCCGCCAGCCTTGCGCTGTGCTGCTTGCTCGACAAACCCGCCCGCCACATCGCCCCGATACGCATCCAATTCGTCGGTTTCACCATTGACGACCACTTCGTCGTCGGCTACGGCCTCGACTACCACGAACGCTACCGCGAACTCCCCGCGATCTACGTACTGCAGGAATAGGGGTGATTCGGTGAGTGGCGGAAGATAAACTCGCTTCGCACTCGCAAAGCCTACAACTTCCGTGCGCCCGAAGTGTGTCGCATGCTCGACCACGCAGGGTTGTTGCGCTGATTGTGGTACAATGACTTGAGCGACGCATAAACAAAAGGAGGATATTGCGATGCCAAGTGTTGCCGTTCCTGTTGCGATTATGTTGGGGCTAGGCGCTTCCGCCGGCGCCGTGGCGCATCGAAAGATTCCCGGCTTCTGGCGGGCGAGTGTCGTCGGCGGTGTGGGTGGGATGCTACTCTGGATCGGGGGCGCGACCGTCCTCGTCGCTTCCACGGAAGGTCTTGGGTGGGAAGGCGTGCAATCGCTCCGCCTCCTTTTCAAGGCCATGGTCATTACATCCTGTCTTACGACACTCGCGGCCACGCTTGCGGGTATTCTCATCCCCAGGAAGGCTGCCGCCCTGCCGTCGAGAGCCACCGCGGTATCGGAGCGCGTAGAAAAGTGCTAGCGTACTAAGTCATCCCGATAGCATTCTATCCCGTTCCCAGAGCCGCTTATAATCGTTTCCCGATTCACCCTTCACCCCTTCCCCACCCTCCTCGGAGCCGTGCGGCAAGGTTGCTGTCGAGCAGTCGGTTGAATATACTCTGCGCGTTTCGGGGATAGACACAGGGGAGATTCCTGATGAGCTTTGCACGACATCCATCGCCAATCAATCGTCGGACGTTTCTCAAAATCGGGTCCGTTTCCGCGGCCGCGGCTGCGGGGTGGACCGGCGCCGTGGCGGAGGAATCGCCTACGGTGCCTCCGCTCGATACGTCGCGGCACCGCATCCTGGGACGCACGGGACTGAAAGTTTCCATCGTGGGACTCGGTGCGCTGCGGACTTCGGAACCGGCGGTAATGCAAGCGGCCTTCGATCGCGGCGTGAACTACGTGGACACCGCCCACACGTACATGAACGGCAACAATGAACGGATCGTGGCTCAGGCGCTCAAAGGCTATCGCGACAAGGTATACGTAGCCACCAAGACGAGCGCCCACCTGAATCTGAAATCAAAACCGGAAATCTTCGCCTGCGTCGAGGAAAGTCTGCGGCGTCTCGAGGTGGATTACGTGGACGTGCTGCTGTTTCATCATCCACCGAAGGAAGTGATTGGCTGGTCAGAGCCGAAAGAAGCCTTGTCCGAACTGAAGAAGCAGGGGAAGGCCCGGTTCTTCGGCGTTTCCACGCACAGCGACGAGATCGGCGTGCTCAACGCGCTGGTGGACGACCCGGACAAGTTCTATGACCTGGTCCTCGTCACGTACAACTACAAGACTTCTCAGGAACAGAAGGACGCGATCGCGCGCGCGTCGAAAGCCAATCTTGGCATTGTGGCGATGAAGACCCAGGAAGGCGGCTATCAGACCAAGGAACTCGGCGACATCAGTCCGCACCAGGCCTCGCTCAAGTATGTTCTCTCGGACCAGAACGTGCATCTGACTATCCCCGGGATGGTGGACCTCAAACACGTCGAGGAAGACACCGGCGTGATCGGGATGGTCAAGCTGGCGCGCTCGGATATTCAGATTCTCGAACGCTACTCGGCCGCGATTGCGCCGTATTATTGCCATCGCTGTGGGGTGTGCGAACCGACCTGTCCATTGGGGGTGGACATCCAGACCACGAACCGTGCGCTGATGTACGCGGAAGGCTATCGCGACCTCGGATTGGCGCGCACGACGTACACCGAGATTGTTGCCGACCGGTCGCCAATGCGGTGCACATCCTGCGCCGCTTGCGTAGCGCGCTGTGCCCACGGACTGGACCTCGCCGAACGGATGCACACTGCGCGCATGCTCCTAGCGTAGGTTGTGATGGCCGTGATTATGAGGGGTGCGTCGAGGGCGTTTCCATTCCTTGTCATCGGTCTCAGCGTTTGCGCGGCGGATTCACCGCCCCTCGAGAGTCTTTTGCCATCGCCCGGATTCGCGTCCGGCTGGCGCACGGAAGGCGCCGTCCGGCACTTCGACAAGAAGACCATCGTGGACTACATTGACGGCGAGGCTGAGATGTACTTCCCGTACGGATTCAGTGGAGCGGTCGCCGCACGATATGTATCCGAAGGCGATCCGACACGTTCCGTACAGGCCGATATCTTCTGCATGGGCTCGCGATTGGACGCGTTTGGCATCTATTCGAACAACCGTTTTCGCAATGCCCAGTTGATCAAAATTGGCGCAGAAGGTTTCTGCGAAGACTATCAATTGATGTTCTATCAGGACCGGTATTTCGTGCGGTTGTCGGCGCATGGCAAACCGGACAATACCAAGGTGGACATGGTGAACTGTGCCAAGGCCATCGCGCAACGTCTTCCGGGAGATCGGACGCCTGCGCCGGAACTCGACCTGATAGCCGCGCCTGGAGTGATCGCGCTGACTCCAAAGTACCTCGCAGAAAGCGTTCTCGGTTACGATTTCTTCGGTCGGGGTTTCGTGGCGGACGCCGAGATTGGGGGCGAGACGGTGCGGGCTTTCGTGGTCATCACCGATTCGAGCGATGCCGCGCAGCTTGCGCTGGACAAATATGTCGCCTATCTCCAAACCAAGAACGCCGAGTACGAATGGCAAGATTCATCGGGAAAGACGAAGACTCGTTTGCAAGCCCACGATCCATTATACAAGGGTGTAATGTTGGAGCGGCGAGGGGCATATTTGGTCGGTATCGCCAAACTCACGGAAATGGATGCTTCGGCTGTGTCCCTGCTGCAATCCCTGCTGGACCGGGTTCCGAACCAATAGACTGTGCCGGCATCCGTTCAGAATCTGCCGTCATCCTGATTCGGTTCGCCACGGAAAGGGCAGCAACTCGCTCAAGGAAACCACAGTTCCTGACGCGATCAGGATTTGAGTCTCTCTATTTCCGCCATCAATCTGTTGCATGAGTTCGCGACAGCGGCCGCACGGGGGCAGAATTTCTCCGCGCCAATTCACGGCCACGATAGCTGCAATCCGCGTGACGCGATGCTTCAGCATTTCAGCGATCGCCGAGTGCTCCGCGCAAAACCCGATGCCGCAGCCGCAGTCAATACAGGCGCCGGTGAATATGCCTCCATCAAATGTGCGCAGTGCCGACCCGACGCCGCCGATGTGCACATCGTCGTTGGGACGATAGTTCACCGCCGCGTTCTGGGCGGCTTTGGTCAACTCGCTGAAATCTACTGTCCCGACGTCCTGTGTCATTCGTTCAGACTCCCATGAACAGCTACACCCCAATAATTAAACGTGGCCGGACGCCAGCCGGGCAGGTACATCGTCTCCATCCTCTGGATTTTGAATCCGCCTTGCTCGATGAGCGCGGGGATGGGACGATTCAGGTGGCAGCCGCCGCCCAGGCGTTTCCAGACCGGCGTCAGTCGGTCTTGCCACCAACGCACCGATGGGTCGGGCGCGGCGCCGTGTTCGCAGAAGATAAGTTCGCCTCCTGGTTTGAGCACGCGCGTCATGGCACGCAACGCCCGCGCCGTCTCGCCGATGCTGCACAGCGTGTAGGTCATCACGACCGTATCCACGGTGTTGTCCCCGAGCGGTATCTGGGTGGCGTCCTGCGCGACAAACTCGACTTCAAACGCGACTTCGCGTGCCGCCTTCTCGGCCATCGCCAGAAGCTCGTCGGATGGGTCGAGGCCCCAAACTTTGGTGACGTTGCGGGCATCGTAGTAAGGAAGATTCAAGCCGGAACCGATCCCGACTTCCAGGACCGTACCTTTCGCCAGCGGTACCACCTTTTCACGCTGGCGCATATTCGGTTCCGCACGGCAGGCAAGATGAATAACTCTGGGCAGGATGTATCGGCTATATAGGCCCACATTGATTCCTTGATATTAACGCTTCCTGATTGGTCTATATCAACCCGCGTAGTTTTTCCAAGCTGCGTTTGGCGGTGCGGTCGAGATTCTCTTCGCTGCCGCCGCCGCGAAGGGGAGAACACATCTCGTAGGCGACATAGCCGGAGAAACCACCTTCCGCAAGTCCCCGGAAGAACGCCTCCAAATCCAGAATCCCGTCGCCTAGAGGGACCGCCAGGACGAATTCTTGCTGTGGACGGTAATTCACGAGACCGGGGACATAGGTGAAGCGACGCAGGCGGACGTAATCCGCGAGCGTCGTCTGAACCATACGCGGCGCGAGCGCCTTGGCGCAGGCGTACAAGTCATCTCCGTGTAAGGCGGGCGCCCACGGGTCAAACATGGCGCGGCAGTTGGGATGGTTCACGGTATCCAGGAACTCCGCATAGGTTTCCCACGCCACGCCCACGTCGTGGTGGTTTTGGACGCCAAGCGTTACGCCGTGTTCCTGGGCGACGGCGGCGCATTCGCGGATGGCGGTGACGCACTTGTCCCAATCGGCGCGATAGGCGTCCGCCTCGGTGCTGTAGCCCGTGAACACGCGGACGATCTTTGCGCCGAGTCGTTGCGCCATACGGGCCAGCGAGCGCACGTAGGCCACTTGCATCTCGACGAAGGGCACTTCGGCCGCCGTCTTGCCACCGGTGAAATCCGTGTAGCCCGCGATCGTGGCGATTTCGACGCCGCATTCCTCCGCCGCGTGCTTGATCGCATCGAGGCTTTCATCAGTTGTGTCAAGAACGGAGAGGTGCGGCCGTTTGCCCGCCAGTTCGACGGCCGCAAAACCAAGCGTCGCCGCCTTGCGGATGAAGGCAACCATATCCAGTCGGGCCTGCCCCCACAGCCCCGCGTAACTGACGGAAAACAAGGTCGGCGTCATCACCATCGGCGTCTCCATTCGAAAAGGCAATCTTGCCAGCGCGCCTACACTCTAATCTTCGAGCTACGCCTGCACAACTCGAAGGCGTTTACCGTCGCCGAGAGCGCGTTCTTTTTCCAATGGTTGAAATCGCGGTAGGATTCTCGTTGTCTGAACGCCGATATTAGGATTGATATGCGTCGTATTGAGGATTTCCGCCGCCACAATCCGGCGAGAATCCTGTTCCGCCAGTATCATTGCGATTTTTCGTTCTGACTTGAGCGACCAGAACCCTTCGCCGCAGACCCGACAAAAACTGCCGTGCAAGTCTCGCACCTCGACGGAAGTGTACCCTGAATCTCACACACCAATGTCTTGGGGGCAAGTGTTGCTTGGAGTGCGCGCCACATGACGGTGACGGGCGGCCACTAGGCTCCGCGCAGGGCGGCGAAGAGTTCTTCGATGGGTCCGCCCTTATGAAGGTACTGATGGGCGCCGGCCTCGCGCATGGCCTCGGCCATGTCTTCGTATTCGTACACCGATAAGCCCACGACGCGCACTCCCGGCATCTCGGAACGGATGTGCCGCGTGACTTCGAGGCCGCTCATCCGGGGCATCGAGATATCCATCACGACCACGTCCGGCCCGAGTTTTCGGGCCAGTTCCAAGGCCTCCAGGCCGTCCGACGCCTCTGCGACAACTTGCATGTCGGGCTGTGAATCGAGCAGCCGCGCGAGCGCTTGGCGTACGATGCGATGATCGTCGGCCAAGAGCACCCGGAGCTTGCCGTCGCGCGAGGCATCGGAGCCGTTCTTGGTGCGCGGGACCAGTATGGAAGGCCCGGCGGGTGCACCCGCTACGGACCGCGGCACGCACACCCGGAAGCTGCAACCCTCGCCGGGGGCGGCGATGGCCTGAAGCCGACCGCCGAAACCCGCGACCCGTTCCCGAATCGAGAACAGGCCGAAGCTCTCCGGCCCCGGCTGGTCCAAGACGGCGGGATCGCAACCGCGGCCTTCATCGGAAACGATGAGACACATCTGTTCGTCGTCACCGGCGAGTGTGACCGTGGCCCGGTCCACCCCGGCATGTTTAACGACGTTGAAGAGCATCTCGCGCACGGCCTCGAAGATGAGCGAGCGCAACTCCTCCGATAAGAAGGGCGGCGGATCGTCCATCTGAATTTCGACTTGGAGTCGGTAGCGTTCGGCCATTTGCTTTGCGAGCCATTGCAGCGCTTCCGCGAGGTCGGCGTCGCGCAACAAGGGCGGGCTCAAGCCGGCCACCAGCGCGTGGCAGGCGGCGATGGCTTCGTCGGTCAGCCGTATGGCTTCGAGTAGCGGCCCGGTTTGACCGGGATACGAGCGGGCGAAGCTGGTTTGAATTTTCACTCCGACCAGGAGTTGTTGGACTTCGTCGTGGAGTAACCGGGCGATGCGCTTGCGTTCGCGATGCTCGGTCTCGGTCAACTCCAAGGTCAGTGCGCGCAAATCGGCGGTACGCTCGGCCACGTGCCGTTCGAGCGTTTCATTGGCCTCGCGCAGGGCCGATTCCAACTCCTTGTGTCGCGTCACATCGTGAACCACGCCCACCCAGCCGTCAGGCTTCCCGGCATCCCCGTACGTGGGCACATACGTGGTGCGAACCCAACGTCTACCAAGGCCGAGGAAGTTTGTCTCCACCTCGTACTCGACCTTTTCGCCGGCCAACACTCGCTCGATGTGCGGGCGGATGGCTTCGTACGCTTCCATGCCGATGATTTCGGGGATCGGTCGCCCGGCGATCTCTTTGGGAGTTCGACCCAGCCAGGCGGCGTAGCCTTTGTTGACCCATAGATAGCGCCCGTCGGCGCTGCAGCGGGTAACCGCGGCGGCCATGGTGTCGGTGACCATCTGCAGTTGCCGCCGAGCCACGCGCAATGCTTCTTCGTAGCGCTTTTGGCGGGTAATGTCCGTCGCGGCCCCGATCATCCGTACGGGGCGTCCTTGGTCCCTAAACACGCGGGCGTTGGTGAATATCCAGACGACCTTGCTGTCGGGCCGGAGAACGCGGAATTCCAGTTCGTACGTCGCATCCTCTTCGAGCGCGCGGCGAATGGCTTCCGAGACGAAAGCGCGGTCGTCCGGATGTACGAGCGCCTTGAAGCCTTCGACGGTAGGATTGAACTCGGCGGAAGTCACGCCGTGCATCGGATAAAGGGAATCGGACCACGTGACATGGTTCGTGGCGATATCCCAGTCCCACGTGCCGACCTTGCCGGTCTGCGTGGCCAACCGCAGACGCTCCTCGCTTTCCCGCAGCGCGTTCACCGCTTTGACGCGCTCGGTGACGTCAATGGCCATGCCGCCGACCAAAATCGGTTTGCCGTCCGGACCCGGGATGGGGAATTTGCTTACGATGGAGTGGTGGATACCGTCGTCGTGTTCGAGTGTCTCAATGGTTTGGGTACCGGTGGGACTTGCCGCTGCGCGGCGGTCATTCTTTCGGAACTGGGCGGCCGTTTCCGGGGGAAAGATTTCGTCGTCGCTGCGCCCCAAGATTTCGGCACGCGGGCGGCGAAACGCCCGCTCGGCGGCATCGTTGACGAAAACGTAGCGGCCTTCGAGGTCTTTGATCCAGGCCAGGCCGGGCAGATGTTGGGTGAACTTGGCGAACCATGGATCGCCGTCGTGAACGAGTGCTTCGTGTAAACCGAGAATGTGGCTCGCGCCTTGAGCCGGAACGGAGTCGGTGTTCCGATTCATGGCGTCCCTAGATCCAAGCATAAAGGGCACTCCGAGAGACGGATCAGTCACTTCCACGCGTCTTTGCCAGTTTGCTGAGCGTTTCGTTCCGCAGTGGGAGTGGCCCTTTCGTCGCCGGCCGATGAGAGGAATCCACACACCAAACCACCCATTAACAACAAATACAATCGGTGCCATCCGCCTATTCCAATCTCGAAAAAAAGAGCCAAAAGAGAGAAAATTCGGATGACGGTGCAGACTATCCGGTAACGACACAAAGAACCTCAAGGACGGCCAACGGCTCGAGACCGGCGGCCATTATACGTAATTGCCCTGGTGGTCTGTCTTGATCCCACAAGCAAAATGGTGCAAAGTCATCTCGTAGGGTCGAGGAGCAGTTGAGTCTACAAATTGGCTGAAGGGGTAGCATCATGGCGTACCGGTTAGGTGAATACGTGGTGTATGGGGAGCTCCGTAACATGCGCAATTACAGCACGTTCGGCATGATTGTGTTGCGCGGGGGAGAGCCGGGGGAGGAGACGGTAATACACATTGAACTTACGGGCAACTGCAGTCCGGACCTGCAAGGGAAGCATTTTCGGTTCCGGCCCGGCGAGTATGATACCACCGGACCCGTATTCCGCCGGGGCGAACATTCCCGCTTCCGGGACTGTCAGATTGGGCCGACAGGCACCATGACGGCGCATGGCTGGGTGCGCACGTTCACGTGTCCGGTGGAGGAGTTTATACAGCGCGCCAAGTTGGGTGAGCCGCCTCCCACGACTTGGAAGCGCCGCCTGTACTTGGAGTGGTTTAGTCAGAACGGGCGCGTGGTCATCGAGATGGCAGGTCCGGTGGTCGAGGAGTGTGTGCGCGCGGCGAAAGATGAGAATGACGAAGGGGAATGGATTCCGCTTCCGAATCTGGCGCCGGTACCTGACGAAGAAGAAATGAAGCGTACTCACGGCTTAGGCGTTACGATAGTCCGACGAGAGGAGGATGGTATTCACACCGAGCATTGGGAATCTCGCAAGAAACCGGACGTGTCCGATGACGAGAATGAGTCTGCGCCGGATGCCCTTCAGCGAGAATTGGACCGAGAAGCGGCGGCGGTGGAGCGGGCCATCCGCGGGGAACGCGAAGCGGACGACGACGTTATGAGAGAAATGGAATTGATGGACTATTGCATCGATCATAGCGACGGGCAGCCAGTTCATTCGCTCTTGGAGGATTTCGAGGATCTACCGCCACCAGCCGAACTTGACGACGAGGAGGTCGAGATGCGGCTGAAGGTGTTGCTCTCCAGCCTGGCCCGGATTGGCGTCGCGCTAGATGTTTGTGAGCATTTCACGCCGCGCGACTGCTACGCTTTGTTGCGAGAGAAGATTCTGCCGAAGGAGAACGTCTTCGGGGAACTGGCGGGCACGGGCTGGGTGCAACATATGTGCACGTATGAATACTGTGCGGAATGCGAAGCGGAGTTCGAGGCCAAGTATGAGGAGCGGGAAAAGCGCGACGCGGGGGATAAGGAACCGTAGTGTATTGGCGTAATAAGGTGAAGGACACCAAGGACATACGGGATAACAACGAAGTTCATTCAAGGGGTGAGGGCCATCGCTGGGAACGAATCTCCGTTTCATCTTTGGCGTCGGCGTGCACTTTGAACTGTTCTTGTGAAACCTCGTTACGGGGTGATTGGGGGCTGATATTGAATCGGACCGAGAGGAATTTGACGCCCACGCGAGAAGGTTCATTAGGGTTAGAACGTCGTGGTGAACGTTACGGTTAATTTCCCTGTTCGAGGTCGGTCTATTGGGCCTCGATGACGATATGCGCAGGTTCCCGGGTCTCGCTCAGAGGGGCGAAGTAATTCTTCGGGCCGGCGCGGAAAGGGGAAGAGGTGAGAATTCCCCGCGGTACGCTCTTGGCGTCAAGTCCACTCTTTCTGGCGTGCGTGGTCATCCGAAGCGCGGTGGCCGGGGAAACGGCCCCGTATTCCTCAGGACTTAGGCCGTTCTCCTTTGAGAAGCTCGTCGAGCGCGCAAGTGAACGTGCGACACGTCCCTTTGTACGACCCTTCGAGCCATCAGTTTCCCTGGAGAATCAGCTCAATTACGACGACTATCGGGCCATTCGATATGACCGACAGAAGGCGGTCTGGCGCGGCGAATCGCCGTTCGAGCTGCAATTCTATCATTCGGGATATCTCTTCCCGCGGCCGGTTGAAGTCATCCTCGTGGAGGAAGGCCATGTCCCGACGGTCCGTTATGACGAAACACTGTTCACGTATAAGACTCTGAAAGCCAAGCGTAAGGCCGCTCTCAATCCCGGTTTTGCCGGCTTCAACGTCCAGTATGCCATCAATAGTCCGGACCGCGTGGATGAATTCGTCAGCTTTCTCGGTGCGAGCTACTTTCGGGCGGTGCCGCGCAGTGGTCGGTACGGGACCTCGGCCCGCGGTTTGGCGGTGGATATTGGTCTGTCAGAGCCGGAGGAATTTCCGGAGTTCCGCGCGTTTTGGGTCGAGCGCACGGATTCCGCAGCCACGGTGGCGCGCATTTACGCGGCGATGGATAGTCCGAGTCTGGCGGGTGCCTTTCGGTTCGAGTGTGAGCCCGGGGAGGAAACGGTGATCGAAGTCGAATCGCATATTTTTATGAGGGAAGCCGTCGAGAGACTCGGCGTCGCGCCCCTTACCAGCGAATTCTTCTTTGGAGAGAACCAGCCGGCGCGCGTCCGAGACCCGATGAGACGTCCCGAAGTTCACGACTGCGACGGCCTCCTCATAGCCACGGGAACCGGGGAGTGGCTTTGGCGTCCGTTAAGGAACCCTCTCATCAACCGGGTGCACACGTACGCGGTGGAATCACTTCGCGGCTTCGGTCTTCTTCAGCGCGATCGCGATCCCAAACATTACGGCGGCAACACGTTGCAGCACTTGCGACCGAGTGTGTGGGTGGAGCCGATCGAGGGCTTCGGCGCGGGCGCGGTACAGTTGCTGGAACTATCCGCGACCAAAGAGTGGACAGATAATATCGCGGTTTACTGGGTGCCCGCGGAGCTGCCGGGGCCGGGAGACCGCCGGCATTTCCGGTATCGAGTGCGTTTTTCGATCAACGGCCCGACTCAGCAAAGCGGCGCGACGGTCTTGAAAACCGCTAGTGAAGACCGCGGTCCCAATGAGGTGCGCTACGTACTAGAGTTCGCAGACGATCCCTCCACGCGACCGGGCTCACAGTTTCCGGTGAGCGGCGTGGTGGCCGCTACCGGCGGCAACACTGGAGAAATTCGAATGGAGCCGGATAGCGACCGAGGACTTCAGCGGCTCAGTTTCGACGTGACCCGACCGCCCGGCGCAAGCGTCATTCTTCGGGCCTTCTTGCGTGCGGGTCCGGACACGCTGAGCGAGACCTGGACGGATACTTGGGAGCCGTGAAGATGCCGCATAAGTCTAGTCGGAGCAACGATGCGTTGGCGCGAATCGGCGTGTATCTGATGTCGGTGGGACTACCGAAAGAGCATGCCGAAGCCCAAGCCTTGGAGATTCTGAACGAAACCGTCGCGAAAATGAAAGATGCGGACGACTCGAATCTGACCGGGGAGACGCTGGCCCGTGTTACGTCTCGATTTGAGGACTGGCTCGAGTATTTGTGCGCGAACGCGGCTGACGTTCGGGGCCGACCGGACTCTCTGGCTTGGCATTTACGGCCGATCTTATCCGACCGGCCGGAAATCTTTCTGCAGCACGGCGTTCTTCCGGCGGAAGTGTGTCGGGCCGTGCGGATGTCCGCGCGCGCGGCGGTGCCCGAAGAACGGCGGCTGGCGATGCCGACGCAGCCGGTGGGGGAGTTACCGGCGTTCTTTACCCGAACGTTTTGGCGTGCCGTGATCGAAGACGTCAAATTGGCGCGGACCCGTTTGCGTCATTGGAGAGAAAAAGAGAGGTAACGGAAGTGCGTGACCGACACGGAAACCGGGTCGCCTTCACGATACTTCTCTCGTTGGCGGCCCTGACCACGGCGGCGGCGACGAGAGTGTTCGCTCACTTAATCCTGACCAATGGTTGGGACTGGGTAGATATCCCGCTTATCGTCCTGTTTCTGGTTCTGTTCCTGTGGATCAGCATCGCGTTCTGGACGGCAACGTTTGGTTGTGCCATCAGTTTATTTCGGCGTGACCATCCACTCATGCCGAGTCCCCCGCCGGAGCGAGGGCAGACGGGGGTCCCGCTGCCGCGAACGGCGATCGTGATGCCCATTTACAATGAGGAACCTCGACGCGTCTTCGCCGGTCTGCGCGCCATCAGCGAGTCTCTACAGGAAACCGGGCTTGCCGAATCGTTCGACCTGTTCGTGCTAAGTGACACCACGAACCCCGATATTTGGGCCGAGGAGGAATCGGCGTGGGCCAGATTGCGTTGCACGATGGCGGCAGACTGCGGGTTGTACTATCGGCGGCGCGCGGAGAACCGCGAACGCAAGGCCGGCAACATCCGAGATTTCTGCGAACGTTGGGGCGGGCACTACGAGTATATGGTCGTTCTCGATGCCGACAGCTTGATGACCGGCGCGACGCTGGTGGAACTGGTCCGGCGCATGCAGGAGGACCCCGAAGTGGGAATCCTCCAGGTGTCGCGAACCCTGGTGAACCGCAGTTCGTTCTTCGCGCGCGTGCTTCAGTTTTCGAGCGCGCTTTACGGAAACATTTTCAGTTCCGGTTTCGCGTTTTGGAGTCAGACGGAGGGTAACTACTGGGGGCACAACGCCATTATCCGCCTTAGAGCGTTTACGCAGTGCTGCGGATTGCCCAAGCTGCCGGGTCGCCCGCCCTGGGGCGGCGAGATTCTCAGCCACGATTTTGTCGAAGCGGCGTTTATGCTCCGCGCAGGATGGAAAGTTGTGGTCGCCTCCGACCTGGGCGGCAGCTACGAAGAGTGCCCGGCGACGCTGATTGATTTCGCAAAGCGCGACGAACGATGGAGTCAAGGGAATCTTCAACACCTGCCCCTCACGGTGGCGCGCGGGATGAATCCTATGGGACGTTTCCACATGGGAATGGGGGCGATGTCGTACGTGGCCTCGCCTTTATGGGCGCTCTTCATGATGTTGTCCGTCGTTGAAGGCGTGGGTTTGGCCATTAGCACCGGCACTTTTGAGGCCCGCTTCACGGACGGGAATCTGCCGATCGGCGTGGCGCTTCTGCCCCTGACCAGCGCGCTCACCCTGCTATTGATGGTGAAGGTTTGGGGCTATCTGGGGGCGGCGTGCCGGCCGTCGATCGCGCGTCGTTTCGGCGGCGCGGGAAGGCTCGCGCTGAGCGTGCTACTCGAGACGGTCGCGTCCGTCTTCGTCGCTCCGATCTTGATGGCGTTTCACACCACCTTCGTCATCAACTCCTTGCTGGGGAGAAAAGTCGCATGGGAGGCTCAAGCGCGCGACGAGTCGGCCGTGCGTTTTCACGAGGCGTACCGGGTTCATTCGATGCATACCATTGTGGGGCTGGCGGCGGCGCTGATCCTGGCATGGAGGGCGTCGGTGATCTTCTGGTGGATGCTTCCGATTCTTGTGGGGTTGGTTCTTTCGGTGCCGCTCTCTCTTTTGTTAAGTAGCACGCGGGTCGGCCGGTGGCTGCGAAAAATGGGCCTATTGTTGATTCCTGAAGAAATCGAAGTGCCGCCGATCGTGGCGCGTCAACAGATGCTTATCGCGGAGGAAACGGCGCAGTCGGAACCAGCGCTCCACCCCTTCGTCCGTCTGGTGATCGATCCGGCCTTGCTGGGTGTCCACCTCGCGACGCTTCCGGACGGCGCCTCTCAGTCGGTGTTATCGCCCGCGCAGAAGGAGCGACTGCTGCAGATCGCCTTGGCGGGCGGCCCGTGGCGCACGACGCGCGAGGAAAGATTGTCGCTTCTCAACGACCGAGAGGCCCTGTACTGGCTCCATCGTGAAGCCTGGAAAAGCTGGCCGCTGGACGTGCTTCAAAAGGTGGCAACCGCGCAATCAAGCGCGGTATCCTTTGATCGGGCCTAGGGGAGCCGTGGAGGAGAGTGTTCGCAATGTGTCTAACAGGGAGGGGTCTTCTGCCGCTTTTTGCCATAGCAGTTCTTGCTATCACCGCCCGTCCCGAGGAGAAGTACATGCCGGAAGAATTGCGGATAGCTTCGGTTCAGATGGCTCTATTCGAGATTGACGGCGTACCGTTCACGGTGATCGTTTGCCACGACGAACGTCCACAATGAAACGGGCGCCAATTGTCTTGCTCGTACTACTTTGTTCGAGCGCATATGCTGAAGAAGCGCTTACCGAAGCGGACGCGCACACTGCCTTGGAGCGGGCGGTCACGTTCTTTCGAACGCAAGTTTCTGCCAGCGGCTCATATTTATGGCGATACAGCACGGACCTGACAAAACGCGAAGGAGAAGGTAAAGCTTCCGCCACCACCGGATGGGTGCAGCCGCCCGGCACGCCCACGGTCGGGCACGCGTATCTTCGCGCTTACGAGAGCACGGGCGAACGTTATCTTCTTGAGGCCGCGATCGAGACTGGCCACGCGTTGGTGATGGGCCAACTGAAATCCGGCGGCTGGGACTACCGGATAGAATTCGATGCGGACGCGCGGCGAAAGTGTTCCTATCGCAAAGGTCCGGAGAGCGCGCATGGCTCGAACGTCACGACGTTGGATGACAATACGACGCAGGAGGCAGTACGCTTCCTGATGCGACTCGACGAGGCGCTCGATTTCAAGAACTCCGACATTCATGAATGCGTGACGTATGCTCTCGCCGAGCTTCTAAAGGCACAATATCCAAACGGGGCGTGGCCGCAGCGGTTTGAAGCGCCGCCGGACCCCGCGAAATTCCCGGTCAAGCCCGCGAGCTATCCGCAATCGTGGTCCCGCGTGTATCCGAGAGTGGACTATAGGAATTACTACACATTCAACGACGGCACCATAGGCGACATGATAGACATCATGCTGGATGCCTGGGAATGCTATAGTGACGCAAAATACCGCGAGGCGGCCGTGAAGGGCGGCGACTTCATCGTTCTGGCGCAGATGCCCGATCCTCAGCCGGGTTGGGCCCAACAATATGATCAGGACATGCATCCGGCGTGGGCGCGAAAATTCGAGCCTCCGGCCGTTACCGGCGGCGAATCGCAATCCGTGCTCCGGACATTGATCGCGCTCGCGCAACGTGCCAACGAGCCGCGATTCCTCGAACCAGTTCCACGGGCCCTCGCGTATTTTCGAAAATCGCTGCTGCCGGACGGCCGCCTCGCGCGCTTCTATGAGTTGCAGACGAACAAACCGCTGTTTTTCACGAAGGACTACCAACTCACGTACGACGGCAGCGACGTGCCTACGCACTACAGCTTTCACTCGACCTCGCGACTGGACGAATTGCAGGCCATGTATGAAGCGGCCAAATCGGGCAAACCTACCGTCGCACCGTTGAAGCGAAATGGGCTTGGTGAGGGCGCCGTCGAGGCTGCGGCGAAGTCTGCCATCAATGCGTTGGACGCGCGTGGCGCCTGGCTTTCCGACCTGCCGCTCAAGACTTTCGAGGCCGAGGAACCGGGGATAAAGACAATTGACAGTGCGGTTTTCGTGAAGAACGTGGACGCCCTCAGTGCTTACATCGCGCTGAAGAAGGAGAAGCCATCAAAGTGAGGACCATCACATGAGAATTCCAATGGGCCTGAAGTATGGACTGGTGCTGGTGGCTTTCAACGGAGGCGCCACCTGGTCGGGCGCCGAGCAACGACACGAGAGTTTTGACCACGAGCCGGAGTGGGATGGACTGAACAACCGGTCGAAGGCATTCGATCCGCGGATGATCGAGCAAAACTTCGGCTACGAGGCGGAGAACCGGTTCGGAACTGATCCGGGTGCGATTGGCGGCACGATCACGCCCGCAGGCAAGCCGGCCTACTACGCGAAGCCGGTCCCGCAAAGCGACTTCGATACACCACTCAGTGCTTCCGGATCGTTGGTCGTTGAGAAGGGGGCGGGCAACACACTGCTCGGCTTCTTCAACGCCGACACGGTCAACGAATGGCGGACGCCCAACAGCTTGGTATTCCGCATTAATGGGCGCGGGGACTTTTATCATGTCCACTTCGAGTACGCGACGGCAAAGTGGCGCGCGGGTGCGGGCGTCATCGGCCGGTACGATGCTGCCGCCGATCGCGTCTATCCGCTGGAAATTCCGAGCGAAGGCGTGCATGCGTGGTCGCTGACCTATGATCCCTCCGGTAACGACGGCGGGGGCGCGATTGTCGCCACCTTCGAAGATCAGCGCGCCGATTCCAATCTCAGCGAAGGACACAAGGCCGACGGCGCCGTCTTTAACCGGTTCGGACTATTGAACGTGGTCAAGAGCGCGGACTCTCCCGGCAAATTGTGGATTGGCAACGTGACGATTAACGGGGAGCCACTGGACCTGAGCAAGGACCCCCAATGGGAAGGTGCAGGCAATCGCATCACCTACGAGACCGTGGATATTCGACCGCGCTTCGATTTCGGATTCAGTCCCACGCAGCACGCAAAAGGCAAAGGCGCCGGGGAACTGGGCGGCTTGTTTTTCCGTGGCGATTGTCGCTATCCCACGAGCTTGGCCTACTACGGGGAGCGCATCGGACCTTTGACGCTCAAAGGGAAGCTGCGCGCGGCGGGCAAGATGGTGCTGCTCCGCGCCGTCAGCGACAGCACTACGCTGTTCGGTTTTTTCAACTCCGAGCACAGCGTTCAAGTAAACCCGTCGCAAAACCACCAGACTCCTTCCGATTTCCTTGGTCTTTCCATTGAGGGCCCCTCATCCGAAGGTTTTTATGTCTACCCGCGCTACCGGGTCCACGGCGGAGACGACGGCTACGGGCGCGACCACGACCTGCCCCGCGTCTATCCGGATGGAACGCCGCATGATTGGACATTCGAATACGATCCCGACAGCGCGAACGGCGCCGGCGAAATCACACTTACCCTCGGAACGCGGTCCACGACCCTGCCGCTCAGTTCCGGCCACAAGGACATCGGCGCGACCTTCGACCGCTTCGGGTTCGTAACCACGTGGATTGACGGCAACGGCCAGGTGGTCTACGTGGACGATTTGGAGTACACGTGCAAGCAGTGAGACGACTGCCGCGTGCGCGTCACAGGAAAGCCACGTGTGCTATAATCCAGTCATCGAAGGACGGCAACTAGAGCAATGACTTACAAAGGACACGTCGAGAACGGCGCCATCGTTTTGGACGATCCCGCCGAACTGCCCGAAGGCGCCGCAGTAAATATCGAGTTGGTACCGTCGCCAGCCTCCGTTGACGATGAGCTCGGTCCCTCGTTCACTGAGCGCTTTGCGGAGATCATGGGGAAAGCCCAGAGCTTGCCGGAAGACGCCGCACAGAACCACGACTATTACTTGTACGGTGCGGCGAAGAAGTGAGAGATGTTTCCAGAGTGAAAGACTTTCGATGTGAACGAGACTGTATACCTTGAGACAACGATTTTTAGTTTTTACCACGATCGGCGTACCACCCCGGGGGTGGCTGCAATGCGCGACTGGACGCGTCAGTGGTGGGATGTCCACCACCATAAGTACCACGTCGTTACCAGCACCGCGGTTTTGGCCGAACTGGACTCGGGCCAGCTCCCGCACCGAGGGGAAGCTTTAGCCATGGCAATGAGTTTGGCGGCGATTCCCATTCAAGATGAGGTGAGGGACATTGTCGAAGTCTACATTAAGCATCAGGTCATGCCTGGGAACCCGGTCGGCGATGCCTTACATCTTGCGTTGGCCTCTTTTTATAAACTGGACTACTTGCTCACATGGAACTGCCGCCACTTGGCAAATGCAAACAAATTTACTCACATTCGAAGGGTGAACGCGCTTCTTGGGCTCCATGTGCCGGCGCTGGTAACGCCCCTCGAGCTGATGGGAGATGATTAAACAATGAGTACCGATTGCGACACGGTTATTGAGGAAATCCGTGAGAGCCGAAGACGCATGTCAGAGCAGTCCGGACATGACGTAGGTAAGTTCATTGACGAGCTCAAACAGTTGAACGGGAAATATGCCGTCCAGATTGGCCGGTTTCAAAAGCTGTGCGAGCTCGGTTCAGTGGAAGGCGCACGAACCACGTAGCTATGGCGAACAAACGCGAGGTCTCCTGGCCCAAGGCGCGAATTATCAATCGTACTCTTCGCTCAGCATGTTAGCGAGTGGTTGGTGTACGCTCGTAGTACTTTTCGAATAGTGCGAAGAAGTTATACGGGTCCACGACCTCGATGGGGATTTCCGGGTGTTCTTTCCGGAAGGTATCCAGGGATTCGAGGATGGCCGTGGGCGGGGTCCAGACGATGCGGAAGAAGTAGAAGCCCGGCATTGCCTTGCCTCGCGACATGAGGGCGGCGTACATGGCATCCGAGGTTTGCTTGGGGCTTACGAAGTTACACGTGTCGTTGATGAGTTCGGTGACGGGCATACCTTTCCACACGTGGGGCTTGGGTGTCTTGCCGCCCGTGTCGTGTAAATCCATGACGATGGTGGCGTAACCGTCGGGCGCGAATTTGGCAAAAGCGTCTTTGACGGCCGGCGTGGGTTCGTCCCAGTCCAACACCATCGGCGCGATGGTCATGTCCGTGGCGCGGAAGAACCGCCGGTTGTGTTTTACCAACAAGGGCAGATATCGCGGCTCGATACGGTTCGGATTGAAGTAGCCCGCCGCGCTGGCGTCGCTGGTGAAGTGGTCGTTTTCCGTGGCCGTCTCGTAGAGGTACGTAATCACGTCCGGATACGTCTCGATCAGATTCGGATTGATGCCCCAGGCCAAGGGAATCTTGCCGCGATTGGAGTCGTCCCAGAACTTCGGCAGGAAGTCGTACAGCGGTGTCGCCGAATCGTAGTCGGCCATGAGGATGCACACGTAGGCCTTCTTCTCGACCGTGTCCATCGGCTTCGGCCGCCGCTGTTTCAATTTCCTGCGCGGCGCCTGACTATGGAATGATTGATTGTAGCAGTCGCTCGAGATGGTGTTCTGATAACAGTTGTACGGCGAAATGAGGTACACGGTTTCCCACTCAGTGGGTACCGGCTCGTGTCGGCTCGCGTAACCGGGGACATTGCTGTATTTCCAAAAGGAGAAGAACCCGGTCAACTCCGTCATCTGTTTGCCCGCCGAATGTTTCAATGTCTCCCGCAAGATCATGCGATAGGTTTCGAGGTCCGTGCCTAATGGTTGGTTCGGATCGTCCTTCGGCGCTTCATCGCCCCAGGGTGAGAGATCGAACACAAACGCGCGATTCATGACGGCCCAGTCCCGCGTAACGGCGTATCCGATACCACCCTCGTCTCGTACCTTGTTCGCGTCTTCAAACAGGCAGAGCAGATGGGACGAACACAAACCCTTCGCCAGGTACTCGCGAATCGCCCAGCGGTAGGCTTCGTTTTTCTTGCTCCCGGACTCGGTCCCATCAAAACGGCCTCGCAAATCCTCGATGACGGGAAGCTTCCATTTGGGTAGGCACTGATTCGCCAATTCCGGACTGAGGACCACTCCGCTGCGCACTCCCGCAATCGTGGAGGCGACGTTGATCGTGGCCGGCACTTCGGGGTCCCAGATTATCGCGCCCTTCAAATGGTCGCCGACAATCTCGACCAGTGCATCCAACCCGGAAACGTGCTTCTGATTTCTATTGCAGAGCCAATTCTTCTCGCGCGAAAAGATGTCGAGCCAGTAACTGGGCCTGACGCTTGTTGAAGAGACCACATACACCAACGGTCCTTCGCGATTCGCGATCCCCTGCAAGCAAGCGACTGCGAGCGCCTCATCGTACGCCGCAGGCGTCCCGCGGTTGGCAAACTCGTAAACATACAGCACGCGCACGGAGTCACTCTTGGTCATGGTGGTCCCTTCCTCGGCGGGTCCCGCTGCGAACGCCAGACTCTGCCACGCACAATGCACAACCGCCAAGACAATTGCGGCGACGCCTAGCCCTTGATTCGTGCCTTCCGTCATTGATTACCCCTTATGATGGCGTTCCAGTTCGTCCGACAGAGAATATACGACCCGCCGGTACAATTCGAGGACACGACGAACTGCGTCTACGCCGAAATCCTGGTTGGTAGTTCGCCGGGGCGAACGCCATCAGACGTCTTCGACGGGACCGTTTCCACGAAGCCATGCGATGAACATCATGCCACATTCGGCACCCGATCTGGTCCATCATTGAAGGGGCGATGGTTCGTAAGTACTTGGGGCGTAAGGGGGAAAGCCGCGTGACGGCGAGGAATTGGCGCGAAAAATCGGTACAAAATCGGTACAAAAGCGAACTTTTTTTGTGAAAATAGGTACAAAGTCGGGCAAAAGCGGTCAAAATCGGTACAAAAGCGGGATACATTTTTGTAGGAAATTTCTGAGTGCGGAGTCCGGAGTGACGAATTGTGAACGCCGAAGGGCGAGGTGCGTACCGGCACGTGGTCGTCGGGGGTTGGCGCACGGTGCGTAAGCATGGCATGTTCCATAGGCGCATCAGTCCTCCTTTCCGGGGTGCGTCTGCCTTACGGCAGTCGAGCCCGCCAGAGGCGGATAAATCCGCGTTGCAAATATCCCTCTATATATATAGCCCCGGGCGTTGCACTCGACGTATGTAAAAGGTGAAAATTACGAAGAGTGGATTGAAGAACCACGAACGGCCCGGCGCGGCTTCGCCGCAACTAGAGAAGATCAACCACGAATTTCACGAATCAATACGAATGAATCTTTCGGTGGCGAGTTGTCAGCACTGGTTGCTTTGCGATCTTTGCAGTTGAATCACTGATCTTTTAACCACAGAGAACGCAAGGAACACAAGACCGCTGCGCGGCTTTGCCTCATGGATTTCTTCGAATAGAAACAAGATCCGGATGGGTCGTAGTACGAAGAGGCGGTGCTGTGTGGTTGGACTTTTTCTTCTGATTTAACCGCAAGGAACTCAAAGAGCGCAGAGAACTCGAAGGGACGGACACGGACGAATTTGGGTGGTTGTCCGGGGAATCCAGGGCCGGGATGAGAATCTCAGCAGTCCAGGATCAAAAGGTCCCCATATATATGGGCCCGTGCGTTGCACTCCTTTGGGAGGATTTCAGGCTTCGGGACGAGGATTCAGGGTTTCGGGCATTCTGTGTACGGTCAGTGCGTAGTGGATAGCGAGGAATATCGTCCTGGCCCTGTGGGCCGTCCGATAGGACAAATCGGACACATCGGACAGGTGGGACGTGCCTAACGACTTGAGTGCGGAGTGCGGAATGTGCCAGAGGCACACAAGTGCGGAGTGCGTCGCGGGCGGACAAGAAAAGGTACGCGTGGCGTGTGCGGTATGGCGGATTACGAGCCGCCCTACGGTGACCAAGTATTCATCCGCGGCATCCGCGTAATTCGCAGTCTATTCAGGGTTGTGATGAAGCTGCCCTGCTGTCTCTGCGGTCATTGCGTTCTTTGCGGTTAAACCGTCCGGTCTCGTTGTTGACACCGTACCAATTCGAGTTGGCGGACGAACGGGATGACGGTCGAGCGGGGTCGCGCTCGGCGTACAAGCGGCGATGCGTAGGATTTCGCCGGAATATGGGTAACGTCCCTATTTCTTCTACTGTAGTAAAGGGAATACCCCCAATTTTCCTATTTTCCCCTCTATTTTCACCGGCGCGAAATGGAAGCCGGAAAAGATACTCCGGCCAAGCAAGCACTATGATCTCGCACAGACCGGTTGCGTGAGCGGGCAACCGACTGCAGGATGACACGCTCCTTGTCCAATTACGAGTTTCTTCTGACAACGACTGGGAGAGACCTATCACGGGTCCAGGTATTCATATGCACCAATGTCATAGCCAACTCCCTGTGGCCGCGCGACCCCCTCGATATCGACTGGAGGTGCTCCGGCTTCTGTGCCCCCGTTTTTACATGGCGACGTAGAAGACAGGTGGAAATCTGCGGATCCCGGCGCGACGAATAAAGGATCGATGTTTTTGTTTCCTGTCCCGTCAAATCCTCCCGTTACATCGCTGTAATTTACGGTTGCGATGCCTAAGTCCTGAATTATCTCGTTTGGTGAGTCCAACCACACGATAGAATTCGTAACGACAGTTATTCCCGCAGCTTCATTGTATATAGCACCACCAGTTTGAAGTGCGAAGTTTTGCGTCAAGGTGCAATTAGAAAACGTGGCTGATGAATTGGAATTAAACATTGCCCCTCCAAACCACGCATTATTACCAGCTATAATGCTATTCGTTATGTGGGTCTCCGACAGAGCCCAGTTCAAAATCGCACCGCCAAGCACGCCCCCTCCGTTTGCGTAGAATCTGCAATTCCGTGCTCGCAAGATTGCAGAGACGTTGAAGAGGCAGCCTGACCCCTGGCTAGCAGTGTTGTTTACGAATAAGCAATCGGCTAGGAGTGCCGTTGATATCCAGTTAGACATCGCCCCAGCGTACTCCCCAACGTTGCCTTCAAAGGAGCAATTCGTTAGAAGTGGTGCCGCGAACCAGTTCTCCATGCCTCCACACGTCTGCCCACCGTTGTCCCGAAATATACACTCTCGAAATTCTGCAGAGTTTGCCAAATTAAAGACCGCTCCACCTTGATCCGCGCCGTTCCCTTCGAATATACAGTTGACGACAGTAGGAGACGCGCTAAAGTTCAACAACCCGCCCCCTAGACTGTGGGGACTAAACCCTGAACTGCCTTCCACATGTGCATTACCACCAGTAATTGTAAAACCGTCAATCGTCGAATCTGTGGCCCCCCAAACGACATGGTAGGCGCGATTACCGTCGCGAGACGTTGTTCCGTCAATTACCGTCTGATTCACGTGGAGATTACGTGCGTCACGTACGCTTTCGGTGCCAGCGAATCCCCCGCAAATGCTCACTCCGGGTGCCAGCACCAACGAGCCTGTATTCACACCACCAATTACACTTGAGCGGCGTTCTGAGTAAGTTCCGCCAGCGACCCAGACTTCGCCCCCGCCCGCATTAATCGCCGCGGCAATTCCTTCCTGAATAGTATTGAAAGCAGTTGACCAAGAGCGTCCGTCTTCGATACCGGATGAATTTCTTCGGTCTACTCGAGCCGGATTATTGACTGCAATAGACACGCCGCCGGGGTAAGGGCTCTCGTCCAAGTCGTCCGATTGGATTAGTAGCCGTGTCGTGGTTTTCCCAATCGGCGCTTTACTAAGATCAACGGAGATCATAAGCTCCCTGAGAGAATGGGAACTGACTTCGAAAGGAGTCGCAAAGGCCCAAGAAATCCAGGGGGCCAGATCTTCCAAGACAACCGACGTTACGGTCAAGTTTCCAGATCCATCATTGTGGACGAAAACATCTGAGTCGATCACGTTTTTCTCGGTCAAGGAAACGCGTGGCAAGGTGGGCAACTTGTGAGCAAGAGGGTCTTGTGCAGTGGACTTCGAGGACGCCAAGTACTGTTCACAACTTATGCATTGCTGCACCGGGTACCGCGGTGCAGAGTAAGAACTCTTCTGGGAATTCGAAGTGCGGATAAGGGCACGAATGCCGCTCCAATTATCATAATCAGCTAGGAAATTCAACAAGCCGTTAGCGGTACAGTAGCCCTTTGTGTCTGGCGCTTGGATGTCTTTACTTATGTCGGAATCCAATCTCTCATCTTCATCGCAGTCCCAATTTACCGCTTTACCAAGTCCTATGCCCGCTCGTTCGTCAAGATGCCACTCATCAAGTTCGGGAAGTGAGCCATGCGAGTAGCCAAACGGATTCAATCCCCGCGTCGCGGCACTTTCAGCAAACCCGAGTTCCGGCAGCCGAGAGGTCAAATCATAACATTGATAGTGATAGTTCATAACGCTAATGTAATTTGGTTCATAATTATCTAGGACATCTAAATAACCTCCGCCATGAGTCTGGCCGAGGTTATGTCCCAGTTCGTGAACGAACGTGCCAATTTGAACTGGAGGCGGTGGCCATACATTGTAGTCAAAGAATAAACCAAGAGTTACAAGACTAACGCGACCGCCGAGATCAGCAATCCCAGTATTATCTTCCGTGCCGATCATATCGAGACGATGATTGTGAGCCCATATACAGTAGTAATAACGCGAATTCGCCGCATGATCGAAATCCCGGGCCATGATTGACTGGACACTAGGTGAGAGCGAAGGAGTACCGATTATGTCAATGATTTCGGCATGGCGAATCGCATTGCTAACGTCCAGATGGATCTCATGTCCTTCCAGAGCGAAGGTTGCTTCGATAGTGTCTATTATATCCTGGGTTGGCTCGTGCGAGTGATCACTATTAACCATCCAGTCGAGCTCGACGTAGATCGGCCTCTCGCTGGGTGCACCAAAGTACAACGCAGGGGGAACGACGCGGATATCGGCCACACCCCCGCTGAGCGCTGAGATTCCGAAATAATCGTCGGTATTGTCCAGTCGTCCACCGCCGGCAGCATTGCTGATAGCAACCTTGCAGTAGTCGGAGGCCGGACCCGTGACGGGCCACGAGTAGCTCCCGTCGTTGGGCGTGCTGGCAACCAAGGTCTCGTAGGTGGGCGACGACGCGTTGGCGTTGCGGGTCAGATCAATCTTGACGTTGGCGACGGCGGTGCCCGTCTTGGTCCACGTAATGGTCTGGCTCGAACCCACACCCCACTGCTCGCCACCGTTGGGCGACACTACTGTGATTGTGTCAGGTTCACTGGACAGGATTCTGAAGTTGCTATCGCTGGAATCGAACGGCCCGCCACCGGCAGCATTATTGATCTTGATCTTACAGTAGTCCGAGGCCGGATCCGTGACAGACCACGAGTAGCTCCCGTCGTTGGGCGTGCTGGCAACCAAGGTCTCGTAGGTGGGCGACGCCGCGTTGGCGTTGCGGGTCAGATCAATCTTGACGTTGGCGACGGCGGTGCCCGTCTTGGTC
>JACQVH010000050.1 GCA_016209895.1 Candidatus Hydrogenedentota bacterium | reverse complement strand
TCTTCCTGCCCGTTCGTCACGAGCGCGCCGAACTGCGGCAAAGTGTCCATTACCGCGCTGAAAAGAAGGCGCGAGGCCGGGTATTCGCCGCCCGGAAGTCCTTTGCCGACCGCGACAAAAGTCGGTTTGACTCCGTATTCGTGATACAGGAAAAGCTTCGGGCTCCACACGCAGGATTGAATCTCATCGGCCAGCGTCGGTATGTCGTATTTGCGACACAGCGAATAGGCCGTCCGCACGAACCGCTCGATTAGCCTTTTCCCCGCGTAATTCATGAGCACGAATTCGTGGATAAAGCCGGCAATTTTGTAAGGCTTCATCTCGTACTCTTGAAAAGTTGCGCGGAGTTCTTCGAAATTATTCGGGCGCACACCGACGATCCGGAAAAGTCTGTGCTTGTCACTGCGGTCGAGCCATTCCGGCCACATGCCGCGCAACATCTGGGCAAATATCGTCGTGCCGTGATAGTTGGCCTGGAGCCCACCTTCTTCGTCTCCGATTACCACGAAGACTGGAAGTCGGTTGGGATATTGGGGCGGCGGAGAGTCCGGATGAATTCGATAGAATCGGCTGAGCATCATCTTCAGCGCCGCCTCCGCCGCCAGGCTCCCCGTCTCCAGATTGAGGACTCGATTCAAAATCGTGCGTCGTTTGGAACGCGCGCACCGCCGCCAAGCGGCGTCGTCCTCGCGTCGGATGCCGTTCGCGGCGCGCACCAGTTCTTCCTCGAGCAGGCGCGTGACGTGCCCGCGCGTGTTGTTGTGGGTGGCGTTGGGAATGCCCAGGCGCCGAGCCCATTCGATCAACGCGTAACCGGGAAAGCCGTGCCCCAAAGGAACGTGATAGTGCTCACTCTTTGTCGTGAGAAACAACCGACCATCTTCCCCGACGCGATAGAAGCCCAGCGTGGAGAGCGGCGCCCATCCCGGCTTGGAGTTCCGGGCAAACTCGCTCGTTGTGGCGCCTCCGGCCGAGACGGCAACCGGCGTCGTCACGGACCTCCCGATCCGAGGTAACAGGTCGAGCAGTCGGCGGTAATAGTTCTGTGACAGGAACTGGACGCGTCGGTGGCCCAGCCTACTTAGGCCGCGCAAGTCGTTCCCCGTCATGACAGCACGGGCCCGGCATACGGCCTCGATATACGGTTCTCCTAAAAGGTCTGCCAGACACAGCTTTACCGGCTCGAAACGCGTTCGCGGCATGTTGGGCATGTCATAAAGGTAATTTCACCCGAGGTCATTGTCAAAGAGCCGAGATGAAATCGGCGCCGCGAATGAGTACAATAGAATCCATTCGCGAGTAATTCCAGACCTCAAACGAACGGGATTCCCAGTGATTCGAGACTTCATTTTGAAACATGTACTCCACAGGCTTGCGCCGGCGTGGGCGAACGACCTGCGGGCCGAGGGCATCTTTCGGATGCGCGCTGAGGCCGGCAAAAGTGTGGATTTGAGCGATTATTTTCTGGTCGAAGACCGGAAGGCGGACGTCACGATTTTTGTTTTCTCCGGGTTAGACGGCTTGTTCGCCGGCGGTCCGCGCTTCGAGTTCCGTAACCTGTTCACCAAGCTCGAGCACCACTTCAACTTGGTCTTTGTACGCGAAATCCAGGGCATGTTCTATCATTTGGCGCCGGATGGCAGCTTCGACGGTATTTCCTTCTACGAGCAGAAAGTCACGGAATTCAAAAAACGGCTGGGCGCTCGGTACAACATTGCTATGGGATTCTCGGCCGGCGGCGCGGCCTCCTTCTACTTCGGCACGCGCTGCGGCATGGACAAGATTATTGCCTTTGCGCCGGGATTCCCCATCGAGGTCTGGACCGGCCCTTGGGCTCGGCTGCATTCCTACTTCAATCTGAAGAAACTGCTTTTTTCGCCTGGCGCTTACATCGAGGTTTGCATGTTGGCCGCGCTCGGGCGCATGGCCGTCAAGCGGTTCCAGCAGGTCACCGGACGGAAAGGGGCGTGGGATATCCTGCGCGTCTATCGCGAGAGCAACGGGCGGCGCCCGCGCGCGACGGTCATCTACGGCGCTCAGTGCGCGCCGGACGTTCGCCAGGCCAGGGGGCTCAAGGAATTCCCCGAGGTCAAATTACTGCCGCTACCAAGCGGGTATCACAATGTTCCCGGACATCTCAAGCAATGCGGAGAACTCGGCAGTACTATCGTCCGCGAGATTGAAGAGTTGTTGGCGGCGCGCGCGGGAGATTCTGGTGCGACGGCGTTAGCTACGAGTTAACGCGCGTTCGGAGTAAACTTGTGTCAAGGCAATAAGGATTTCGAGGGTGACCCAACCAGTATTTTCGATTGTAATTCCGGCGTTTAACGAAGAGAAGTATCTTCCGCAGTGCCTAGCCAGCGTGCAGAAAGCCGCCGCGCGGACCGGCGGCAAGGTCGAGATCATCGTGGCCGACAATATGAGCACCGATCGCACCTGCGACGTGGCGCGGACCCATGGAGCTCAGGTCGTTTCCACGCCGGACAAGCCGATCTCCGCGGTGCGTAACCGGGGGGCCGCGGCCGCTACCGGAAAGTATCTCGTGTTCATTGATGCCGACGACATGATGTCTGAGAACATGTTGGAGGAAATCAAGAAGGTTCTGGATAGCGGAAAATACATCGGCGGCGGCACCGCCTTCGTGTGGGCGGACCGGATTTCGTTGGGAATTCTGGTGACCGGTCTGATGCAGTACGTTTCGTTTCTCTTGACGCGCGTTTCGCTCTTCCTCTTCTATACTACCGCCGAGGCCTACCACGCGGTCGAGGGCTTCAATGAGAAGCTCTACGCGAGCGAAGATTGGGACTTCGCCTTCCGGCTCAAGCGCAAAGCCAAAGAGCGCGGTCTCAAATATCACAACATGTTTCGCGCGCGGGTGACGAAATCCGCCCGGAAATTTGACGAGTATGGCGACTGGTTCATTTTCCGGCATCCCATCAAGATGATCAAAGCCGTCTTCAATAATCCGGAAGCGACCTATGAACTCTGGTATCGCCCTCGCCGGTGATCGCGCCCGCTTCCGAAAGTACTGGGAGCGGCTGGGCTTCTCACGAGTTTCGAGGCGGACGAAGGTCCTGTTCGCCGTGCTCGCGATTGCGCTGGCCCTGCGAGTATACACGTACGTCCAAGCGCGTATGTTCGAGGCGGAACTCGCTCAGTTTGCGCAAGAAAGGGCGCGAGAGTTGCAGACCCACTACTCGGAAGAGCGAGTGCCGAAAGTCGCTACCGATGTCACCGCTTATCGGCGCTATCTGCTGTTTGGCGAGACCAAGGGGAAAGTCACCGTGTTTCTTCAGGTTCGCGACCACACGAACCGTTTATCGTATCACGGTATTGACTATTTCTATGTCCGATCCGACGATGGTTGGCATTTCACGGACAGCGGCACCTGTGATAGCCGGGAAGTCCAGGCGCGCGCCCGCGCCGCATTTGGCCGTGTCGGCTAATACCTGGGTATTGGGTCTTCGGGCCTGTTTTTCAGCTCTTTGGGCATAAACGCGCGTTAGTACGCGTTGGTTATAGTCAAGCAAGGAGGCCCCCATATGCACAAGTACTGGGAGCAACTGAGTTTCTCGCGGCTCGCGGTGCGGGCGAAAGTGTTGTTTACATTGCTCGCGGTCATGCTCGCAATGCAGGCGTACTCGTATCTCCAGGTGGGGGCGCTCGAATCGGAATTGTCCGAGCTCGCTGACGAGAAGGCGCGAGAGATGAAGGTCTACTACTCGCAAGTACAAGTGCCGGACGTTACCACTGATGTCACGGCTTCTCAGCGCTATGTGTTGTTCGGGGAGGCCGTGGGGAAAGTTACCGTGTTTCTCCGGCTACGTGACCGCGCGAATCGTCCTTCGTATCGGGGCATTGACTACTTCTATGTGCGATCCGAGGGCAACTGGCATCTCACAGAGAGCGGATTCTGCGGCGACCGAGAAGTCCAGGCGCGCGCGCACGCCGCGTTCAGTCGCGTCGGGTAACGCATTCGTGCGTTCGTGGCGCGATTCTTGCCGCCAGAGCTGTTCCTTTCAAGTCTCTCCCAACTTGTAAGCCCGTGGTTCAGCCGGCGATACCGGTGCCGGTCCGGAATCTGATATGATTGGGCCGTGAAGCGTTTTTTGGTCCTATGTGAACGGGATTGGCTGAGCCCGAAGGCCGGTGCCGTCGAGCACTATGTCCGCCAGGTATTTGCGCGCATTTCGCGCGCCGGACACTATGTGGCCTGGGTTTCGCACTCGCCTTCCGGATGGTTTTCCCGCACCCCACCGCGTCCACGGATCGAGATCGTAGATGGCATCCAAGTGGCGCGACTTGGGGCTCGGTGTCTGTATCGAACCATGGTCCGCCTGTTCCTGGCGCGACTTGCGAAGTCCGGGCCCTTGGCCGGGAAGTTTGACGCTATCATTGATTGTATGACGGGCTGTCCGACCCTGGTTCCAGAGGATTTGGACGCCCGCGTGCTTCCCGTCGTCTTTCGAGTGAACAAGAAACTGCGCGGCGCGGAGCAGCCGCCCGGGCCGGTGATTGCGGCTACGAGCGAGGTCGCGACTCAGCTTCACCGGGTAGGTATACCGAATGATTTTATTGTCTATGCCCCGTTCGGCGGAGAGCCCAGTCGGGGCGGCCCGGAAATCGAGAAAGGGGCGGTGCCCTGCCTGATGGCCTGGGAACCGGCGCCCCGGCCGATGCTCGCGGCGGTGAGACGGCTCCGCAACGATGGCATAGCTCTTCACGTGGACTTGCTGACGCGCCCGGGACGTCGTGTAGAAGGCTGGTGCTCACTCCATGATTTACGCGCGTCGCCGACGAATCTGATACCGCTTTTTCAGCGCGCGTGGTTCGGATATTGCGGCGTAAGCATGGAATGGATGGCGCCGGCCATCGCGGGGTGGGGGCTGCCGGTGATTTGCCCGGATACGGCGGCCGGTCGGGAATTCGTGGAAAACGGCGTCACGGGGCTGCTGTTCAACCCCAAGGACCGCGCGCAGCTTTGTGAAGTGCTTGCCCGCCTATCGAAGGACGAAGTGTTGCGCAAGCGCTTCGCAGCGCGCGCTCGAGAACGCGCATTGGAAGAATCATGGGACAAGACGGCGGAAATCGTCCTGAAAACCATCGAACGTCTATGATCATTTGGCCGCAATCAGTCGCGGCCTTGTGTACGACGCTGATGGCGGGGATCTGGTTGTTCTCCCGACTTGGTCCGGGTGTGGTGTTCGGACCATGGCAGGGCTATCTCCTCCAGAATCGCCCCGTGCTTCAGGTTCCCTTGCTTTCATCGTGGCTCGCTCAACTTGCGCTGCAATGTCCGATCGGGTCGCCGCCCTGGCGTCTGAACGTGCTCTCGGCGATTCTCGGGGCGTTGGCAAGCGGGACGCTCGCGTTCCTCGCCGCCACCTTGGCACGGGCAATGGTCTCCACGGTCGAGGCCATATTTGCGGGTGTCGCTGCGGGGTTGCTTTTCGCAACCGTGCCGTTGATGACCTATGCCGGAACCGCCGCCGGACCCACTACGCTTACCGTCCTGCTGGCCCTTTTGTCCATCGCTTTCCTGTTGCTGGGACTCCAACCACAGGCCCGTTCCCATTGGCTCACGGCGTCGGCGCTAAGTGCGGGACTGGCCTCGGCGAATCACCCCGCTTTTGGCGTGTTTCTCGTGCTTCTTGTCGGCGCTACGATACTGACTAAACCGGCCGCGTCGTCGGGACCGCGAATCATCTTGTTCATGGTTGCGGGGTTCGTGCTGGGGGCGATCATGCCGCTAGCCTATGCGTTTACTTCCGGCGAGTCCCTTCGGGAATTCCTGTCCCATGCCTTGAATTCTCCCTATCCTGTTCTTGGGGGTGCCGCGCCCAAATTCGGTTTTGCCCAAGACCTGACCGTCGAACTCGCCCCCCTGCTGCTCGTGCTTGCCCTTTGTGGGACTTATTTATGCGTTCGGCCCGTCTCCCGCGCGCCGGCCTTGGTCTGCGCGTTCGTCTTCGTCACGCTCGGACCCTTTTTGCCATTTCTCACAAATCCGGTGACACCCGAAAACCAGATGGTGGATTTCGAGGCGCCGCGTCTGGTCGCACTGGCCATGGTCGCCCTGTTTACGGCCTGCGGCTTGACGCTGCTTACCGCCTTGACGTTGCGCCATCCCCGCTCGCGCCCGAAGCGACTCGTTGCGATCGTGATCGTGGTGTTGATCGCATTGAACAACGCCCGCGCCTCTGCACCCACGAGGAAACATTCGATCGGCGAACAGCTTAGCGCAGACATCCTCCGCGATTGTCCGAAGAATGCGTTTCTCATCAGCGGCGACTCGCGGCTGACGTCCCTCCTGCTGACCGCGCAGCCGGCTGAACCTTCCGGCGAAAACATCATCATCTTCGATAGCCAGGCGCTTCAAGACCCGTTTAAGCGGCGCCGACTTACAACGGTTATGGCCGGCGCGGCGGTGCTCTCTGAAGCCTTTCCCGACGAGAACGCTTGGACCCGCTGGGAGCAGGAACGACCGTTTGAAGTTCGGCAAGTGTATGAACGTCTTGATCAAACGATGGCTCACCCGGCCGACCTGCAGGACTTGGCCTTATGGGACTTCATTCGCGATAATTGCGCGCGCCGGCCCATCTGTCTGGTAGGGCTGAAGTCGCCGTGGCTGACCGCGCGCGCGCAAGTGTTGGGTTTTCTGCTCTGTTACCCACGAACGGATAGACCTTCGCCGGAGAACGTCCAATCTCGGCTGGGTAATCTTCTGACGGAGATTGCGGGCGTCCGTGATCCGGGTGTGCAAACCGCTTTCACACAAGTACTCTTGCCTTTGTCGGAGTGCGCTCGGGACCAGGGACAAAGCGCGGCCGCCTTGCGCTACGCAGAATTGGCGGCCTCGTTGAGTCCCCTGGACCCCCAGCCGCGTCTGGCGATCTCACGGGCCGCCGCGCGCCTGGGTGACGGGAGGCTGGCAGGCGAAACCATCAGCGCCTACCTGCAACTCTTGTCTCCCAGCCGCACTGCCCCGGATGTCAGCCAGATTCTTCGGGAAGACTTGACGCGCTGCGCGCTCGAATCGGAGTTCGGCCAACTACTCGAGTCGGACGCCGGTTCGCCGAACCACGAAGCGTGCAAGAACTTGGCGATGAAACTCTGGGAAGCCGACGAACTCGTGGTTCTTATTCGAGGGTATGACACGATTCTGGCGCGGAACCCAGGAGATATGGACTCTCTCTATCAACAGGCCGCGGCTTTGGCTCAGATCGGCGACTTGGGCCGGGCCCGTACCAACTTGGCCGCGCTGGTTAACGTCGGGCAGACCGCCCCGATGATGCTTTGGGAGCAATTACACAACGATGGCAGGTTCAGTCTCTTGAGACAGTCCAGTCCCCAGTTTCGGGGTTTTTCGGGAACGGCCCCGTATCTGGGGTCCTGATGCCGAGGGGTTGGTCCACTGCATCGCGGGCCGGTCGGCAGGGCCAGTGAGGTGTGGCTTGATTCGCACGGCAGCCTAAGTGCACAATACCCGGGCACCGACGGGAGAGTTGATGGACCTGACTTGCGGGGACCGCTAGCGATACGGAAGGGATGAAAGGTGGTTCGTATCTGATGGGAGGTTTTTCGTGCCAACGGAGGATTTGCGCCACGTTGCTGTCCGCGTCAGGTGCGGTGGAAGCCCGGCGCGACCAAGTGGGGCGGTGAGGATTTTCGAGATTGAGATACGCAATCATTTCTGATCTGCACGCCAATCTGGAAGCACTCGATGCCGCGCTCGAAAAGATTGACAACTTGGGGGTAGACCAGGTGGTCTGTCTCGGGGACGTCGTGGGATATAATGCCAGCCCCAACGAATGCGCCGATCGCATGCGAGCACGACAGATTCCCACCATTTGCGGCAACCATGATGCGGTGGCGTGTGGATTGGAGGAACCCTGGGGATTCAACCCGATTGCCCTCTCGGCGGCCCTCTGGACGCGGGAACACCTTTCGCCGACCAATCTCCAATGGATTAAGGAATTGCCGGACTACTTTGAGTTCGACGACTTTATCGGGGTACATGGCGCCCCGTCCGATCGCGATTCGTACCTCTTTTCCTGGGAGGACGTGTTGCCCCATATGACGTTTCTCGAAGAGAAGAACCGAACGCTGTGTTTCTTCGGACACACCCACAGCCCGGGTATATTCTCCACGGACGGCGTGTACACCGTGGACGATGAGTCGAAGTTCGACCTGGCGGGCGGCAAGCGTTTTTTTATCAATCCCGGTTCGGTCGGGCAGCCCCGCGACGGAGACCCGCGGGCCGCGTTCGGCTTGTTGGATACTGAGAAGAATGAGTATGAGTTGGTGCGTGTCGAGTATCCGATTCAGGCCGCCGCCGAACGCATCATATCCGAGGGGCTCCCTCGCTTCCTGGCGGAGCGACTGTTTCTTGGAAGATAAGCTGAGAATGGGCATTTATGCGCAAGGCTGAGATTACGCGGCAGACCGCCGAGACCCAGATTCAAGTGGCCGCGGTATTGGACGGCTCCGGTCGGGCCGAGGTCAATACCGGGATCGGGTTCTTGGACCACATGCTTGACCACGTGGCTCGTCACGGACTGATGGATCTCTCCGTCACGGCGCGGGGCGATCTCGAGGTGGATGCGCATCACACCGTGGAAGACGTCGGGATTTGCCTCGGCAAGGCGGTGCTTCAGGCCCTGGGAGACATGAAGGGATTGGCGCGTTTTGGCCAGGCCTGCATACCCATGGACGAGGCGCTCGCCGAGGTCTCGATCGACTTGAGCGGAAGGCCGTTTCTGGTCTTTCACGCCGAATTGCCCAAGAGCAAGATTGGCGCCTTCGATGCCGAGTTGACGGAGGAGTTTTTCCGGGCCTTCGCAGTGCATAGCCGCTCGACGTTGCACTTTCGGCTGCACTACGGGTCGAATGTGCACCACTGTGTCGAGGCGATGTTCAAGGCTTTCGCCCGGGCGCTGGCCCAAGCCGTTCGCATTGACCCGCGCGTGAAAGAAATCCCGTCTACGAAAGGAATGTTGGAAGCGTGATTGCCATCGTGGATTATGGCGTAGGCAATTTGGGCAGCGCACTCAAGGGTTTTCAGAATGCCGGCTTCCCGGCGGCCGTGACTCATAACCCGTCCGAGATCGAACGGGCGGAGGCCGTGGTGCTGCCCGGTGATGGCGCGTTCAAAGACTGCTATGAAGGACTGGAGCAACGCGGCTTGGTGGGTCCGATACACGCCGCCATCCGGAGCGGAAAACCCTTTCTGGGCATTTGTGTTGGAATGCAGCTTCTGTTCGAAGGCAGTGACGAAGGCGAGCCGAGTCCCGGTCTGGCCGTGTTCCGGGGACGGTGTATCCGTTTTCCCGATGGACGTTCCACCGGACTCAAAGTGCCGCACATGGGTTGGAATGAACTACGTGTCGCGGACGAAGGAACTTGCGCAATGTTGTCGGGACTGGGACCCCACCCCTACGTTTATTTCATTCACAGCTACTATCCGGTGCCGGCCGACCGAAGTGTGATCCTAGCGACCGCCAACCATGGAGTTGACTTCGCCGCGGTGGTCGGCAAGGATAACGTCTTTGGTATGCAGTTTCACCCGGAAAAGAGCCAGACGGTCGGTCTGAAAATGGTGAAAGCCTTCGGTGAACTGACGACGGCATGTCCCCAGTGATCAAACATATTCTGGTACCCACCGACGGCAGTTCGGCGGCGATGATCGGGGTACAATATGCGGCCGCCGCGGCAAAGCGTTACAACGCGACCCTTCACGGTCTGCACGTGATTGACATCAAACTGCTCGAAGGGCCTTTCCTGCGGGATATTTCGGCCTCGCTCGGCACCGCCCCGTACGTGAATTACCAGGGCAATATCTCGCTCATACTCGAGGAACGGGGTAAGACCGCTCTCGACAGCTTCAAAAAGACGTGCAGCGAATTGGAGGTCACTCACGAGGCGAGCCTCGTCACCGGCATTGTGATCCGGTCTATCCTGGAGAAGAGCGAACTTGCGGATTTGATCGTGATGGGTCGGGGCGGCGAGCACACCGAGTGGCTCGAGGGTTTGGTGGGCTCGACCACCGAGGCGGTGGTTCGCCGGAGCACTCGGCCCGTCTTGGTCACGGCCACGCCGGTTCCGGGCGGAGACCGATTCATGATTGCGTACGACGGTTCCCAGCATGCGCGAAACGCGCTGCAGGTCGCGGCCTCGGTAAGCGTGGACTGGCAAGCCGGACTGGAAGTGTTGTGTGTCGGAGAGAAGAAAGCCGAGACGCATTTGGACGAGGCGCGCGCGTATTTGGAGGCTCACGACGTGGTCGTGAACTACGTTCTGCGCAGCGGCGATCCCAGCGAGGCGATCGTGGCCTACGCCAAGGAATGCAAGGCGGACCTGCTCGTGATGGGCGCATACGGGCACACCAAAGTCCGAGAATTGGTGGTCGGCAGCACCACCGCGTATGCCATGAACCGTGCGCCGTGTCCGTTACTCTTGGCCCGCTAGCGGCAACGTGAGGAAGTTGTGAAGCAAGAACATCTACAACGATTAGAGAGGGTCGTTTCGCGCGCCGGCGACCTGCCCGCTATTCCCGAAGTAGTCGCCGATGTGTTGCGACTGACCTCGGACCCTACGACCGCCATGGCGGAGATCGGCGAGACCGTGCAGCGTGACCCCGCGCTAACCGCCAAGATACTGCGCGTAAGCAATTCGCCCTATTACGGGATGAAGCAATATGTGGGCACGCTAAAGCTTGCGCTCGTGATCTTGGGCGTGCGCGAAGTCCGGAATATCGTCCTCGGTATTTCAGTGTTCAGCACCCTCCAGAACGACCGCATGGAACACCTGTGGGTGCAGTCACTGTGGAACCATTCCGTGACCGTGGCGGCCTTGGCGAGAAAGCTCGGTAGTCACCTCAAGTTGCCGATGCACGGTGAGGACTTTATTGGCGGATTGCTGCACGACATCGGGAAAATGCTGCTCTGGCGGCAACTTGGCAAGTCGTACACCGAGGTTTACCGCCAGTCCGGCGGAGCCTCCGAGAAACTCTGCGCGGCCGAAGAGGCGAAATTCGGCTTCAATCATGCCGATGCCGCCGCCGCCTTAGCCCGTTACTGGAACCTGCCGGAAACACTGGCAGACGCCCTCTGGTACCACCACACCACCGAGGAGGCCCTCTTGGCGAAAGCCAAAGACCCCCGGCTCGCTGCCATCGTGCGGATTGCTAATCTGGCGGCGCATGATCGGTTTTCCGAGGACATTTCCGGCGGCCACCAGTCCTGTGTGGACGAGCCGACCTGGCGACTCCTCGATAAGACCACGAACCCTATCGAAAGCGACGACCGGTTTCTCGTGCTGTCCGGGTTCAAAGCGGAATTGTCCGCGACGCCCGCGCCGGCCTTCTAAACCGACGAAGGAACCTGTCCGACCATGGCTAGAAAAGAGAAGATCGTCATTCATCGCCGAGACGATTTGGAGAGCATTGATACGGAACTGGACCAAGCCCTCGGTCTTCTCGATGATGCCAGCAAGAAGGTTTCCGAACTGCTCCAAGTCTACGCCGCCCCTACTTCGCCTCCGCCGGAAGGCGACTCCATCGAGGTCCTGACTCCGAGCGCGGAACACGTTTCTAATCCTGACCAAGACCAAAGTAATCGCCCCTAATTCGACTCTCTGCTTGACTCTCCTATCTTGTAATGTGTCCAGGTGAATGCTAACCTTTGCTTACCCAGTCCGAGGGGAATTCCACGTGGATTCCGAGATACGCCGCCGAAGCGAGTCTGGATGACGAGTGACGGACCGACCTCTGAAAATTCTTATTACGGACCCGCACCTCAAAGGCGGCGGACAAGTCCGCTACGTCACAAACCTGGCTCACGAGCTAATGGGGCAGGGGCATCAGGTCACCATCGGCTGCAAGCGAGACAGCGTGCTGGTCGAACGCGCCCGCCAGATCGGGTGTTTGGTTCACGATCATTTCGAATTCCGCGGAGGGCTCCGGCCGCTGGTGTGGTGGCGCGATTATCGCCAGATGAGATCGTACCTCCGGGAGACGCGCCCCGATATCGTGCACACCAACGGTTCCCAAGACCACTGGATTTGCGCTTTGGCCAATCCCGGCAAAGCGGGACGCGCTTGTGTGGTGCGGACTCGCCACAACACCTACCCCGTCAAGAATAACTGGCCCAACCGCGTGCTCAACCGCGAATGGACGGACTTCGAAATCATTGTCTGCGACTATGTACGCAGAGTGCTCGCGGCGCATCCCGCTTTTGATCCGGTCCGCATGGTGTCCATTCATAATGGAGTGGATGCCGACTTGTTCCATCCCGATGAAGCACAAGGTCGGCAAGCACGTTCAGAATTCGGCTACACGCCGGAACAGACGGTCTGCGGCATTGTGGCGCGCTTGGTGCCGGCGAAAGGACACGAATTTCTTTTTCAGGCGGCGGGAATTCTCACCAAGGATTTCCCGCAGTTGCGCATACTGGTTCTTGGCCGGGGCGAAGCCGAGGATCGTCTCCGGCAGTTAGCGCAAACTTATGGCATTGGCGCGATCGTTAACTTTGCCGGCTTTCGCGAGGATATGCCGTACTGTCTGCAGGCCATTGACATCGGCGTCCAGCCTTCGATTGATTGCGACACTTCCTCGTTCAGCTTGAAAGAGTTGATGGCCGCCGAGAAGCCGGTCGTCGCTTCCGACTACGGCGGACTGACGGAGATTGTGACGGACGGCGAGGATGGTCTGGTAGTACCTGCCGGCACGGCCGAGCCGCTGGCCGAGGCCCTGCGGAGCCTGCTCCGAGACCGCGAACTTAGACATAAACTCGGCGAAGCGGGACGCCGCCGCGTCTTGCGTGATTTCACCGTGCAAGTATTTGCCCGACGTACGCTCGACGCATACCATCAAGCTCTCGAGGTCCATCGTGAACGTCTTGCACATTGACGAACAACTGGGCTGGCGCGGCGGTGAACAACAGGCCAGCTACTTGATTCGCGGCCTCGTCGACCGTGGACATCACGTCGTGCTTGCGGGCCGGCCCGATTCCCGTTTCCTTTCCGCGGACCACGGCGTCGGCGACGTGCCTCGTATCGAAGCCACCTTTGTGGGTGAGCTCGATTTGTGGACAGTGGCCAAACTGGCGGCGACAGTCCGCCAGCACCGGATTGATATTCTGCATGCCCACACGAGCCACGCTCACACGTACGCGTGTCTGGCACGGGCGCTGGCCGGGTATGGGAAAGTCGTGGTGTCGCGGCGCGTGGATTTTGCGCCGAATTCGAATTGGCTGAACCGCTGGAAATACCGCAGTCCGGACCGCATCATCGCCATTTCGGAATGTGTCGCCGGGATCTTGCGGAACTTTGGCGTGGACCCGGCCCGGATTTCCGTCGTGCACAGCGGCATTGACCCGAAACGATTTGACGTTCCGCCGCTGCCGCGCAAAGAGTTGGGGGTGCCCGCGGACGCGCCGCTGCTCGGCAACGTGGCGGCGCTCGTGGATCACAAGGACCACGCCACCCTGATCGCAGCGATGCCGCAGATCCTCCAGGAGTTGTCCGCTCTCCACTTGATTATTGCGGGAGAAGGAGAATTACGACCCGCGCTCGAAGCGCAGGTCGCGCAGCTTGGCATGCAACGTTCCGTACACTTGCTCGGCTATCGGGAAGATGTCCCCCGCCTGATGCGCACGTTCGACGCCTTCGTATTGTCCAGTAAGTGGGAGGGCCTCGGTACCTCGGTGCTCGATGCCATGGCTTGTGGCCTGCCCATCGCCGCCACGGCCGGCGGCGGCATCCCGGAAATGGTCGAACACGAACGCACCGGCTTGCTCGCCCCGCCCCGGGACCCGCCTGCCATCGCGCAGGCCATCGTCCGCCTCTTCCGAGACAAGAATCTCGCGGAGGCCCTTGCCCGCAACGCCAAAGCCCTCGTCCACGACCACTTCACCGTGAACCATATGGTCGAAGGCAACCTCCGCGCGTACTTTACTTTAAATAGGGACAGTCACGAATGGCACTAAGTTAAGTGTAACCAACTGATTCAAAAGAACTTACAGCAAACCTCTGACTGACCTTATGTCTTCAGGTTTCGTCAGCAATGCCGGATACCATGAAGAAACGCCCCATTTCTCGTGGGTCAGCGGTGGCTGGGTAGGTGTGACCACCGAGACTGCCGAATGGACGCACAGGCGTGTCATCCTCATAAATACTTACTGTGAATGGCTTTACACTTAACTTAGTGCCATTCGGGACAGTCACCTATTATTTGCTTCAAATAATAGGTGACTGTCCCTATTTAAATCGAACGGCGACGATGCGGAAGCCGATATGGTCGTGACGCCGTTCGGGTTCGAATCGCAGCCGGAACGCCGACCGGCAGGGCCACCCTTCATCGGCCCAACAACCGCCGCGGCGTACCCGCGACACGCCCCCATGCTCGCTTCTGGTAGCCGAGTCCTTCGCCGAATACAGGTCCGGATCCGCACCGCCCGGCAGCTTCAAATGGTACCAATCCCGGCACCACTCGAATACGTTGCCGTGCATGTCGTGCAAGCCCCATGCGTTTGCCGGGTAGCTCCCAACCTTGGCAGCCCGCTTCAGTGACGGCCCCGCTTCTGCCCCGTTATAGGGCTTACCCTGGAAGTTCGCCTGATTGCTGCTCAGCGTATCGCCAAACGAAGTTGCGGTGGTGGTGCCCGCTCGGCATGCGTACTCCCATTGTGCCTCGGTGGGAAGACGGAATTCCCACTTCTCGGGTAATTCACCGGACCCATGGGCGCTTTCGGTAAGTCGCCGACAGAACGCCTCTGCCTCAGCGAAATTGACGGCGTAGACCGGAAAATCGTCGCCCTGGCCTGCGGTTAATTCCCCGGGAAACTTGCCAATCACTCGTCTCCACTGAACCTGTGTCACCTCGTACTTCGACATCCAAAAGCCCGTCGTCAACATCACCGTGACTTGGTTTTCACCGGGACGCCGTTCCGGTTCCCCGCGCGGACTCCCCATAATGAACCGGCCAGCCGGGCACCAGCAAAACTTGACGCCGCCAATCTCGCGCTGGTCCCCGGGTCTTGAACCATCGAAGGGGTCTACGTTGGTGAGCGGCGGGTCATGACTTTCGAGCGGCCGGTTTGTGCCTACTTCGAGGCGACATCCGATCAAACTGCCTATCACCACCAGTACACCAACCCACCTGCCGTACACGGTCCGTGACATCGGCGCCTATTTAAGGACGTTCCAGCCGTCCACCGAAACCGTGGGCGTTACGTCCCCGAGGTCTTCGGGGTAGAACGCTGCGGCGACGGATTTCTCTTCGCCGGGCAGTAGGCTGAAGTAGTTTTCCTTCCAGAACGTGGGGGTCACCTCTGGACCATCCGCGCCTTTTCGAACGGCGAGATGGACGGCAAAGGCCAGATGCGGGGTCGGGTTTTTCACCGTTGCCGAAACCAACTTCTCGCGCCCTTGGTCCTGGATTTTCGACGCCAGTTCCAGTTTTACCGGAAGCAGCTTGCTCAGGTCGGTGAAGTCCGCCACCGACTTGGGTTGGAGAAAATGACGTCCGGTCGTTTGATCGGGGTCCGCCGGAATATCGGGCACGGTTGAAAACCAATACAGATTACTCGTGATAGGTTTTCCGCCGAGATCCGCCAAATCCAATCGCAGAAAATGGGTCTTGGTCAAATCCGCCGGCCACTCGACGGCGAAGACGGAGGTCTTGCCATCCGGGTCCACGTTCGCCGTGGATTCTTTCGACCATTTCTCTGTCATGTCGAGGTTGAAGACGCGCGCCCAGACCTTCAGATTCTTGAATTCCTGGTAAAGGCTGTTGACGACATAGATGGAGTGGTCATCATAAGAATACTGGACGTGCAACGCTTCACACGCCTTCTGCGCGCCGTAATATGCGCCGCCGGCTTGGAGGTACCAGTCCACGTACTGCCAGGTGGGCGAGGCGGGCCAGGCGGCGTCGTATTTCCACGTCGTGATGCCCATTGCCGAATACTTATTGCGGGCATAGGCCTCGAACATGCCGCGGGCGCTTTCGTAATTCAGCAACTGGCCTTTCTTGCAGAAATCTTCAATACCGGTTGCTTGGCCATATCGGGCATTTAGGGCGTTAACAACAGCGTCGAAATACTTCCCACCCTGAATGACCGTGTGGAAGGACCAGATATCGGTCCAAGGTGGCCAAAGGGCCTGCTCCGGCATCATCTTGCGCATGCTCTCGACGGGCGCAATGATGCCGCCGATACCGCCGGACTGGGCGAAGCCCCAGGCGCCGTCTTCCTTGTGCGTGTAGTAATGGCCTGGAGTGGCATACGTCCACAGCTCGAGGGTGCCGGTACGCGTCCCGCCGGTCTTAACGCGCTCTTCCACGTCAAAGGCGCCGGAATGCGGCTGGTAGGTGCGGTTCACGTCATATTTCGCGAGCAAGTCCTTATAGGCCTGGTCGAGGGTTGGCGTGGGGAATGTCTCGTCATGGCCCAGAAAGTGCACGAGGCTCGGATGGGTGCGAACCCGCAGCATCATGTCCTCGATGCACTTGATGGCGAGCGGTTCATCGGGGATGTTGCGTCCGAAAATCTGTTGGGTAACCATGACGCCGTATTCGTCGCAGAGGTTGTAGAAATCCTCGGTTTCGCGAATCGAGAAACCTTCCGAACGCAGCATATTGAGGTTCGCGTTGCGCGCGTAGCGGATGAGGGCGTCGTAACGCTTATGCGTCAGCCGGAGCAACATATCGCTGGTCATCCAGGCGCCGCCGCGGATGAGGACGTTACGGCCATTGATTTTGTAGCCGCGCCAGCCTTCATCGTTGATGTAGGTGGTCGCTTCGCGGATGCCGAATCGGACGTTGTTGGTGTCGGACACCTGTCCCTGGACATGCGCCGTCAGTTCCAACTGGTACAGTTCCTGGGGGCCCAGCGGATTGGGCCACCAGACGCGCGGCTTGGAGATAGTGAGTTGTTTGAACTCATCGGGAGCGAATCGAACGGAACGGGTTTCATTGGGACCCAATTCCACGGTCTGGGAGAAAGTAATCTCTTCGATCTTGCCGGAGATTTCCGCCGTTTGTTTGGCGTCGGTGGTGTTTACTACGTCCACCGTGACCGTCAGACCCGCCTTCTTCAGCGACGGTACGTCGAGATCGCTGAGGACATAGGGATTGCGAAGCCGCGCGGGACCCGTCGCGGTCACGTAGGCATTCTGCCACAAACCGAGGTTCATGTCGGGCGGATAAGGATTGTGGTCGTCCCAGCCCGTAGTCGCTTCGAGCTGCTTGGTGCGATATTGCTTGTCTTCGAATTGCCCGGGTGGAATGCACTCGACCGCGAGCGCGTTCTTCGCGCCGGTGCGGGCGAATTCCGTGATATTGAATTCGAAGCGGCGGAACATGCCGATGACGTCGTTGCTGTTCGCTACTTGCCGGCCGTTCAGCCAGACGTTGGCCCGGTAGTTAATGCCATCGAGATGTAGCGCCACGTCCTTGCCTTGGTGGGAAGCGGGCAATTCAAACTCCGTGCGGAACCACCATGAAACCTTGAATGGACTCCCCTCCGGCATCACCAGCCAGCGGCCTTCGCGGTAACCGGGAATGGACTTGAGGTTGTCTCCGTAATACGGGTCGGGAGACACCTTGTTCTCGACGAGCGCCGCCAGTACCGTGGTCGGAACAGAGGTCGGATACCATCCCTCCGCCGCGTATCCGGGCGTGGATAATTGCTCTCCGCCCGCCTTGACTTGCGCGGACGATTGCAACCGCCAATTCTGGCTCAGCGGCAATGTTTCAGACGCGGTGGCTAGGTGTTGAAATACGACTGCGCTAAGATATAGTATTAAGCTAGTTATATATCTAAACATTCGCATTAGTTACCCCTCCCTCTTGACCCCAATTTACAGACCAATTTTGCGACGCCAATGCCATCCCATCGCGACAGTGGCGTCGGAACAAAGCATTCGTCATCTCGTCGAACGTTTCGTTCGCGCGTGCTTTGCTTTCTCGTAGATTCTGGCTGCCCTGCGTTCCAGTTCATCGCGGTCGATTAATGGCTGCAGGCGGCGCTTCGTGATAAGTTTCCAAAACCGTGCGCTAGTCCCAAGCTGAAGCTGTTCCTCATCAAGATCCTCAATCCCGATCAAAAGTGCCACGGGTTTCCCTTCGCAAGTGATAACTATCTGTTGTTGTTGTGCTTCCTCAACACAATTGACCAGTGAAGCGTTTTCCAGACGGATTTTCTTCATAGGATTTCCCTTATCGTCTTGTGAGGCGGCTTGAACCGGACCGCGCGAACACAAACCGTTGACGCCGACTCGTCTACATCATAAAAGACGCGGTATCTACCGATTCGCAATTCCCAGTTCGGCTCACAAGAATCCCACGGAACTACGAGCCCGTAAAGGATCTTCCTGTTGCGAGACGACTCACTGGGATTATACCTCAACTGGTTCTCAATAGTTTCAAGTATACGGGCGCGTTCGTAAGCCCGGAGGCGACCCAGATCATTCGCTACTTCCGCCGCGTAGAAAATTGTATACATTCGGTCTTGGTTGAGGCTAGATCACTGATCCCCTTGCTGAACCCACTCTTCGTTGAAGTGAACGTGCTTGATGGTTTTCAGATTATCGCTGTAGCTGGCGTGCAGTGTCTCGTCTTTGCCTTGAATCAGGGACGGGTAGTCAAAACGTTGCTGCGGGGTGTTTTCGAGGTGATGGGTCCATTTCCAGGTCTTCCCTTGATCGTCCGAGATGGAAACCGCCAGCTTGTCGCGCGGACTTTCTTCCTTGTCGTTGTAGACCATGGCGAGATGGCCGTTCTTGAGCAGCGCCGCCTCGATCCCCGCGCCGGGGTGTAGTAAATCGGTGATGCTGAGCGGACTCCAAGTGCGGCCGCCGTCCTTGGACTCGCTCCGTTTGATGCGGCGTTCCGGGCCACTGTTACGGAAGAAGGCCACCAGTTCTTGGTCGGAGAGTTGGACGACCGTGGGCTGGGTGATACCCGCTTCCGGAACGGGCTCGGAGCAGGTCCAGGTGTCGCCACCATCCTTTGTATAGAACATGACGGCTATGTCGTAGTTTTCATTCGCGAGCGGGAACATAACGGTCCCGTCGGATAGCACGAGCGGATGGGCGCGCGACATCCAGCCCAGGCGGAGAGTCAGCGGATCCTTCATTTGCTCGGCCATCTCTTGCAGCATGGCGTCAATGCGTTCCTTGGGGATTTTCCCGCTTTGGGTAAACTTCTCGGCCGCATTGCGCATAGCGGCTTCCACGCCGGTCGGGTGCGGCACCAGAAAGCGTTCTTTGTCCCAGCGCGGCACACCGGGCCGCTCATAGTCAGAGGAGACCTTGTATTGCAGCAACGCGCTACCCCAAGTCTTGCCGGGTACCCCCAAAAGTGTCGGATGAACCAGCCACAAGCGTTGTTCCTGGTCAATGACCATACAAGGATTGTTGTCCGACACGCCAAAGGTGTCGCTCATGACGAAAGGCGGGTCCCACGCCGCGGCGCCGCTGGCCTTTCGACCGCCGCCGATGCGGACGTCGTCGCTCTTATCCCGTTGTTCCGAGAAGTACGGTGCTGGCATTGGCGTGCCGTTCTCATACCAGACGGCGCGCAAGTCGCCGTTCGGACATTCGACGATACACGAGGCATGGACGTGTCCGTGGTTCTCCTTTTCGGGATCGAAAACGAATTCGGCTTCGTACAAGGGCGCAGCCCATACTTTTCCGGCCGTGATGAGAAGGCACACGATGGCTGCACAGATGATTCGAGTCATGATTTCCTCTCCTTCGCGTTGACCGGTCCCCAAGCCCAAGGTCATCGGCCTAAGAGTGAACGAACCAGAAAGAAAATGCAAGGTTCAACGTGCGACCGCAGCCAGCCCCGAAATGCGGCCAATCCCGCATCATAGTTCGAGCCTTCCTTGAATCCACGGGATTCAAGACGCAAAATAGCCCGGAACATGATTGATATCGAAAAGCATGCGGCCCATTGGCGGGACGGCGCGCGGGAGGAATGGGAAGTGGCGTGCGAACTGCTCGAACGCGGGCGGATACGCCATGGCCTGTTCCTGGCGCACTTGGCACTGGAAAAGGCGTTGAAGGCGCAGGTGTGTCGCCACACAGGCGAAGTGCCGCCACGAATACATAATCTACCGAAACTGGCTACGCTGGCTGGTGTCAATCTCGGTCACGAGCAAAGTGCCTTGCTGGCGGAAATGAACGCGTTCTGTCAGATTGGTCGCTATCCCGGGATGGAGGTTCCACTTCCGGGACGCGAAAAGTTGGAGTCCTTAAGAAAGAACTGTGAGAGCCTCCTGCAATGGTTGACAACTCAGTACTAAGAGTGGTTCAAGACTATCTGAGAACGTTGAGACTCCAGGCTTATGATGTGAAGTTTGGTGTTCTGTACGGATCACACGTATCGGGCATCATTCATGAGTGGAGCGACATAGACCTGGTAATCGTCTCACCGCGCTTCGACGGAGAATACGAGTGGGAAGATGTGGGTAAACTTTGGGTGCTGGCGGCACAAACGGACACTCGCATCGAACCGGTCCCCTGCGGCCTGCGCCAATGGGAAGAAGACGACGTTAATCTCGTGATCGAAATGGCCCGGCGCGAGGGTCAGCGGGTGGAGGTTCCGGACCATTAACGTCTCCAATTGTTGCTTCCGCCCACTCAAGTGCTTCCTTTTCCCGATCTACGTCCTAAGCCATTTCGGCGTACTGAGTTTCCAAGTCCATATAATCCAATAATCTCCGGTAGTAAATCCCAAAATCAGGAGTCGTCGAGGAATTCATCGAGAGGCTCGGTCCTTATCAGTCCTCATTGAACCAAATTATGCAGTGGGGCAGTTTCTGATGCAACGTTGCTGATGTCAAACGGACACGGTAATTGACCTTCGGTGACCGGGAGCATGCCTTTATCGGGGAAGGCATCGGGAGCTTTGGACCGATTAGCAGCCCACCAGTCCGCCGCTTCTTCGATCGCGTGCGCCGCGCGTCCGACGACGATGACCGGGAGCGGTCTCCTCACGATTTCCGAATCTGCCGGAGAAGCTGTGAAGCGGGTATACTATCGCCTCGCTCCGCCTCTTCAATGGCGGCCGAGAGCATCGCTTCTTCGTCCGGCGAAAGCGCAAAACTTTCGTTGCCTTCGGCAGACAGTACTGTTACGATGGTACCTTCCGGCAAGCTCTGGTCGTCCAACTCAATCGTGCCGTGTCGAACTCTTCCTGTAGTAATCAACATAGCCCAAGTATACCACCAACCGGGTTCGGCGTGAAATACGGAGGGCGGCACATCCTGGCCGGACCCGTTGGTGTCCGGTCGATCAACAAGAGGCGAGAAAGCCGCCGATCACAGCCAGAATCAGCTTGAGTTTCTTTTGAATGGGGTCCACCTCGACGCCGAAAGTCTCCAGCGCCGTGGCGCCGATCAGGTACAATGAACCTTTCGGAGCGAAGATAACTGGGCATGGGATGGAGCCTTCGATCCCCTCGATTCGGAAGTCGCAGAAACCCAGCAGCGGGGTTTCGTGCCTTCCATCGGCGAGCACCCGATTCCGCGTTGCGGAAGGTTCCACGCCGATCCGTTCAAGGCGGTCTTCGGGGACAAAAGAGTAAAGGCCACCGGCGTCAATCCAAAACTCCTCCTCGAAGGATAATTCTGGATTCTTGCTGTTGGATACCTTCGCTCGAATCTTGAACATGCCCATTCCACTTCCTCCGATACCTAGAGGTTGTCTCCGTTGGCGGTGCCTTGTCAAGTCGTTGCGACGCAGTACGCTCGCGATATGACCTGGTTTGCTTCGGCAAACGGCATTTCCTAACATGCGGGAGATTTGGGCCTTTCACTATCGGCCGCTGGGGAAACGGGAGGAGCGGGACATGGACGAGAAATTGACAGTCATTTGCGCGATGGCGTTGGTCGGGATGCTGACGCTGTCCGGGAAGTGTTACCCAGCGTCCATCGAATATTGGACGACGCATTCGTTAGATAAAGTGTTTCCAGACACGCCGCGTCCGGAGGGCGCCTCAGTTGCGATTACACTCCGTGCGGCACGGAATGAGACGGAGGACGCCCAAGTCATTGTGCGGGTGCCGAAGGGCGTCGAGATTTCCTCGGCGCACTTCAGTTTGCCGGACTTGGCGGGGCCGAACGGCGCGACTTTCTCGAAAGAGAATCTCTCGGCGTATTGGGTCTGGTACACCTACGTCCTCAACAATCCGAAAGAGAATACCGATCCGTCCATGTACTTGCGCAGAGCGCCGGCGTTCTTCCCGGACGCCTTCCTGGAAAACCCCGTCATTCGCATTCGTGACGAATGGACACAGCCGCTATGGGTGTCGGTGCGCGTGCCCAAGGGAACCGGTCCCGGGACGTACTCAGGGGCGCTCGCAATTGATCTCACCGATGGCGCCGGACAAGCCACCCACTTCGACGTGCCGCTAGAACTCAGGGTGTGGCCGTTCACGTTGCCGGATGAGCCGCGCCTGCACCACACCGAGTGGTTCAGCGTGGATGCACTGGCGAACTACTACCGCATCGCGCCGTGGACCGAGGAATGCTGGGCGTGGATTGAGAAGGTGGCGGAGGACATGGCCCGGCACAAGCAGGACACCATCCTCACCCCGTTCTGGGGACTGGTCCAAGTGAGGCAGGACGCGGCCGGTGCGCTCCAATGCGATTTCACGGCGCTGGACCGGTGGGTCGAGACGTTCAAGAAAGCGGGCGTGACCTGGATCGAAGGCAGCCACGTCGCGGGGCGTTCGGGCGGTTGGGAGAGTCCGATCATCTGGGGCCGATTCCATGTACTCGGGGCCGACGGCCAGCCGCTTGAGCTCTCTCCCAGCAAAGTTTCCGAAGAACAGTTCGAGCCCTACATGAAGGCGTACTTGCAGGCCGTTCACGCGCATCTGAAGGAGCGCGGCTGGGCCGAACGCTACGTTCAGCACATCGCCGATGAACCCATCCCGGCGAACGAGGCCTCCTGGATACACCGCGCGAAATGCGTGCGTAAGTGGCTGCCCGGCGTGCCGATTATTGATGCCGTGATGAGCGAAGGACTCGAAGGCGCGATTGACATCCGCGTGCCGCAGATTCAACACGTCAAGCCCGCCAAGCAAAGGAAATCCAAGGAGGTGTTCTGGAGCTACGTCTGCCTCGCGCCGCAAGGCAAGTATCCGAACCGATTTTTGGATTATCCCTCCATCCGCAACCGTATCCTGTTCTGGCTCTCGTACACGCACGACCTCGAAGGCTTCCTGCATTGGGGCTACAACTATTGGCTGACTTGGTCGAACGTGCCCGCGCCCGTGGACGTGTCCCCCTGGCTCGATGCCACGGGCGCGAGCATCTACTGCGCCGACCGCCTGCCGCTCCCGGCGGGCGATCCGCACATCGTCTACCCCGGTAAAAACCGCATCTGCAGCAGCATCCGCTGGGAAGTGGTGCGGAAAGGGATCGAAGATTACGGGTACCTGTATCTCCTCGACGACATCGCCTCCCATCCCAAGAAGTACAAAGCGAAAAAAGCAGACGTAGACGCCGCAAGAAAGCTTCTGAAGCGCGTCAAGACCGATATCGCCGCTGCCCCAGACAAGCACACGATGAACGATCAAGAGCTGATTTCAACCCGAGAGCAATTGGGGAATTTACTGGCAGCGGTCATCGGGGAGCGATCTTAGATCGGTTGTCACAAACAAGGGCAAGCAAGCGTCAAGAGAACTATTGTACTCGACGCGGCGACACATAATCCGCATCAAGCGAAGCCTGCCGAGTTCATGAAATTCTATTGATTTTTCATGAACATCGTGATAACCTGACCAAGGTGATAAACGGACCGAATTTTCCGGGAGAGTGTTGAACATGGCGACATTGCAAGTGAAAGGCATTGACGACAACCTGTATCGAGCGCTCGCGGCGCGGGCGGCACAAGACAATCGCTCCATTAGCCAAGAAGTAGTCACGCTGATCCAGGCGTTCCTGGCGCGGCTCTCGGCGAACCCATCCGACGCCACGGAGGCCTTCCTGGAAATGTCTGGCACCTGGAAAGACGAGCGGCCCGCCAAGACTATCGCGGCGGAAATCCGGCGCAGCCGGCGTAGTGGGCGACGCCTCCGGACTACGCGTGTATTTGATTGATACCGACATCATTATCTACGCCTTGAAAGGGGAGGCGTGGGTGCTCGAGGAGTTTCGACGGCATTCGGCCCACCCGAAGGCCATTTCGATTATCACTTACGGGGAACTATTGTTCGGGGCATTGAAATCGGAACGGCGGGAGGAAAACCTTGCCCGGGCACGGCGTACCGGGGAGCTTTTCCAAGTAGTCGAAGTGACCCGTGCGGTCATCGAGACGTTCGCTTCACTGAAGGCCTCCTTGGGAAAGAGCGGCGCGGTTTTGGACGACTTCGACCTGGTTATCGCGGCGACCGCGATCACACTAGGTTACAAACTGGTGACCAATAATGAACGCCATTTCCGGCGGGTACCAGGTTTGGAAGTTGAGAACTGGGCGAAACCGTGAACGCAACCGTGGGTGTGGGGGGCCGACAAAGACGGCCCGTGGCGTATGAACGCCTGCGTCGCCGGCCACGAGAAAACTTACTCAGCGGCAAGACACTGCGAAAACGAACCGCCTCGGCTTGAATAATTGCCTCTTTGATCGATCCCGCGAAAATCGGACATATATTCAAGAGACCTTGGTTCTTTCCCGTGTGTCTGGCGGGGGGACGATCTGATATGCCAAAGAAGATACTGGTGGTGAGCGGGCTGGTGGGAATTGCGGTGGTAGTTGTCCTTCTTACCATTAGCTTGCGGGAGGCGGGGCGGCCGCCCAGTGAGGTTATTCGGCCGGATGCCGTCCAAAGTACTGCGCGACCTTCAGGCGCCTTGCGGCGGAATGCTCGACCACGGAATGATGCAGCACGACGGCGCGACGGGAGTTCGGCAATTGCGAAAGTTTCCGAAACGTTATCCGCGTCTTTCTTGGAATCTCTGCGCACGGCCTGGGAGGCCTATCGCAATCAACTAGCGGCCAATTCATCCACGTCGAAGGTCATCTCGTCAAGCGATGTTTCCCCTGACAATGGCTTTCACTATTTCCTTCGGGCCGCGGAACTGCTGCCCGGATTCGATTTTGAAAAATTCCGCGCGCTGTTGGATAAGATGCGGGCAGAGGGATGGGTAGACGACCCCGAACTACGGACGTTCTTCGAAAAATGCCAAGTAGCGTTCGACGCCCTTCGGGAAGGGTTGGCGGCCGGCACAGCCCAAGCGCCGTTACCCCGCGGACCCGATGAACCCATGCCCTACCTCGCCAATTTTCGGAACCTCACCCGCGCCTTGGCCATGCAAATGGAATGGGAAGGGCTGCAAGGGAATTACAGCAGCGCGTTCGATGATTACGTCACGCTGGTGCAGTTCGGGACTGACTCGACCAACGGCGGAGCTATCATTAATGCGCTTGTGGGCTATGCGATGATCAACATCGCAACTAATTCCATGACTAACTTGGCCTCCGGGACGAATGCATCCGCTGAGGACTACCGGTCATTGATCACTCGATTGCAGGCCGAAGATGCGCGATTCGACATTCTCCAGAACGCCGCCGCGACCGAACTGCAATGGATAGATTCCTGGCTGGAAGAAAGAAGGCGTGCCGGCGACTTCGACGCGCTCACCCCGGATGAGAGAGAAGTACTGCTGACCAATCCGGCACGTTTCCTGGGCGACTATCTGGCCTTGCCCTTTTACGAAGCACAGACGGTGGACACGAGCGACCTGATGGCCGACCCGTTGAGCGGAACCATCATGTCGGGGTACCTGGAGTTGCCGGAGGCCGAGGCCCGCACCCGCGCGCAAGTCCGCGGGACCATCGTGGCAGCAGCCATTCGGTTGTATGTGCTGGACCATGATTCGTTGCCTACTTCGCTCAGCGAATTGGCGCCGAGTTATCTGCCTCAACTTCCGGAAGACCCCTTTACCGGCGAATCCTTCCGGTGGCAGCCGGTCGAAGGCAGCTACATTCTATATAGCTCCGGCGCAGACATGGAAGACAACGACGGTCTCGGCGACACCAGCGGAAAGACGCCGGGCACAGACCTGGTCTTGGCTCGATTCTGACGGCGTGCGCGGTTCGGGCAGGCACCCATTATTCCTGGCGATTGCCTCTATTTATCGCCGGCTTGTCTCTATTGAATTTTCTTGACGCGCTACCCAATATGACGTTGGTCTTATTGCCGCTGTCGTCTTGCCATTGGAACTGCCTAATGGGGGGATGCACCTCGATAACGTTGTGGGCCGTCCCAGGATCGAGGACAAGTACCTTATTGACGCGCTCGTTTTGCCACGCGCCCGCGATGATGTACCACTTGCCGTATTTTCCGCCAATATGAATGCCCGTCGAGTTGGGGAGACTGGCGTCCACGTTCACTTGCCACACGTTGTCGTCAACTCCGGCGTTCATCTCCTGAATACACGTGGTACACATCCGGATATAGCTGAACCAGAACCAGTTGGTATCGCTCTTGCCCGCGCCCGGCTCTCCCTTCGCTCCGGCGGCGCCAACGTACACACCCGTGTTGAACCCGGAAACGTCGGTACCCTCGAACCAGTTCGTGCACACGTTCTCGACACTTGAATCCACGTAGAGTCCGGTCCCCTTCTGATTCTTCCCCACGAGACCCGAAAAACTGATTTTGCTCTGAAGGGTGGGCATCGCCGCTGTCGGCTTGATGCGCAGGGCTGCGCCAGCCGATCCCAATTCGATTGTGCCGAAGTAATACCGGCACCGGTTGGCGCCGGTAACGACCACGGCGTCGCCATCGGTAGGCCGGTAGTGAAGGTAAACGCCTTCGGCATGTATCGCTACATCAACGGCGTCGGGAATAGTCAGCGTCGCGCCGAGGTAATAGTCCCCGGGCAGCCATTCGACAGAGTGTTTTCCGTAGCATTCAACCTCAAACTGCTTGGCCGGATTCCGGTCTAACAGGAACTTGAACGTGCCCGCCTTCGTAAGCGATGTGCGGAGTTCCACTTGGTCGTCGGTTCCATCGCATACCAAGTCTGCTCGGGCTTTCGATTCGGGCGAGGAATTGGACGCGGCCACGATGATCGAGGCCCCCCAACTCGAGCCACCATACCACAAGATAAAGATCGCAATCGCAACGAATCGCCATCGCATGGGCCAAAACTCCCAAGATATTCGGGACTGGATCGTCAGTCGAACCGATCGATCAACCATTGCTACCGCATTTCCTGGCCGCCGGTAATGTTGATGGCTTGGCCGGTCATGTAACCGGATTCGTCGGACGCGAGGAAAACGACGAGGTTGGTGACGTCACGGTAGGTGCAGCCACGCTTCATGGGCACTTGATCAATGTAGCGTTGCCGCACTTCCGCTTCAGTGAGGCCGAGGCGCTGCGAATATTGCTTGTAGAGGCTGTCCACCCAGAGCGGGGAATCGAGGAGGTTGCCGGGGCAGACGGCGTTGACGCGGATGTTCTTCTCGGCGAATTCGTAGGCGAGGCTTTGCGTGACGCCGATGCCGCCGAATTTGGAGGCGCAGTAGGGCGTGTTCTTGTAGCTGCCCTTCTTTCCAGACTTGGAATTAATTTGAATGATTGAACCGCCGCCGAACTTGAGCATCACGCGGGCCGCTTCGCGGGCCGTGATGAAATATCCTACCAAGTTTACTTCGATCACTTTGCGCCATTGGGCAATGTCGAACCCGATCGAGTCGCCGGCGAACAGCACGCCGGCATTGCACACGGCGATGTCCAGCCCGCCCAGGACGTCGGCGGCCTCGTCCATGGCGCTGCGCGCGGCGGCGGCATCGGTTACGTCGAGAACACGGCCGTAGACTTTCCGGCCCGTTCGTTCCCCAATTTGCCGTGCGGTCTGTTCTACGCCCGCCCGGTTGAGGTCCCAGGCCACGACGTCGCAGCCTTCTTCGGCCAGCCGCTCGACTATAGCCGCACCAAGGCCCTGCGCCGCTCCGGTGACGACCGCTTTCTTTCCTTCTAGTCTTCCCATGAAATTGTGTGATACCCCTTGTCGGACAGGTCGGACACGTCCGACAAGTCTGACCCGTCATTCCCCGTCATCATTGTTTTGGTGCCGCAAACTTCTCGAGCAACGTCGCCTCGGCCTCTTGGGTCCACGAATTTTGCGGTCCCAGTTTGCCTCGCAGCTCCGGCACGTGTTCGGGCACGTCTTCCACCGCCATTAACGGCAGTTCCGGAATCTGCGGATAGATGACCGTCTTGCCGGGAAAACGCGCGTCGCGCAGGGCCTCGATGCCTTGCTTGGCCGCGTTGAGGCCGCCGACCGCGGCGACGCTGAAATTGGTGTTGAGTTGTCGAGACTCGACCATCTCGAGGACTTTTCGAAGATCGCTGATCCGCGACCCGCTCGAACCGATGAGCTTCACGCCGCGACACAAATCGTGCAGCGATACGGCGGCCACGTTTCCGATCCCGACCCCGGCGAAGATATTGATCAGCGCAAAATCCGCCGCCATTCCCGCCCCGTACGACACCACGGCCGCTGCGGGCGCAAGAATGATCACGTCGCTGTAGCCGCCCGGAGTGAGGGAGCGGACGTGAGCATCCATCGCTTGCTGGTTGGCGAACTGACTGGGCGCGAACGTGAGCAACTCGACGCCGTTTTGCTCCGCAAGATCGTGAAAACGTTTCTGGATATGGTCCAGGCGGCCTCGGTCCAAGTCCGTCACCACCACGCGCCGCGGCCGATTCTTGACTTCGAGCGCGCGCTGGACATGCATCTGGCCCATCGGCCCACCGGCGCCGATAAACAAGGCGTCGCCGCCGGGCAGCAAGTCGTGGCGAGCGTGCCGTTCGGCGAGGGTCTGCAAATCCGTCGCGCCCCCGAAAAAGCGTACTCCCTCATAGTGAATCCGCCCGATATCGAGTGCGGCGGCGCCCGCCTCGGCGGGTGTTCCGAGCAGATACATGACGCCGTTCTTGCGCAGCCGCGGCGCGAGCAAATTGACGATACCGGGCGTCGGCGATTCCGCAATCACGTCATCAAATTCCGCCTCAGGAAACTGAGTCGCCAAACGTGTAGCGACCAAGGCATCCGGGTAAGACTTCGCCCACGCGGATGGCTGGTCCGTCACAATCAGCATACGGCCCGTGCCCGGCGCGCGCCGGTCGTCGAGGTTGTACGACATCTCGACGCAGGCCCACGGCTCAGCAAGCGCCGACTGGCTGTATCCCGTCTCCGGTCTTACCGGCAATAGATAGCAGCCTTCATCGCCGTCCAACGCCCTTTCGTCGAGATAGCAATACTGTGCCAGGCCGCCGGGGATGAGGTAGCCGAAGGCATACCCGAGGCCCTTGTAATAAATGTCCGCCTGGACAATATAACGTTCCCCCGCATGGAACTTGTCTTTCCAGCGTTTGCCGACCTTCACTACGGTGGCCGCGCATTCATGCCCCAACACGGTCGGTTCCGTGCTCAAGTCTCGACCGCGTAATCGGGCGTGCTTGCTCCCTTGCTGAATAATCTTCAGGTCGGACTGACACAGCCCGAGCGCATCCACGCGCAAGAGAATCTCGTTCTCACTGGGTTCGCGCAACGGCAGCGTCACCGGCTTGCCGTCTTTCCCGACGTTCTCCATGCCGGCCCCGAACAATTGCCAGGCCGCGTACTGCTCCGGAATCTGATCTGCCGAATTCCTATTTCGCTCAATCTTGGACAACATCATGTTCCTCGGAATATTACTTTGATTCTGTCTCGCTCGGGCCTTGCCCTAGCGCTTGTTCAACGCGTACAGAGACTTTTGACAAGAAGTCGTCGGCACGTTCAAGGTGAATCCTTGCTTCTTCCGCCGTCACTTCACTCACCGCATAGTCGCCCTCGTGGCGCATATGAAAGACTTCATGAAAGAAGCTCCCCATTTCCGCCGGTAAGTGTCTTGTCTTGATCCAATACCGATCGAATAGTGATAGGACTCCGCGGTGTTTTCGGGCCGACATACCTTCGGTCCACAACAGGGCAAGAACAGCATAAAAACACGCGTAATAAACCCGATTTACAGCGCCACGCGGACGGCCCTCAGACAAAAGTATTTGTGCTTCTTGGAGGGTTTCCTGACTCTGCGTCATGCGAAACCGGATGTAGTCCCGGACTTCTTCCTTCATAGTGCGATGGCTTCGTCCTCGACCGCCGCGCGAAATGGCGAGCCACTCAGGGGAGACGAGTTCCACTCTTCCTTAGAGTAGAAGATTATCGGGCAGATCACCTCATTCGATAATTCAATATCGTAGATTGCGTCGCGCACAAGGTTCTTCTCGTCCATGTCTAAACGCCGATCGGTAAGTACCAAGACGTCGTAGTCAGACTCGGGACCCGCGGTTCCGCGGGCGACGCTGCCATAAAGATAGACTTGGGCGTCCGGCAATCGTTGAAGAATCAAATCCTTGATTCGCGATATTAAGGCGCGGTCGCTTTTTGATAATGCTTCCGCTTGTTGAAGAGTTTTCATTTTCGTTGCACGTCCCTATCCAAAGGTAATCAGCATATCGGAAACTTATCGCACTCTACCCGGCAATACTCTTCAGCCGGTAGTGTTCATCCGGCCGCGTGAAGATGCGTTGCACGTCTTTTGCGTCGAGGAACCGGGGTCCGCCCAGGGCATACGTACCGACCAGAATCTGCGAGACTTTCTCGGCCATGTCGGTGCAACTGGTGACGGCTTTGGGCAACTCGCCCATAGTGATCAAGCCGTGGCTTTGCATCAGGATCGCCTTCGGTAATACGCCCTCCTCCTCGACGAAATGTTCAAACCGCCGCTTCACTTCTCGCGCCAGCGGCAGACCCGGGTCCACGTACGGAACATAGACCGACTTGTGGCCCATCGAGACGATATGGTCGGGAAAGATACGACCGGACACGGCCTCTTCCGCCACCTTGGAACAGAGGAGCGCATTGGTGTAGACGGGGTGCGTGTGGCCCACAAAGCGATATTCCGGCACTCGCAGCAGGATGGCATGCAGCATCGTCTCCACGGAAGGCCGGCGTTTCTCCTGCGAATCCACCAGGGCCTCGCGCAGCACGCGCGTCACGTCTTCGTCGCCCGCGTCCGGAGCATCGAGTAGTTCCAGTACGACCGAAATGCGCACCGCGACGAATCCGGTGTGGTCAATGGTAGCCAGCGTGGTGCCGGAGGCCTTGATGAAAAATGTGTCATTGTCCAGACGCGCCGAAGTGTTGCCCTCACCGAGAATCGCGTAACCCCGCGAAGGTGCGCCAAGATAGCGGGACAACTCGACCAATTGTTCAAGAACTTCGCTCATTCAATCTCGCCGTTCGTGTAAATCGTTACGGTTAGGGACCAACTTCGATTGCGCCCATCGCATCGGGCGGATTATAGCGATGAATCGAGGCGGGGGCAAAGGTTTCGAGGTCCGGCGTACCGGTCGAGCGCTACTTGTTCTGCTGTCGGATAGAACGGAAAAAATCGCTGAGCAGTGCGCCGCACTCTCCCGCCAGCACGCCGGCCGTCACGGTCGGCTGGTGGTTGAAACGCCTGTCCTCCAAAAGATTCATCAGTGTCCCACAGGCCCCGGCTTTGGGGTCATGCGCCCCGAAATACACCTCCGGGACGCGCGCCAGAATGATGGCCCCGGCGCACATCGGACAGGGCTCGAGGGTGACGTAGAGCGCAGTCTTTTCGAGTCGCCAACTCTTGAAATACGCGGCGGCCTGAGTGATTGCCAGTATTTCCGCGTGGGCGGTGGGGTCCTGCAGTAACTCCCGCTGGTTGTGGGCCTTGCCGACAATGTGGCCTTCGTGGACGATGACACATCCCACGGGTACCTCGCCGATGTCGAGCGCCCGCTCGGCTTCCCGTATGGCGTAACGCATGAAGTGCTCAGGTGTATTCAACATTGCGCAGATTGTGGCCACTTGACCGCGAAGTGTCAAACTGAGCAATTTGGAACTGCGCCGATTCCGACAGTTCGCGCCGCCGATTGAATTGGAACGTGAATTGCTCGTCTTAAGGTATAGCTCTCGGGCCGCGCCTTGAACACTTTGGAACACTCCAGTACAATGCCCGAATGACCGAAGTTAGCTCGACGAGTACCGGCAAAACCGCAGTTCAGAAGCCCCGGCCGGCGTCCGGTTGCCTCATGGCGTGGGGTTTTGCCTTTAGCCTCGGCTTGGCATTCTTCTTTATTGCGTGCGCCGGTTTACTGGGTTTCATTTTGGGTCGCGGCAACCCTCTGATGGACCACGGCCCGGGCGTGGCCGTCTTGGACGTGCGCGATGAGTTGCTCGACGAGCGGCGAATTCTGGAGGACCTGGAATCGTTGACCGACGACCCGGACACGAAGGCGTTGGTGGTCCGGGTGGATAGCCCTGGCGGTGTAATTACGGTCGTCGAAGAAATCTACAAGGATTTGCAGCGCACCGCCGAGGATGGTATCCCGGTTATCGCCTCGATGGGTTCGACGGCCGCGTCGGGTGGCTACTATGTCTGCCTGGCGGCGCAGCGAATCTACGCGAACAACAGTTCGTTAACCGGCAGTATCGGCGTGCTTACCGAATATACTTCGGCCTCTGAGTTGTTTCAGAAAATTGGAGTTCGGTTGGAGACCATCAAGACCGGCGAGTTCAAAGGAATCGGCTCTCTCAACGAGCCGCTGACCGACCGCCAGCGAGAACATCTCCAGACCGTCATGACCGACTTTCACGAGCAGTTTATGAAAACCGTCCAGGAAGAGCGAAAACTCAGTCCGGAAAAGGTCCGGGAATTGTCCGATGGCCGGATGTTTACCGGCCGGCAAGCGCTCGAGTTGGGCTTAGTAGACGCGGTGGGAGACCTTAAAGACGCCATTCACTGCGCGGCCGAGGCCGCCGGGCTGGATACACCGCCGCGAGTGATTCGAGTCTCAGAGAAGCACATCCCGTTCTGGACGTTTCTTGATCGGCTGGGCGCGGACCCCGCTTCCGCCTTCATGCGCCGGGGATTTGTGCCGAAGTATTTAATGAGGTGAGAGCAATGGCCGAAACGAGAGACACCGGCCTCAGCACGTACCTGGCCGAGATCGCCAAGATTCCCTTATTGTCTACTTCGGACGAAATCCGTCTGGCCAAGCGGGCGCAACGGGGCGAAGGCGAGGCGCGTCGCAAACTGATTGTGTCGAATCTGCGGCTGGTGGTCAGCATCGCTAAGAAGTACCTGTACTACGGCTTGGCGCTGCAAGACCTGATCGAGGAAGGCAATTTGGGCCTGATGAAAGCCGTTGAACGCTACGATCCCACGCGGGGGTGCAAATTCTCGACGTACGCCACTTGGTGGATTCGACAGGCGATCACCCGCGCCCTTTCAAATTACGGGCGAACGGTCCGCATTCCCGTCTACGTGACGGATAATGTGGCGCGCTACAAAAAAGTCGCGGAGGAACTTTATATCAAGACCGGCAAGCGTCCCGAACCCGAAGAGGTTGCGGATTTGATGGGTGTGAAACCCACCGAGGCTCGAAGGTTGCAGGAATTTGTCGAAGAAATCTCCCCACTGGATACCCTCGAGAGCACCGACGACGATAACGGCCGGGGCATCCCGGAGAGTTTGCAGCCGTTGCGGCACGACGATGCCATCTTGCAGATTGAACTCGACCAACAGTTGGACGAACTAATGCGGCAGATCACGGGCCGCGAAGAAAACATTATCCGCTTCCGATACGGGTTGATGGACGGCAAGGCGCACACATTGGAGGAGACGGGCCGGAAGTTCAGCCTGACGCGCGAACGCATCCGCCAGATCGAGAACGACGTGATCAAGCGGCTACGCGGTTACGTGACCGAGCACGTCGAAGATTTCAAGCCCTGACCGGTATCGGCTCTGACTCGTGGAAGGAGAACCGAGCTTTGGACCTCGCACCCTTGATCCGTAATGTCCCTGACTTTCCCAAGGCGGGTATTCAGTTCAAGGACATCACCACGCTGCTTCAGTATCCCGACGCCTTCCGCCATATCATTGACGGATGGAAGGCGCGCTACGCGAACCAGCGCATCAACGCCATCGTTGGCATGGAAGCGCGTGGATTCATATTCGGCGGGGCATTGGCGTATGCCATGGGCGTGCCGTTCGTTCCGGTGCGCAAGAAAGGAAAACTGCCCGCGCGCACCATCGCGGCGACCTACGATCTCGAATACGGCACGGATACGTTGGAAATACATGCGGACGCGCTTAGAAAGGGTGATCGCGTCGTGATTATTGATGACCTGTTAGCCACGGGCGGCACGGTCGCGGCGATGGCCCGGCTAGTAAGTCAGTTGGGGGCGGAAATCGTGGAGGCGGCATTCGTGATCGAGCTTCCGCCGCTCAAGGGCCGCGAAAAGCTCGCCGGCATCCCAGTTCACACGCTGGTCGAGTTCATGGTAGAGTAGCGCCTCGAACCTGCACACGTGGCATGCTTAGCGCAGGGGGTAGCGACGCGCGGCAGCGCGTCCCCATTTTCACCACACAATGGAGAGCGAGGAGTATGTCGAGAAATTTTCTTCCGGGAACGCAAATTGAAATCATAAACGAAGTTGAACGTGGCCGATTCAAGCACGCCTTGTTCGATTTCGACGGTACCGTCAGCGTGTTGCGCGAAGGCTGGGAAAAGGTCATGAAACCCGTCATGGTCCAGGCCATTTGCGGCGACACCGCGCCCACGCCCGAAATCGAGCGCGAAGTCGAGAAGTTCATTGACGAATCCACGGGCATCCAAACCATCTACCAGATGCAACGTTTAGTCGAGATGGTCCGCGCGCACGGCCTCGTGCCCGAGGAGAAAATTCTGGACGCCTGGGGTTACAAGACCATATACAACGAACAGCTCATGGTGCCGGTTCGAGACCGCATCGCGCGATATGAAAAAGGGGAATTGACGATCGAGCAAGTGACCCTACGCGGGGCTTTGGAATTCCTGAAACGGCTGGCCGGCCGCGGCGTGACCCTGTACGTATTCAGCGGCACCGACCAGGAGGACGTCCGGAACGAGGCGCAACGAATCGGGGCGGCGCCTTTCTTCAAAGAGATTTTGGGCGCTATCCGCAGCCTGGAAGACTATTCCAAAGACAAAGTGATCAAAGACATCATCCGCACCCACGATCTGCACGGCGCCGAGGTGCTCATTTGCGGCGATGGCCCCGTCGAAATCCGCAACGCCAAAGAAAACGGCTGCGTCGCGCTCGGCGTCGCCTCCGACGAAGTCAATCGCCACGGCTGGAACCTGCACAAACGCGAACGCCTCCTACGCGCCGGCGCCGACATCCTCATCCCCGACTTCGGCGAACTCGACGCGCTCCTTGCCTATCTGTTCCCAAGGGGATAGAATGACTTGTGTCAATAGCTTCTGGGAAGGTTCTGTGGGACGAACTAGAGGGAAGCCTTTATCATCTGTGGGCACGCGCCTAAGGTGAGGCTGCCGAGCGCGATTCTCATCGGTCTGCCTTTACCCCTTGCCCTGTCCTCCAGACCGCGGCGGATTCCTTCGATGGCTTCGGCTTGGTCTATCAGGTCCAGGAATTTCTGGTATGACGCCGCGTCATGAACCACCAGTTCGGCTTTGCCATTGATGGTCAGAACCTCCGGTTTGCCGGATTTCTTCATGCGCTTCAGATGAATGACCAGTTCCGGCTATGCTTCCATTGGACGGACGCCGGCGCGGAAGATGTCGAAATCGTGGATTATCACTGACGGAGTACGATGATGCGTAAGCTAAAGCCTGTAACTCCCGGCGAACTGCTGCTGGAAGAGTTCCTGATCCCGATGGGGATCAGCCGGTACCGGCTCGCGAAGGAAATCGGCGTGCCCGCGCAACGCGTCGGCGACATCGTGGCGGGAAAACGTGCCATCACCGCCGACACTGACTTGCGCCTGTGCCGGTTCTTCGGCCTTTCCAACGGCTACTGGCTCCGCGCCCAAGCCGCACATGATACTGAAATCGCGGAACAGACATTGGGCGTTAAGCTGACAAAGATCAAACCGTGGTCTTCCGCTCGGAATCAAAGCAGACGCGCCACAACTCGCGTGTAAATGCGCATCTCTAACCAACTCGCCCAGCCATGGCGGGATTCGGTGGAACTGTTCCCGCCGGTGACGGATTCGCCGCATTGGGAAAATAGCTACGACGGGTTCACCACGCCGGGGACGTACCAGATCGCTGTGTACGCCAAGGACCGCATCGGCAACACCTCGCTGCCCAAGCTGACGACCGTCTCCGTCATCAATCCGCTGCGGCGCAAGGCGGTGCTGGTCGCGGGCATCCTGCTGGCCGGCGATGACCCGATCATCGGTGGTGTCGTCGGCGAACAAACCTTCCCACGCTCTGGGCGGACCCCGTCACCGCAACGGGTGCCATCGAGCGGGTCTGGGCGGTCATCACGCCGCCGGGATTCTCAGCCCGGAAGGCGACAAAAGCCATCACTGAACTGCCGACCCTGGTGCTGACTCCGACCGTCGAGCACCACTTTGAGGGCGTCTACACCAACTTCACGCTCGAAGGGGACTACGAGATCGCCATCTTTGCCGTGGACACCGACGGCAACGTGTCGGTGCCCTCGACCACGAAGGTGATCCAGACCCAGCCGTCCATGGCCCTTGCCGGCGACATAGATGCTGACGGCGGTGTGGACGCGGTAGACGTCCAACTCGTGATCAACGCCGCGCTGGGCTTGGACATCGGCGCCCTCGACGCCGACGTGAATCAGGACGCCCAAGTAGACGCCGTAGACGTCCAACTCGTCATCAACGCCGCCCTGGGAATTCTGTGATTGCGGGTTGCCGTTCCCTGACGGTGAACCCCGCACGGAAGCCGTCAATCATCGGGCACGCCGCCCAGTTGCGGCACGGTCGGCCCAGTCGCGTGGACCGGGAATATACCTTGCCCATATTCCCCAACGCCGAATCATGCACCGCCACCGAGGAACCAGCACATCAGATTTCACACCCAAGGCCAGCCACACAACCCAATCCCGTCATAATC